>CAVJDU010000071.1:0-2873 GCA_963648385.1 uncultured Coriobacteriaceae bacterium | reverse complement strand
TTGTATCAATGGACTGCTGCTCAAAGCCTTCGCCGAGGCCGTCCGAACACTGTCCGGTAAGCCAATCCCGAAGCGCTTCCGTTTCCTCTGCGGTGAGAGCTTCTTTGAGGCTGCAGTCGATCCGTCCGAACAGCCTGCCGCCGTGCATTTCCACCGACCATACAGCTGAGGTCAGCTTTTCGCTCACGCCGTCATCCTCGTTATAGTACGCCGCCATGTCGTTTTCGTCATTTGCGGTGTATTCCTTTAATGCGTCGCTGATTTCATCTGCGCTGTCGGCAAGGTAGGAATCGCCGACCGTGAACATATCTCCGTCGCCCTCGTCGATATTGCCGACAAGAGGACAGAAGAACACAGCCTTTACGGGACCGGCATCCTGCGTCATCTGACGGACGGCGGAAATTACTTCATCCATTGAGCCGTACTGGTCGTAGAGGATATTCTGTTCGAGTTCCTCTTTGATGTCATCGCTTGCCGCCCCAATAACAAGCGTCAGCATATTGGCGTCGGCGATGGTGTTTTTCTCATTCAGCGTGAGGAGCAGGTGCTGACCGAAGTCGCTCTCGCTGAACAGCTTTACGCCGATGTCCTCGTCCTCGTTGTCGGTCAGAGAAATCTGTTTCGGCGGCTGCCGGATACCGATAGACTGCACTTTTTCATAAATGCCATAGATACTGTGAGGCAGTTCGAGAACAAGGGTGTTCTCTTTATTGCGGATAATAGCGGTAATCATATTTACATTCCTCCCATTGTCATAGGCTCATCCTGATATAAAATGTCGAGCAGGCTTGTGTCGGTGTCATTGTAGATAAAATTACCGCCGACAAATTTGCCGTAGTATTCCTCTGCGATATGCTTTCCGAAAGCGCCGAAATCGAAGTAATTTTCCAATTCCGGCGGCATGGCATATTGTTCAGTATGGTCAACAACATATCTGCCGACATCATCGTAATCCGCCGCACCCTCAGCAACCGTAAAGCAGTCAATATTTTTTGCAAGCCGTGCAAGCTGCTCTGCGTCCTCGGCTTCGGCGTATTCGGCAACCGCCCACAGCTTTTCCATATCCATATCGGCGCTGTTAACGGCAGCGGCGAGTTTGTTCAGTTCGTAAGCACCTTCCTCGGCGGCAATTTCTTTGAATCGTTCAGCCCATTTATCACTTTCAATGCAATGATCCTCCCATGAGAGTTCTACATCATCCGGTGTGGGTGCGCCGAGTCGGGCGAACGCTTTGTCGATGGCTTCTTCCTCACAGGGGAGATACAGATACTCGGCCTTTCCGTTGTACTCAGCCCGTATAAAGCAAAGCATTTGATCATACACATACGCCGGAAAAACCTGCCCGTCATATACTTTCTGAAACGGCGTATTTTCGTCAACAAACAGCAATCCGTGTTCGGTAAAAACGCCCTTGCCGGAATGAACAATCTCTCTGCCGAGCTTTGCATATTTCGGATCGTCTGCATCATCGGCAGGCAGACAGCCCTTGACCGTGAGCAGATATTCTCGACCGATTTTACCCATATCGCCGATGTCCTGAATCAGCGGATATCGGTTGAGGTTAAAACTCAAATTGATGAGGTCGGGCAAGCTGTTGAAGCCCTCTGATTTCATCGCTTCGTAAAACTGATATTCCTCATCGCCGAAGAAACCGTCCATTCGTTTTCCGAGGAAGTTGACCTCATCGAGGTTAACGAATCGGTCTTGGAGGCAGTCGAGTTCTTTTGGAAATATGACCTCGGACACATAGATTTCAAGCGGCGTGACATCCTCGGCGTGGATTCTTTTGAGTGCCGCATTCATTTCCTTTTCGGTGCAGGGAAAGCGGAGGTCTGTCTGACTCTTGCCGTATTTGATTTTTAGTTTAATCATGGCGGTTCACCTTGATAGCTGCGAGTCCGAATCTGCGGATTGCCATAGCGTTGCAGATAGTGCGGAACAGCATAGGCGGAACGAGGTCGGCGTCCGACAGATCCGACACGGTAATATGCTTTGTGCCGAGCGTCAAGTCCTTTGCCGCACAGTAGAGGGTGTAGGCTCTCTCGGAGCAGTTGTTGAGCTTGATATTTTCAAAGAACACACAGCCGTTATTTATATGGTGCTTACAGCAACTCCACAGCCTTTGGTCGGCAGTGAGCAGATACAGCGCCGAAAGCAATGCGTAATTTGCTTTGGGGATGTTCTTAGCGGCAAGTTCAAATCTTGCCCGATGCTTTTCATTTATATATGTCATTGGTTTTTCCTCGCTTTCTATATATTTGTTGAATCTCTTGCGGAAGGGCGGACAGCGTATCTGCCTCATGGTTTCCGTAAGTATCTCTGTGGGTGTTGCGGCGGTTATTGTGATGAGAACCTGCGATTCCGAAAAACGGACGCCAACACCTCTCGGCTTGAAGTTCGGGATGGCGGTCATAAACCGTTCGATTCGGCGGTCATGGGGATTATCTGAAAATATGGTCATTCTCTTTTCTCCTTGCTGTGAAATAAAAAAAGCCCTCCGGTTTTTGTGTAACCGAAGGGCGATTGATAGTATTACATATTCTGTTGTGGAGCCGCTGTCTGCTCAAAGGTCGGCTGCTCGGCTTCGAGGGAGGGGTATCCGTCCGTGAGTTTCTCTTGGAGCTTATCGAGCTGCCGTTCATGCTCATAGGTCAGCGTTTCGCAGTTGCCTTTGGCAAAGTCCAAACAGCGATATAGGTCTGCCGATTCTTTTTCTGAGAACAGTCGGTGTTTGCTGACGAGACCGGAACGCACGGCAAAGGCCTCCTTGACATATTCATAGTTCGGAGAATAATCTCCCCAGAACACCGAATCGCCATCTGCATTCTGTTTCCATGTGCAGAACATAAAGCCGTTCTTTTCGCTGTAGGTTG
>CAVJDU010000070.1:0-3171 GCA_963648385.1 uncultured Coriobacteriaceae bacterium | reverse complement strand
GCGATATGTTGGGTTCGGTGACAAAAATCCTCTATCCGACGGTCGCAAAGACATAGATCGTCGGTATTGGAAAGCGGCGAGAATTTTGAAATAGACGAGGACGGCATAATTACGGCTTATAACGGAAATCATCATGATATTATAATTCCCTCTGAAATAAAGGGAATTAAAGTCGAAAACATCAACGCAGAAGCGTTTAAGGACAAGAATGTTTCCGGCATTACCTTGCCGAATACCATGACAAGAATAGGAACGACAATTGACGAATTCTTTGAAAAAGGAATAGACGCAAGAGCATTTGAGGATAATAAGACCCTTATGTTTATTGATGGAGAATCAATAGAAGAAATAGGCATGTCGGTATTTAAAAATTGTAAAAAACTCACTTTTTGCAATTTCCCCAAAGTTAAAACAATATGGGAAGAGGCATTCTATGGTATAAGTACATTCAAGAAGTTGGTTCTCCCGAATGTTACTTATATAGCGGAGGAAGCTTTATCTGCTTTATATTTATACTATTTATCATTACCTAACCTTGAAGAATGCGGATTGTATACCTTTGCCAACATGGAGGTTACTACTCTTTATTGTCCTAAATTATCAAAAGTCAATAATACATATATAGATGGCAAAGATAATGTGGCAGTTCAGGACGATGCATATGTTTTTAGCGCCACAAACATATTGGGTGTTGCAGATTTTCCGGTGTTAGAGGATGTCAAGGGTAAATGTTTTTCTTCAAGAAGCACCGGTGAAATAAATGAAAATAGGGTAACACGATTAGAATTTTCAAAAATAAAAGGATTAAAAGATTTGCCGAGTACAGGACTGGTTAGTGTTGTGTTGCCGTCAACAGTTGAAAGCTTACCGGATGATGTGAGCGCATATGTCCCTGCTTTGTGCAAGATTTATGGTTCATCGGGAACGTATGTTGAAAAATATGCAAAGGAAAAGGGATTTGATTTTATTGAAGTAACGCCGAAAACCGCTGTAATAACAGACCTGCCGAAATATTACAAGCCATACATGGGCGAGCTTGAGGCAGATGTTGTCGGTTTTAACAGACAATATCAGTGGTACGCAAATGATGTCAACAGCAATGAGGGCGGAACACCGATTGGGGGCGCAACAGGCAAAAACTTTAACCCTGCCGATTATTATGCCCCGTATTATTACTGCGTGGTAACGAGTAAGGACGGCGATTTTGACCCCATAACGATCAAAACAAGCGCCTGTGAAAACAGAACGCAGACGGCAGATTACACCGCTCTTGATAAAGTCCTTAACGAATTCGACAGCTCACAAGCGGAGCTTTACACAGCCGAATCGTGCTCTGATTACTCAACCGCCGTCGCAGTAGGCGCAAGCATATACAGAGGATTGGCAAAGAGCAAGCAGAATATTATTGATGCGGCGGTAAAGGAAATAATCAATGCAAGAAATAATCTTGTCAGGAAAAATTCCGTCAGCGCAAGAGTTATTGGCACACCGACGCTCGGCGCAAACGCAGTTGTTGAGATTACCGTAAACGGCTCACCCGAAGCAATCAGATTTATTGACGAAGAGAAAAACGCAGTAACATTTGACAGAAGCTCGGCGTTGACGGTCAAGGACGGCGATAATGAAATCTGGCGAATCAAGATTGCCGTTATGTCGGAAAAGACAGCTTACAGCATCTTCATAAAATATAACGAGGATTATATCGACAGCGGTGTAACGCTGATCGTGACCGCATCAAGCGGCCCCGACCTCGGTATTCACTCCGTAAGCATACCCGATATGTATCCGTCGGGAACATATACGGACGGAAGAATATATGCAGGTGTTCATGACGTCATAATCAGAACAAGCAAAGATGTTCTGAAAATTCAGTTTATCGACCCCGACGGAAATACAAGGACCTTCAGCAAATATTCAACTCCACCGACAGAGGACGGCGACGAGCTTGTATGGACAATACCGCTTAAATTTAATCTCGGCAAGATGGATTTGGGCATCAGAACACGAGCCGTGCACACAACCTTCGCACTCACAGGTGACTATGTGACGGGCAGGGTACTGTTCTAAATTGATAAAATGTAGAAAGCAAAAAAACCACAAATGAACTCCAAAAAGGCAAAAGAAAAGCCTTGAAACCACGCAGCTGCGTTGTTTCAAGGTTAAATTCTTGGTGCGAGAGACGGGACTTGAACCCGTACGGGATTACCACACGCCCCTCAAACGTGCGCGTCTGCCGATTCCGCCACTCTCGCATTAGGTTGTTGTTCCCTCAAGGAACGAGTGATATTATATCATGCGAATCTCGTTTTGTCAACTGTTTTTTGAAGAATTTCCTAATGCGAGTGGGGGGGAGGAGGTAAAAGTGCTTTGAGGGCGGGGAGAGGGAGTGCAATTTATAAATATTGCCGTATCTCCGCCGAAAAGTCGCTTTCGATTTTTATCAGTCTTTTTGCCAGCCGCTTTGAGTTTTCGTCTGCGGCGGTATATTGGTTAAGATACCTGCTCAGGGATTTTACACCCATGTTGCAGCCGTCCGTCATCAGTTCGGCGGCTGTTGCGTCGGATTTATCGGCAGCCATTTTGAAATTAGTTTTGATTTGCGACATTCCTCTTACGACCGGGTTCGGCTGCTTACCTTCGTCATGATATTTCCCGAGAAGTTTTTGAATATCGCCGTTAAGCTGCTGATGATCATCTTTGAGGTCAATGAGCTTTGACCTGAAATTTTCGTTTTTGATATCGGAAATCACATCGTCGATAGCCGCAATGCCCATTTTGACCCCGGCGTCACATTCTCTCAAAAGTCTGATCGTGTCATGTTCAATCATTTTAAAAGTCACCTCGCCATTATTTTTTACATTAAAAGGCGCTGTATTCGTTTTCAAAAAAATTTGCAAAAATTTTTCGTGAAATTTAAAAGTTTGTTGGAACAAAGTATTGACATTTACAAATTTTGTGGTAAAATAATTCAGGTATCCGGGTGTAGCGCAGGTGGTAGCGCGCTTGAATGGGGTTCAAGAGGCCGTGAGTTCGAGTCTCGCCACTCGGACCAGTGTATTCCGTTGACAATTGTTTATGTCAACGGTTTATTTTTTGCTCTGATTTTTGAGTGAAAGTTCTATAAAAAATCAAAAAACGACACCCTTTATTCGGTGTCGTTTTTTGCGTGGT
>CAVJDU010000069.1:0-3487 GCA_963648385.1 uncultured Coriobacteriaceae bacterium | reverse complement strand
GTTATTTCTATTTTATACCATCTCGGAGGTTTACACAATATCTTAAGAAGTCTCAAAAATTTAACCTCACATTATCTTGAGACTTTCTATTCATCTGTTATATTAAAGAGTTAAGACTTATTTAAATAAAACTTCAACGCATCAACCCTAACCCCATTTTGAACAATTTCATAATGCAGATGCGGACCGGTAGAATATCCTGTTGAACCAATTTTTGCAATCAACTGACCCTGTTTTACTTTTTGTCCCGTCAAAACATGGAGTTCCGAACAATGTCCGTAAAGCGTTGAATATGTGTTGTTGTGCTTTATCTTTACATAGTAGCCGTAACCGTTGTGCCATGTTGCCGCTACAACTGTACCGTCGGCAGCGGCAAGGATCGGAGTGCCCTGTGGTGCGGCAATATCCGTTCCTCCATGCGTAGAAATTTCGCCCGTTATCGGATCAGATCTTGTTCCGAAATATGATGTGATAGTTCCGTCAACGGTGAGCGGCCAAGCAAATATTCCTGTTCCTACAAAGGAACCGCCGCTTGGATAACTTTTCACACTGTCCCCTATCAGTTTATTCCATAAGTCATCATATTCTTCGCCCATAAGTTCATCTAACATTTTATTTTGTTCATCATTAAATTTGTATTTTAACGCCATCTGCTTCGCATCTAAATGAATAATAGAAATGTTCAGAACTTTCTTGGTGACATAAACCGTCTGCTTAACTGAGTTACCCTTGTCATCGGTTGTGACCTTTATTTCAGCAACCAATTTAGGAGTAACAACGCCGGATATTTTATTCATTTCTTTCATTATTTCACGAAGCAAGTTTATTTTAACTTCATTAAGTGTAACAACCTCAAGCGAATCCTCACCTGAGGTTGTTTTTATAGCATAAATCGCTAAAATATCTTTCCACTTGATTGAAATATCTCCTTTCACTTCGAGCAAATCATAGGAATATGAAGCTTTCATAGCGGTAATATTTGCATAATGCTCCGATGTAAGTTCGGATATAGCCTGTGACATAGTTTTTTCGATACCTGTCGTTTCATCGTTGGCAAGGAAAATTCCAAAACAAGTTCCGCCTATTGCTCCGATCAGACATATAATTATAATTACAACAACAGCAGGTATACCTCCTGCTGCAATAATCGCTCCTATACTTTTTACTCCCGATGCAATAGCTTTTCCTGTTGCTTTAACTATCCTGACCGTGGTTTTAACAGTTTTATCGGCAACCTTTACAGCGGTTTTTGCCGCCTGTTTTGTTTTCTTTGCGGTTTCAACCGTTTTACTTGCTGTGTTTTTCGTAGCCTTGACAGATTTCTCAGCTGTTTTGATGCTTTTTGAGGTATTATCAAAGCTCTTTTTTGTTTGTTTAATCTTCTCGGCTTCATTACTTACTGTTTTAATCTTTTGCCTTTCCGATCCTATCTTTTTTATAGTACCTTTTTCCTTGGTTATCGGCGGAGATAACTTTCTTTGACGAGGTTTTTTCTTTTCGTCAAGAATAGGATCGGACTGTGGTTTAGTTTTTGGCAAAACCGATGTCTTTTCTTTAATCGTCGATTTATCATTATTGACTTTTATTTGTCCATTACCCGATTTTGTTTTAATGTCATTTTTCTGTTTCTGATTGTTTTTATAATTTTTATGTTTGTCGTTCGCTTTATCTTCGCTTCGTAATTTATCCTCACCTTTGCTGTCCGTCATATCAGGCTTATTTATCTCTCTATCATCAATCTGATTTTTAACGGCATCCTTTTTCTCTGCACGTTTTTCTTTAATTTTGGTCTTGGTTTCACCGCCGACTTTGCGACTGACTTTTTCTGAATCAACCGCAACAGTTTCGGCAGCTGCTCTCATTTTCTCCGACACTTTATCGACCGCATACTGTTCAGGTGATGTATTGTCATTCGGTTCAATGTTTTCGGATATCTTCTCTTTTGTTTTGATGCCGATATTTTTCATTTTGTCTCCGACATTAACCGCCGCATTGTGGACTTTAATGTCATTTATAACTTCACGGGTTTTTATCCTTTTCTCCATTACTGTTCACCGACTTTAGTTGACATTAACTTATACAGCTCTGTATCTTTTGGAAATTTTCTTTCAAAAGGAACCAGTGCCGAACCGACCTTAACAAGACCGTGACCGACTTCAACATTTGTAATATGCGTCATCTGGGTTTCACTTATCTGCAATAGATTTGCGAGATCTTCTCTATCTGTACCTCCCTGATTAAGCATTATGATAAATTCGGAGTTGGCAAGCATTGTTCGTGCCGTATGGCTTTGCAAAAGATCATCAACGTTTTGAGTAATACCCGTGCAGTATGCACCGTATTTACGAACTCGTTTCCAAAGTGTAAAAAGAAAATTTGCCGAGTATTCGTGTTGAAAGAGAAGATATATTTCGTCAATGAAAATATATGTTTCTCTGCCTTCCGCGCGGTTCTTGGTTATACGGTTAAGAATGCTGTCAAGAACAACAAGCATACCGATAGGCATAAGCTGGCTGCCGAGTTCAAGTATGTCGTAGCATATAAGTCTGTTCTCAACATTAACATTTGTTTTCTGTGCGAAAGTGCTGTGTGAACCAGAGGCAAACAGTTCCATTGCAGTAGCAAGTTCAAGCGCTTCAGCTTCAGGCTGCTGTTTCAAATCATTGCATAAATCAACAAGAGTCGGAACTTTACCCGTATATCCCCTCTTGATATAGTTTTTATATACATTTGCAAGACAACGGTCAACAATGGATTTTTGAATTGCATTAACTCCGCCTTTGCCGATAACCTGTTCAAACAAAGATAATACAAATTCGGCTTTAAATGCAATGGGACTTGCTCCGTCGGCATATTCTTTGTTTATATCAAGGCAGTTGATATGATTTTTACTTTTTGCAGAAAGCTCAATGACCTGTCCGTCCATTGCTTCAACAAGAGCGGAGTATTCACGTTCCGGATCGATTATCATAACATCTGCATCGGTTGAAAGAAGAAGATTTACCATTTCTTCCTTTGCGGTGAATGATTTGCCCGAACCGGATACGCCGAGAATAAAACAATTACCGTTGAGAAGATATTTTCTGTTTACAATAATCATATTTTTCGATATAACATTGATGCCCTGAAATACGCCTCCGTCATGTTGGATTTCCTGAACTTTAAACGGCATAAAAACAGCAAGGCTCTCTGTTGTAAGAGTACGCCTTGCTTCAATTTTATTTATTCCTATCGGAAGTGTAGCATTAAATCCCTCGAGCTGTTGATATTTTAAGATACCTATTTGACACATATGATTTCTGCCCATTGCCTGTATTGCTTCTGTATCGCTGTTGAGCTGTTTAAGTGTATCGGCTGTGTGCATAACGGTAATTATAACCTTGAACATCTTTTGATCACGGGTTGTCAGATCATCAAGAAACTCTCTCACTTCCTCGTATAATAAAGTAGTAGTTATTAATGTCCCTCTTCAAGGACGAAAGATGCT
>CAVJDU010000068.1:0-4060 GCA_963648385.1 uncultured Coriobacteriaceae bacterium | reverse complement strand
ACGGATTTTTTGCAAAATCTTTATTTTGGGGCTTGACTTTTAATAGTTAGTCTTTTTGTTTTCATTCTTTTAACAATAATTTCTCCTTTCCTTGACATTATACACCACATCAAGTGTATTTGTCAATACATCTTTTTTGATGTATTAAAATTCTTTTGGTGATATTGATGAAAGAATATAACAAGATTATTCGAGAATTGCGAGAGGATCACGATTTAAAACAAAAGGATATTGCTAACCTTCTTGGGACAACGCAGCAGGTTTATTCCAGATATGAAAATGGAGAGAATGAAATGCCGATAAGACACATAATTACTCTTTGTAAATTTTACAATGTTTCGGCTGACTATATCCTTGGACTAAAATAAAAGATTTTAAAATCAGCAAAACCGGAGACTTACAACGGAACTGACACGGTAATAACAAACGGCAAACGCCCCGAAGCGATATATGACATTTTGAACAGCAAAAAAGCCGGCACACTCTTTGCCGGCAAGAAATGAGCGAAAACTGGGCAGTTGCACAATTTTCAGCGGTTATTTAATAAAACGGACAGGACATTGCCGGCGGTTCTTTGAAGCTCGCCGAGGGTTATGCCGCCTTTCTTATCGAGATTTTTGAGCAGAGTTCCGTCCGGCTTTCGGCGAGGCAATCTTCCGCCACCCGGCATGAGAACATCGACCTGCGCTCTGACTCGATACGCCTGATTCCTGACCAACGGAAATTCGGGGCTTTTTCCGCTTTTCATCCACCAGTCTGTAATTACATTTCCTGCATATCCCCATTCGTTTCGCAGAATCGTTGTGCAGAGATCATAGTTATAATGACCGTATACCGAATTTATTTTATTATACGAGGTCATGATATTTTTCGGCTTGGCTTCTTTGACGCAGATCTCAAAGCCCTTTAGATATATCTCTCTCAGTGCACGCTCGGAAAGGCGGGAATCGTTCATGTTGCGGCAGGTTTCCTGATTGTTACAGGCAAAATGCTTGGGACACGCCGACACGCCGTGTGATTGAATACCTCTGACCGCAGCGGCGGCAATTTTGCCCGTCAGATACGGATCTTCGCTGTAATATTCAAAGTTTCTTCCGCAAAGCGGATTACGGTGTATATTCATTCCGGGCGCAAGGAGAACATCTGAGCCTTTGGCAAGCATTTCTTTGCCCACCGCCGAATATACCTCTTCAACAAGTTCAGTATCAAAGGTGCAGGCGAGCAGCGTTCCTATCGGGAGAAGCGAGCAGCATGCCGCAAGCCGTATTCCGGAAGGTCCGTCGGTTGTCGTGATAGGCTCGATGCCTTTATCCCTCAACGATTGCAAAACCCCGCCGAAAACGCCTGCATTGCCTTTTGCTCCGAGTGCGCTGTTCATCACATAGTCGCCTCTCGAAATCGCTTCAAGCTCTTCGTCGGTCAGCTGAGCAACGAAGAGCCTCATGGTGATTTTTCCGCTTTTTACATCGTAGAGCTTATAGCCCTTGTCTCCTGTTTGCGGAATTGCCGTGGGTATATTTTCAAGAATTCGTTCGGCAAGGTCGTATTCTCTTGTCCTGATTTTTGCGTTCTTAAAGTATCGTTTACCATTGTGCTCATATGCCTTCATAACTTCAAATTTTTTGACCGGCGCAGCCGCCTGAACGCACTGGCGGATAATTTCGTCCTCGGCTTGTTCAAGGGTGAAAACTGCATCACTTTCCCGAACATTTTTGCCGACGAAAAATATATATTCGCCTTTCTCGATTATGTATGAGCTTTTGCTTTCATCGTATGATGAAAGCTGCTCTTTTTCAACTGTCAACTCAAGTGTTTCACTCTCCCCCGGAATCAATGTCTTTGTTTTTGCAAAGGCAGCAAGAATCTTTTCGGGATTGCCGAGAGTACCGCACGGCTTGCTTAAATAAAGCTGAACGACTTCTTTTCCGTCAGCGTCGCCTACATTTTTGACGGTAACATTAAAGATAAATTTGCCCTCTGATTTTTCAACAGAATTCGGTGAGATTTCAAACTCGGTGTAACCAATACCGTAGCCAAACGGATAAGCTACCTTGCTTTTGGCAAAGGTTTCAAAATATCTGTATCCGATATAAATATCTTCCTTATATTCGTTGTAATCCTTGCCGCCGAAGTTTGCGGAGGACGGGTAATTCTCAAGGCGTTTGGCCACCGTATCGGTCAGGCGACCGCTTGGTGAAACCTTTCCGCAAAGCAGATCCGCAGCAGCGTTTCCGCTTTCCATGCCGCCCTGCCAAACAATAAGAACCGCACCGATTTTGTCCTTGTATTTTTCAATGAAGCTCATGTCGAAAATTCCGCCGATGTTGAGCAGAATTATGATATTTTCAAATTCGGCTGTCACTGCGTCAAGCATGGCAATTTCATCATCGCCAAGATAGTAGCTGCCTTTTATCGGCTTGCAATCTCTGCTTTCTCCGGCGGCTCGTCCGATAACAGCAACAGCAATGTCATTTTGCGATTTTGCTTTTTTAACCGTCGCTTCGTCGAGTGACATTTCCGGGAAATGAAACGGCCAGTGTCCCCAAAATCCGTTATTGATGGGATTTTTTGTATTCCATTCCTTGTATGTATTTTCAAGCTCTTTGTCAAGAGCCAGCCTGTCGCAGGAGTCGATTCCGTCGGCAAAACTGACGGCATACGGCTTGTTGACATCGCCGCCCGAACCGTAGCCGACATAATGACATTCGTATCCCGTTATGCCGAAAAGAGCAATTTTGGTGTTGCTTTTCAGCGGGAGAATCCCGTTGTTTTCAAGCAAAACCGCACCCTCCGCCGTCGCACGCCGCAGAACTTCAGGCATTCCTTGCGTAACGGCCTTTTCCTCGCCGTCTCTGTCGGTTGCACTTTGCGAAAGCCCGTTCGAAAAGAACTGAACGGTATTTGTTACGGCTCTGCTGATTTTTTTCTTTATATTCATGCTTGTTTCCTCGCTTTTATCATCCTTGTTTGCGTTGCCACAGCATCGGCGGCAACATCATGCTCCTGCATTATAATTTCTCCGTTTTTCATCATCAGCGCTTCGGGGCAGAGAATAATTTTCCGACAGTCGGTTTTCTCGCAAAATCGGTCATAGAATCCGCCGCCCTTTCCAAGTCTGCCTCCGTTTTCGTCTGCGGCAAGGCAAGGGAGAAGCATCAGATCAATTTGTTCTTTCTTTACGCTCGGGCAGCTGCTTATCGGCTCAAGAATTCCGAATTTTCCGCTTTCAAGTTCAGAAAGCTTCTTGATTTCAACGGCTTCCATCATGCCGTCGCCCGTTATTCTCGGAACGCAAAGCTTCTTACCGCTCTCAAGTGCGCCGAACAGCATGGGATAAGTGTCGACCTCGTTTTTTAATGAGACAAAGACGAAAACGACCTCGGAGCTTTTCCATTCGTCGGAGTTAAAAATAACAGCGGCAATTTCCTCGCCCCATTCCCTGAATTTTTCCGGAGGCGTGCCGTTAATTATATCCTTGCATTTTTTTCGCAGTTCAATCTTGTTCATCGCAATACCTCCTTAAAAATTATAACATCGCTGTCAATACAAACAAAGACGGTGAGCCAAAAAACCGAGCCAAGAATGCCATCAAAAAAATAAGGCGACACCATACAATTGAGGTGCACGCTTTGCTTGAATATAATTCCATGGTGAATTCCCAAAGTAAATTTCACAGTATGACGAGAGCGGAAATAATTATTGTAAAAAGGCGGAATTTAATATGAGGAAAAGAGGAAATAAAGAAAAAACTCCTCACGGAATTGTGGGGAATAAATAAAATAAGTATTGAAAAAGAGCGTAGAAAGCTCCAGAATTGTAGTTGAATGACAAACAATTCGCAAAGGAGACATTTCTATGCTTTAATTAAATAATACCACAGTGGGATTTGAATGTCAAGGATATAAAGTTTCTGGTTTCTTTTCCTAAAACCGTGAAAAGTTACGCAAAGAGAGAGGGACAGGATAGACTAAGCTTGCCGACAACGAGATAAATCATACATTCATAGAGACTTCTTAAGATATTGTGTAAACCTCCGAGATGGTATAAAATAGAAATAACA
>CAVJDU010000067.1:0-4281 GCA_963648385.1 uncultured Coriobacteriaceae bacterium | reverse complement strand
CATCGCCGAGCAGCCGGATGTATGCGACACTGTAGTGGAAAGCATTATGACGGACAAGCTCCGCAAGTCTTTGCAATTGTTGAACCAAGATGAGAAATTCTTGATTCACGCCTTGTATTTTGAAAGAAAATCAGAACGCAAGGTTTCGGAGGAAACAGGAATACCTCAAAAAACCATCAATGATCGCAAGCGGCGGATTATCGCCAAACTCAAAAAACTTTTAGAAAGTTAAAAATAAATCCGCTCAGCCCCCTCACTTTTTACCATGAAAAGTGAGGGGGCTTTCTCAATAGCCTCTGTTGCTCTTTGAAAATTAAATAGTACAGCGCATTCTTTACCTTCATTCTGCTGTCGGCGAGAGCCGATGAGCCACACGACCTATGAGTCGGACGGGGCGGCGCATCCGCACCGAAGGCCATGACAGGCAGAAGCAATAATGATACTTCCGTTCAGTCCTAAAGTCGAGCGTGATAAAACCGTCGCAACAAAGGAGAGCGGCTCGGAGAGATCCTCGGAGTGGTGGAATTCCAATGAGGTCAAATGCATGACCGGAGGATGCGTTCCCTTGTTCGGGGCGTCGTGGACAAATACGGACAAAAGCAAAAACGATTGATACAAATACCAAGGCGGTCGTTTGCCCAAAAAGCACTCGACCGCCTTTTACTTAAACGGAGGCTAATATGAAAGAGATTAAACGAGGCGAAATATATGCTGTCGATTTCGGCACAGGCTTCGGCAGTGAGCAAGGCGGAACTCGCCCGTCCTTGGTTTTGCAAAACGATATCGGCAACAAGCACAGCCCAACCACCATCGTGGCGGCGATCACAAGCAGAAAAACAAAAGCCAATCTGCCCACCCATGTGAAAATCATGACGAAAGGGCTTAAAACCGAATCCACCGTCCTGCTCGAACAAATCAGGACGATAGATAAAGCGAGGCTCGGCGAATACATCGGCAGGCTCGACAGCAAGACCCTTGCCGCCGTTGACCGTGCCATTGTGGTGAGCCTCGGCATCAAATACTTGGAGGAACTGATTCATGGACGATAACCGCATCACAGCCTATACCTTCACCCGAATGCAGCCGCAGGCATCGGACACAGACTTGCTTACGGCACAGAGAGAAATGGACGCCTACTGCAAGGAAAACGGATACCGCATTGTCGGCTCTGCTTTCACCAAAGAGCCGTCAGAGAAAATACCTTCCGTTATGGAGAACATTCTCACCGACATGAAAAACAAAAATGCCGAGCTGCTCGTCATCCCCGACATCAGCCGTTTGGGAAGGAATACTGCTATGGTAGCAGACATCGTCAAAGCCTTTGCGGATGATGGCATCGACATTGAAATAACGGCAGACGGCTCTCGCCCAACCGAACAGTTTACACCGTTCATTCAAGGAATGTGAGGTGCGAATATGAATAAGAAGGACATCAGCAACTCCTCTTTTGCTTACAGCGTAAACCTATTAAAAATGCTCCTCGCCATGCAGCTCATCACCGAGGACGAATACGAAAAAATCGCTCAGATCAGCGCCGAACATTATGGTGCTGATCTTATTTGTGTCTGAAATCTTAATTCTCAAGTTTTTGAGAAAAACCGCTGGAAGTATTCGAACTATTGTGGTATGGTGTGTCGTGCCAAAAGGCGAATAACAGCAAGGCGACCCCTTGCGGAAAGGAGAAAGACATGAACATTACTGAAATCACAAGCACAAAGAAGCAGACAGCCGAACGGCTTCGGTTGGCCCCGTACTGCCGAGTGTCAAGCGATTCCACCGACCAGCTCCATTCCTTCGCCGCACAGATTCGCTACTACAGCGACTATGCCAAGAAGCATCCCGAATATCAGCTTGTCGACATTTATGCCGATGAGGGCATCACGGGAACCGAGATGAAAAAGCGGGACGAGCTGAATCGGCTGATAGCCGACTGCAGGAAAGGCAAGGTCGACCGCATCATCGTTAAATCGGTTTCCCGATTGGCTCGGAACACCGAGGAACTGCTCGTACTGCTGCGAATGTGCAAAGAGATCGGCGTGAGCGTGTATTTCGAGGAACAGGGCATCGACACCGAAAAACTGAATATGGAAATGATCGTAACATTCCCCGGTATGGCCGCACAGCAAGAAAGTGTGAACATATCGGGGAATTTGCGTTGGAGCTATCAAAAGCGGATGCAGTCCGGCGACTTCAACTGCACCTGTCCGGCTTACGGCTTCGACCTCAAAGACGGACAAATGACCGTCAACGAAACGGAGGCGGCGGTCATACGGCGCATATTCGATCTATACCTCCAAGGATACGGTACGCTTGCCATTGCGAAAATGCTGAATGAGGACGGCATACCGCGGAAATACGGCTACGAAAAATGGCTGCCGAGTTCGATCAACTATGTATTGAACAATGAACGCTATATGGGAGATGCGCTCCTGCAGAAAAGCTACACCACCGAAACCCTGCCGTTTCGGAAAATGAAAAACGACGGACGGCTGCCGCAATACTATGTAGAGAACAGCAATCCTGCCATCGTCAGCCGAGAAACCTTTCAGGCGGCGCAGAACCTACTGCGCTCACGGAAAACAGAAAGATGCAAAAGGAAGTCCTATCCGCTGACCGGAAAGCTGCGCTGTCCCGAATGCGGCAGAGCCTTCCGACATCAGGTGATAAACGGCAAGGCACATTGGATATGCTCCTGCCGGTCGTCCGGTGCGACCGACTGTCAGCACCGCCATGTGCGTGAGGATATCGTATACGAGATATTCACCGATATGGTTATCAAGCTGAAAACCTACCGAGCCGAACTGCTCGGTACGCTGATTCACCAAATGGAAACCATGCAGGACCGCACAAGCCGTGATCAGGAGCGTATACGGCAGATAGACAGAGAAATCGCCGACCTCGGTGCAAAGAATCATATCATTGCACGGCTGCACACAAACGGCGCTATGAACGCTGCCGATTACGCCATGCAGACTTCGGAGATCGGCAACCGTCTCACCGAACTGCGCATCGAACGGCGGCAGAAGCTCACTGAGGATGAGGACGACCAACTGCTCGCCACTCTCAAAGACTTAAACGGCATCCTCGATGAATACGAACCGACCGTCGAGTTTGATAACGGGCTGTTTGACGAAATCACCGAGAGCATTACGGTGGACAGCAGCGAAGAGCTCACATTCAAGCTCCTCGGCGGTATTGCACTGACCGAGCAAATCCCAAAGAAAGGACGGCGCAAAACGGCATGAGCAACAGAACATTGCCTTATGGTTACTGCTATAGAAACGGCATAATTGCAATAGAGCCAAAAGAAAGCAAAGTGCTGAAGCGGATATATGCCGCATACCTTGACGGCGCCTCAATGCTGACCATAGCCGAGCAGCTAAACAGAGAGAAAATCGAATACAGGGACGGCGTTACCGGTTGGAACAAAGGACGGCTCAAGCACCTCATTGACAATACAAAGTATCTCGGCACAGAGATGTATCCGCCGATCATCGACCAAGCGACCTATGAGAAAATACAGAAAACAAAGCATGGGCGCAACACACAAAGGAACACGGACAAAACACAGGACATATTCAAGCTGACCGTCCCCGTCCGATGTCCAAGCTGCGGCGACCGAATGCGCCGTCGGCACGACAGCCGATGCAAATGCCAAGAGCGTTGGACTTGTGAGAATACAGCCTGCCGTCTGCGAATTGATATGTCCGATGCCGAACTGCTGACCGCACTTGCCGACCTTCTCGGCACGGTAACCGCCGACAGCATCACATTGCCTGCCGAAACACCCTACGAGCCAAGCACCGAGGTAATACGGCTGGACAACGAGATCAGCCGAATGCTTGACATGACGGAAATAGACAAGACCGTGTTGCGAAGCAAAATGACGGAGTGCTTCCGGCAGAAATACAAAGAACTCGGCAATGGGTGCTGTGCCGTACAAAGACTGAAAGCCGAACTTGGCAGTACGGCAGACATCGCCGAGCGGCTGAACCGCACGGCCAGCGAAATACGCCTATACACCGATAAAACGGCAGACATCATACTGCTGAACGGACAGATCATACGAAAGGAGAACAGCGATGCAACAGACAACGGTCGCCCCTCAAAGAGTGGTGCGGGTCATCGAACCGACCATATCAGTCAGAGAGAGCGTGAAAAGCCAATACCGAGTCCTTCGGGTGGCGGCATACTGCCGTGTTTCCACTAAGCAGGAGGAACAGCTCAACAGTTATGAAAATCAGGTGGAACACTACACCGAACGCATCAATTCCGAAAACG
>CAVJDU010000066.1:0-5028 GCA_963648385.1 uncultured Coriobacteriaceae bacterium | reverse complement strand
ATGTAAAAGCATTTCTTTAAAAAATAAAATTTTTATTCCTTTATTTTTTCTGTTTCCTTTTTTTTACAAAATGTTCAGAAAAATGAAGGACGAAACTCTTTAAATTTGAAAGGATAATTACAATGAAAGCAAGAATTCCCGGTGCTCAGAATCAGGGCAACATGATGAAAAAAATTCAGCAGATGCAGGAGGATATGACAAGGATTCAGGAAGAAATCGAAGCAACGGAATATACTTCTTCCGTCGGCGGCGGTGCGGTTGAGGTTACGGTCAACGGCGCTCATGAAGTTATCTCAATAAAGATGCAGCCTGATGTTGTCGATCCGGAGGATATCGAGATGCTTGAGGATCTCCTTATCTCTGCGCTTAACGAAAGCATTAAAAAAGCAAACGACGCCATGGATCAGGGTATGGAAAGAGCCAAGGGCGGACTTTCAATTCCGGGACTGTTTTAATAATGGCACGCAATGTTATTCCGCTTACCAATCTTATCGAGCAGTTTGAGCGTATGCCCGGAATCGGTCACAAGAGCGCACAGAAGCTTGCTTTTTATATTCTCGGAATGACGGATGATGAAGCAAAGCAATTTGCGGAAAATATACTCCTTGCCAAGGAAAAAATTCATCACTGCAAGATATGCTGCGACCTGACCGATAACGATATCTGCTCAATTTGCAGCGACGAGAAAAGGGATCGTTCCGTTATCTGCGTTGTTGAATCTTCAAAGGATGTTATCGCAATTGAGCGAACCCGCGAATATAACGGTCTTTATCATGTTCTGCACGGCTCTATTTCTCCGATGAACGGAATAGGACCCGATGAAATTATGATAAAGGAGCTTCTTTCTCGCCTTTCCGATGAAAATATAAAGGAAATTATCATGGCAACCAATCCAACGGTTGAAGGCGAAGCAACGGCAATGTACATTTCTCGTCTTATTAAACCGATGGGCATTAAAGTTTCTCGCCTTGCCTATGGCGTACCGGTCGGAGCAGACCTTGAATATGCCGATGAGATCACGCTGACAAGAGCGCTTGAGGGCAGACAAATACTGTAAAATTTTCCACACTTTCTTCAACATTCTTTCCACAGCTTTCAACATTTAAACACCGTTATAAAATTAACAAAATTTTCAACTGAATTATAAACAACTTTTCAACAGGAAAAAATATCCTCAATCGGCTTTATTTCAATGAATTTTCCTGCTTTCCACACTTTAAACACCCCCTACTACTAATACTATAACATTTATATTATTTATTTGATAAAGAACCCCTACAGGAGGAATTTTAATGAAATTTGTATGCGAAACCTCAACACTTTCCACCGCTTGTCAAAATGTTCAAAGAGCGGTATCAACCAAGTCTTCAATTCCGGGAGCTGAGGGTATTTTAATAAGAACCACCGTCAACGGTCTTTCTCTCACGGGTTATGATCTTGAAATAGGAATCAATACAAATATCTATGCAAAGGTTGAAGAAGAGGGAGATATTATTATCAACGCAAAGATTCTTTGCGATATCCTTCGTAAAATTCCTAACCAAACCGTTACATTTGATTCCGACGAGAGAAATCTTGCCGTAATCAGAAGCGGCGATATCAAATATGAAATAATGGGAATTTCCGCCGAGGAATACCCCGAGCTTCCGACCGTTCAGGACGGATTCACGATAAACCTCAATAAAAAGCAGCTTGAAGAAATGGTTAAGCAGACTATTTTTTCAGTAGCCGTCAGCGACACAAAGGTTGTTTATACCGGAATTAAATTTGAAATTTCCGATAACGAGATTAAACTTATTGCCGTAGACGGTTTCAGAATGGCGATAAGAAAAGAATTCATTGATTATAAAGGCGAGGACATAACATTCATTGTTCCGGCAAAAACGATGAATGAGATTATTAAAATTTACGTTGATGAAGAAAATGAGGAAGAAACAGAAATTACGATCGGCGTAGGAAACCGTCATATTATTTTTGAAGTGAACGGTTACAGCGTCATTTCCAGATTGCTTGAAGGAGAGTTCATTAATTATAAGCAAACAATTCCAACAACGGCAATGACTACCGTTGAGGTTGATACGAAAGCTCTTATCGAAAGCATCGAGCGAACTTCACTAATCATAACGGACAGAACAAAGAGCCTAATAAACTGTGTTTTTGACACGGATTTCATCAGAATATCAAGCATTACATCGTTAGGAACAGCCAGCGACAAGGTGAGAGCGGATATTGAGGGCAGCAGGGTAGAAATAGGACTCAACAATCGCTATTTTATTGAGGCTCTGAGAGCCTGTGACACGGACAGAGTAAAAATTATACTCAACGGCGCTGTTTCTCCGGTGCTCATCGTTCCGCTTGAGGGCGACAGCTTTACCTTCCTTGTGCTTCCCGTGAGGTTGAAGAAAAATGCTTGATAAAAGAAAAATAAAATTAAAAATCAAAGAAAAAGAAATTGTTCAAAAGAATATCACAACCGATTTTATAAGGCTTGACGCTTTTTTAAAGCTCTGCGATGCCGTTCAGTCCGGCGGTCATGCAAAGCTTGTAATTCAAGACGGCGAAATTAAAGTCAACGGTGAAGTCTGCGAGCAGAGAGGAAAAAAGCTTCGGGTTGGAGATAAGGTTGAGTTTGAACATAAAATCTATGAGATAATATAAGGCAACACCGAACGAATTGACTATGAATATTGAAAAAGCTGTTATAAAAAATTTTCGTAATATTGAAAATATTGAAATTGAGCCGAGTAACGGAATAAATGTTATTTACGGCGAAAACGGTCACGGAAAAACTAATATAATCGAAGGAATTTGGCTTTTCACGGGCTGCAACAGCTTCAGAACAAGAAAAAATTCCGAGCTTATCAATAAAAATCATGACAGCTCGGAAATTTTTGCACAGTTCAATTCAAACGGCAGACAGCAAAATGCAAAGCTCATAATAAAAGAAAAAAAAGAAGCATACTTAAACGGCATAAAGCAAATTTCACCGAGAAAATTCCTTGGCGAGTTTCAGGCTGTTGTTTTTTCTCCGTCTGTGCTCTCGGTAATAAGAGACGGCCCATCGGAAAAGAGAAAATTCATTGATATTGCAATCAGTTTGATAAGACCGAATTATGCCGCATTGCTTTCAAAATATAATAAAACGATTATCCAAAGAAATTCGTTATTAAAGCAGGTCGGCATCGAAAAAAAAGGTGAAGATTTGCTTTTTGTTTTTGATGATGAGCTGGCTCGATGCGGTGGAAAAATAATTGATTACAGGCTCAATTATCTTGAAGAATTAAGTAAATATGCACCTATGATTTATTCCGAGATTTCAAACGGCAGAGAGAGCATGAAAATTTCATATATAAATTCTCTCAAGGAAACGGGAAGAAACAGAGTTGAATGGTCTGAAATTCTTTATAAATATCTTTCGCAAAATCATGAAAAAGATATTGCAAGACAGGCGACATCGTTCGGTCCGCATAAGGATGATCTTGAAATTTTTCTTGATGAAATGAATGTTAGAAATTACGGTTCGCAGGGTCAGCAGCGTTCGTGTGCGCTCTCATTGAAAATCGGAGAAGCGTCAATATTAAAAAATATTTCCGGCGAACAGCCTATTGCTTTAATGGACGATGTTATGAGCGAGCTTGACGAAAAAAGACAAAAATATCTGATTAAATTTTTTGACGGTTGGCAGGTTTTTGTTACCTGCTGTGATCCGTCTCATAAGAACAAAATAAATTCGGACAAGGTCTTTGAAATTTGCGACGGAAGGATAGTGTAAAAAATGTTTCTGCATCTCGGTCAAGATACCGTCATCACCGACGATGATATTATAGGAATTTTTGATCTTGACACAACGACGGTTTCAAAGCCGACAAGGGACTATCTGAAAACAATGCAAAAGAGCGGAAATGTTGTCAATGTCAGCTATGATCTGCCAAAATCTTTTGTTATAACCTGCAAAAAAAAATACAGGAAAAAAACAATGTATATTTCACCGATTTCAACGGCAACGCTTTTAAAACGCTCCGAGAATGTCAATTATCTTAAAGATATTAAGTGATGAAAGGAAAATCAAGATGAAAACCGGTATTATTGATTGCGGAGGCGGACTGAGAGACATATACGGCGCAGGAGTTTTCGATTACTGTCTTGATAATAGTATTTCTTTTGATGTTGTGATAGGAATTTCTGCCGGAAGTGCAAATCTTGCCTCGTTTGTTTCGGGTCAACGGGGAAGAAATTATCATTTTTATTACGATTATGCTTTCAGAAAGGAATACATGAGCGTAGATAATTTTTTAAAGAAAAAGCATTATCTTGACCTTGATTATGTTTACGGAGAGCTGAGCAACAGCGATGGCGAAGATCCTTTTGATTTTGAAAAATTCAGCGAAAATAAATGCGAGAAATATATCATCGCAACCGATGCCGAAACCGGCAAGCCGCAATATTTTAACGGTGATGAAATGAAAAAAAATAATTATTGGATGATGAAAGCTTCTTCGTGCATTCCTGTTGTTTGTTCACCGGCTGTTGAAAATGATATGAGATATTTTGACGGAGGGATAAGCGACCCGATACCGATTGATTTTGCAATTGAAAAAGGCTGCAAAAAAATTATTGTTATTTGGACAAAGCCGTTAAACGATATCGGTAATTTCAAGCTTGACGAAATGGTTGGTCACGCAATGAAAAAATTATATCCGAATGTTTCCGATGACCTTTTAAACAGAAAAAATAAGGTTGAGAAAGCCTTGAAATACGCAAAAAAGCTGAGCCGGGAAAACAAAGTGTTAATAGTTAGCCCGGAAAGTATCGGCAAAATGAGCACGCTTACAAAAGACAAAGAAGCGCTCGAAAAACTCTACAAAATCGGCTATGCGGACGCAAAAAAAATTAAAGAATTTTTAAGATAATAGAGAACTCCTCAATTGTGAGCTATTATCTTAAAAAAATAATAAGAATGATTGAAAAAAATTGCCTCATCACGGATTTGTGGGGAATAAATAAAAATAAGTATTGAAAAAGAGCGTA
>CAVJDU010000065.1:0-5341 GCA_963648385.1 uncultured Coriobacteriaceae bacterium | reverse complement strand
CACAAACTCGTTCGTGTCATTTTCACTCTTTTAAAGCACAATGTTTTGTTCGATCCTTCCCGTCTTGTTAACTCTTAATTTCCTCTTGACTTTTCATAGCTGGTCTCCTTGGTTGTGGATTTTAGGTGTTGGACTTTATATGATGGTTTACGAAAAATCCGGCGTTTAAATTTGCGGAGATGTAAAGGCAACCTCCCTCGGTGCGATTTGGGCATCGCACCCAAAGTCGGCAGAATTTCTCATTCGGCAGCTTTCAACTACTCCCTAAGTCTATTTTACACATTTTAACCCGTCAAAACGAAAAATCGTCCCGCTCCGCCCAAAAAAGAAATTTTTCGCCCAAAAACGACCTTATCGGACAAGGTACATTTTATTCAATGTAAGAACATAAATAAATTTTATGTATTTTACCTATAATCAAATCAAATAATCGAATAAAACAGTTGACAAACCTTGACCCATGTGGTAAAATTCTAAATACCGCATATTACGGGCGTCGCTTTCGGGCGGCACAAGTGATTTTATCCGCCCTACATAGCGAGTCCATAATAAAGGAAGGTTAGTTAGAATGTACGCAATCATCGTTACCGGCGGCAAGCAGTACAAGGTAGAGGCCGGAGATACCCTCTACATTGAGAAGCTTGACGTTGAAGCTGACAGTGAAGTTGTTTTTGACAAGGTTATCGCAGTCGGCAAGGAAGATGGCATTGTTGTAGGCGCTCCGTATGTTGACGGTGCTACTGTAACGGCAAAGGCTGTCAAGAATGGCAAGGCGAAGAAGGTAGTTGTATTTACCTACAAGCCGAAGAAGAACGAGAAGCGCAAGATGGGTCACAGACAGCCCTACACTAAGGTAGAAATTTCAGCTATCAACGCATAAGGCAATGATAAAAATTGATTTTTTTACCTCGGATGATTCAATCGAGGGATTCCGGATAAGCGGTCATTCCGGCTCGGCGGAGAAAGGCATGGACATTATCTGTTCGGCGGTTTCCTCGGCGGCTTATATGGCGGCGAACACAATAACCGAGATTGCAAAATGTAATGCCGAGATCGATGTTTCCGACGGATTCATGAGTTTTCGCGTTACAACGAAATTATCCGATGCGCAGCAAATTCTTGAGGGCTTAAAGCTTCATTTTGAGGCTTTAGCCGCAGATTATCCGGACAACATTAAACTAACACTACGGAGGTGTCAAAATGCTTAAGATCAACATTCAGCTTTTCGCTCATAAGAAAGGTATGGGTTCCACCCGTAACGGCCGTGATTCCGAGTCAAAGAGACTCGGCGCAAAGCGTGCCGACGGTCAGTTTGTTCTTGCAGGTAACATCCTTTACAAGCAGCGCGGAACACACATCCATCCGGGCAACAACGTTGGCAAGGGTTCTGACGATACTCTTTTCGCTCTCATCGACGGTACTGTTAAGTACGAGCGTTGGGGCAAGGATCGCAAGAAGGTCAGCGTATATCCCGTTGAGCAGTAATCTTTATTAGAAAAAGAAAAGGTCGTTGAGTTTTTGTGATTCAACGGCCTTTTTTATGTCAAAAAATAATGTTGTAAAAAATTTCAGTTTATGATAAAATGGTACAAAACATTTTTAAAGGTGAAATCATGCTTAATGAAGATGAAATAAAAAAGATTTTCGGCAAAAGACTGACCGAGGCGAGAAAACGCTGCGGAATGACACAACTGAATCTTGCGGAAAGGCTTAATTACAGCGATAAGGCCGTTTCCAAGTGGGAGAGAGGCGAAAGCCTTCCCGATGTTTTAACAATCATGAAAATCGGCGAAGCTCTCGGCGTTACGATGTCCTATCTGCTGGGCGAGGAAGACGAGCCGAAAACCCCGGACAAAATTGTCAGCGAGAATCGTTCAAAACGCTCGATTTCTGTATTTGTTCCGCTTGTTTCGGCAATAGGTATTTATTTCATTGCATCGATTCTGTTCCTGATTTTTAAACAGATCCCGTCTGTTGCGTTTTATGCCGACTACTCGTTCCTGTTCGCATTGCCGGTTGTGTTTATAACTCTCAGCGTGTTTTCCTTTATCTGGTGGAATAATATGGCGCAGTTTTTCTGCCTGTCGTTCCTCATATGGACGATTTTTCTCAGCGTATACACAGCGGTTGATCTTTTTGCAAATCTGCCCGAGTTCAAATACATCTTCCTCTCCTGCGCAATACTTCAGGTTATTTGCATAATCGTATTTGTGTTCGTGCATTTCAAGAAAAAGAATAGATAATTAAAGCTCGCTTCGGAATAACCGTTGCGAGCTTTTTTCAATATAAACAAATCAAAAACGCCAGGAAATGTGTTATCGTTCCGCCGAGAATGAATAGGTGGAAGATGAAGTGGTAATATCTTTTGAATCGACCGATCGAATAGAAGATCGTGCCGAGGGTGTAAATTACGCCGCCGAGAATAAGCAAGCCGAAGAGCAGCAGTGCGTTGGAGTCGCACTTGTAGATCGGATAGAAAAGGAAAATGCACATCCAGCCCAGTACCATATATAGCACCATTTGCAGAGCTTTGTATTTTTCCTGGTCGATAAATGTCAGCGCAATTCCGATTATTGAGGTTACAACGCTGACCGAAATGCAGGTGATTGCAAGAGCTTTGTAATAGGGGAGCACATCAAGAATCATCAGCGGAATGCTCGTGCCCGTTATCAGAATAAAAATCACCGAATGATCGACAAGCCTTGCAATTTTTTTTGCCGTTCCCGGGGGAAGACTGTGGTAAAATGACGAGCCGCAGTAAAGAATCATCATCGCCGTGCCGAAAATAACGGAGCTGATGATGTGGCTGATATCATTTGATTTCATAAGCAAAATAACTGTTGCGACTGCGCCGAAAACGACTCCGACAAGGTGCGATATTGAATTTGCCTTATCCTCTTTTTCGGTATAATAAGGCAAGCTGACATTTTCCAAAACCATTTTGATTGCTCCTTTATATATGATAATTGCTCATCGAGCCACCGATTAAAATGTCACATATGTAATGTTACTCAATCGGCAACTGTTCTTTGATTTCATTGTACACCGAAAGCTGCCGAAAGTCACCCTACACCGTTCTTTTGGCGCTCTACACCGACTCTACTCCGGGTAGAGTGAGATTTTTTGGCTCTACCGGCTCTTTTTTTGAAAAAATTTTTCATTAACTCTTGATATATCTTTCACAGACTGATATAATAATTAAGATTGGGAACACCAAAACTTGGAAACACCCGAAAAACCGAAAGGAGATTTTTATAATGAACTATTCAGCAGAAGTTCAGGGAATGTGCTGCGTAGCCAAGGGTCCGAAGCACGACCCGGCTCCGATTCCCGAAGAAGGCAAGTGGATCGCTGCAAAGCAGATCACCGATATTTCAGGCTATACCCACGGTGTGGGCTGGTGCGCACCTCAGCAGGGCGCTTGCAAGCTCTCCCTTAATGTTAAGGGCGGCGTTATCGAGGAAGCTCTCGTTGAGACTATCGGCTGCTCCGGCATGACTCATTCCGCAGCTATGGCGGCTGAGATCCTTCCCGGAAAGACGATCCTTGAGGCTCTCAACACTGACCTTGTTTGCGACGCTATCAATACAGCTATGCGTGAGCTTTTCCTTCAGATCGTTTACGGCCGTACACAGTCCGCTTTCTCCGAGGACGGTCTTGTTATTGGCGCAGGCATGGAGGATCTCGGTAAGGGCGCTCGCTCGATGGTCGGCACAATGTACGGCACAAAGGCAAAGGGCGTTCGTTATCTTGAGATGACAGAGGGCTATTGCACAAGAATGGCTCTTGACGCAGACGATCAGGTTATCGGTTATGAGTTCGTTTCTCTCGGCAAGATGACCGACTTCATCAAGAAGGGCATGGAGCCGAACGAGGCATATGATAAATCAAAGGGCACATACGGCCGCTTCGACGAAGCTGTTAAGTATATCGACCCGAGAAAAGAATAATTGAAGGAGGAATAACGCAATGGCACAGTTTGAAGGTTATGAGAGACGCGAGGCGAAGATCCTCGGCGTTCTTAAAGAGTACGGTATTTCCTCCATCGACGAATGTAAGGAAATCACACTTGCAAAGGGTATTGATGTTGATCAGATCGTTCGTTCAACTCAGCCCATTTGCTTTGAAAACGCTATCTGGGCTTACACTGTAGGCGCAGCTATCGCTATCAAGATGGGTTGCACAAAGGCTGCCGACGCCGCTGCCGCTATCGGTATCGGACTCCAGAGCTTCTGCATTCCCGGTTCTGTTGCCGAGAACCGTAAGGTTGGTCTTGGTCACGGTAATCTCGGTAAGAGACTTCTCTCCGAGGAGACAGAGTGCTTCGCATTCCTCGCAGGCCACGAATCATTCGCAGCTGCCGAGGGCGCTATCAAAATCGCTCTTAACGCCAACAAGGTAAGAGTTAAGCCACTTCGTGTTATCCTTAACGGTCTTGGTAAGGACGCAGCCATGATCATCTCCAGAATCAACGGTTTCACCTATGTTGAAACAGAGTTTGATCCGTACACTGAGGAGGTCAAGGTCGTTTACGAGAAGGCATATTCAAACGGCGCAAGAGCCGATGTTAAGTGCTACGGCGCAGACAATGTTCCCGAGGGCGTTGCTATCATGAAGCTTGAGAATGTCGGCGTTTCAATCACCGGTAACTCAACTAACCCGACTCGTTTCCAGCATCCTGTTGCTGGCACATACAAGAAGTGGTGCGTTGAGAACGGCGTTAAGTATTTCTCGGTTGCTTCGGGCGGCGGCACAGGCCGTACGCTTCACCCGGACAACATGGCTGCCGGACCGTCCTCTTATGGTCTTACCGACACAATGGGTCGTATGCATTCCGACGCTCAGTTCGCAGGCTCTTCCTCAGTTCCCGCTCATGTTGAAATGATGGGTCTTATCGGTATGGGCAACAACCCGATGGTTGGTGCTACCGTTGCAACAGCTGTTGCAGTTGAAGAGGCAATGAAATAATTAAGCATATCAAGGCTTTCAGAGCTTCGCTCACTTCGAGCGAGGCTCTTTTTCTGTCTCAAAATCAGCTTTTAAAAATGCCCTCGGTCCTCATTTGTCCTCATAATCCCCGTTTTGTCCTCTTTTTACAGTCCGAATTTTGAGGACAGAACAGCTTTTTCACCGCATAAAAAACATTCCGCCACAAAAATCACATTTTCGGCAGGAATGAATATTAATGTATATTTTTAAAATTCGACTGTTTACTAAATGCTCAGAATGTTTTTATAATGAATTAAGAAGAAGGCTCGTTTCTTAAAGCCGTGAGAGTGATATAATAAAAACGGTGATGAAAATGGCAGGATTTGCAAATTATGAAGAAATGTTTAAACAA
>CAVJDU010000064.1:0-5406 GCA_963648385.1 uncultured Coriobacteriaceae bacterium | reverse complement strand
AAATATCATTTGAAGAAACAAGCACAACAGCTTGTCGCCTAAGAAAAATCAAAAATTTTTCTGCATAACTGACGAAAAAACCGTCGGCCTTGGTTGTCGTATCTTAAAAGTCGAAAGTTTTCCACATTTCAACACTTCATAACAAAAAAATTATCCGAGACTCGCTCTTCACGAATCTCGGATTTTTTCGGCTGTTTTTTTACAGCCCCTTTTGTCATATTATGATCATTTGTCCGTTTTCTTTTTCTTGACGATCTTCACGGCACGCTTTGCGGTGTATGGGAGGATATATTTAAATTTATCCTCAGCAACTACCATTTTGCTCGCCTCTGGGTGATCCCTGTGCAGCGTGATAGCGTCAAACTTACACTTAGTTGTGCAAATTCCGCAACCGATGCAGCGGTTTTGATCGACTATCGTTGCGCCGCAGCCGAGACATCTTGATGTTTCCTTCTTGACCTGCTCCTCGGTGAGTGTTGCATGAGCGTCACGGAATGAGCGGGGATCAATGTCGGCTCTCATGCCTTCCTCCTGACGACCTGCCGTATCATAGCTGTCGAATCTCAGGTCGTTCTTATCAAGCTCAATGAATTCACGCTTGTTTCTGCCGATGGTCATGTGTCCGTGCTGAACATATCTGTGGAGCGATTCCGCCGCTTCATGGCCTGCCGCAATAGCGTCAATGGCGAATTTCGGACCAGTGTAAACATCGCCGCCGACGAAGATATCGTCCTCAGCAGTTTGATATGTGAGCTTGTCGGCAACGGGATAATTGCCGTGCTGATATTTGACTTTCGTCCCGTCGAACAGAGCACCCCATTCGATAGTCTGACCAATGGCAAAGATTATCTTGGTCGCAGGAACGGTTATTGTCTCATTCTCATCGTAGATCGGTAAGAATTTTTTGTTTTCATCATAAACATGGCTGCATTTTTTGAAGATGACTGCCGTTGCTTTGCCGTTTTCAATAACGACCTCTTTCGGGCCCCAGCCGCAATTTATGATTACTCCGTCTTCCTCGGCTTCTCTGATCTCCTCATCCGAAGCGGGCATGATGTCCTTGCTTTCAAGGCAGAGCATAGTAACCTTTTTTGCTCCGCTCCTTGTGCTGACTCTTGCAGCGTCAATGGCAACATTACCGCCGCCGACAACTACAGTCTCGTCCTCAAAGTGACATTCGCCAGTGTTGGCTTTTTTAAGGAATTCAACTGCCGTTTGAGTGCCCTCGGCATGGTCGTTCGGAACATTCGGATATCTGCCGCCCTGGCAGCCGACGGCAACATAAAAAGCTTTGTATCCGTCGCTGCGAAGCTCGGGTATAGTTATATCCTTGCCGACCTCGACGCCGGTTTTTATTTCAACGCCCATTTCCTTCATGATTTCGATTTCGGCATTGATTACATCTTTTTCAAGCTTATAGGAGGGAATTCCGTAGGTCAACATTCCGCCGGGCTTCTCATTTTTCTCAAAAACCGTTGGATAGTAGCCCATCTGAGCAAGATAGAATGCGCATGAAAGACCCGCAGGGCCGCCGCCGATGATTGCGACCTTTTCTTTCCAGCGGCCTCTGTTTGACGCAACAACGATTTCGGGAACATATCTGTGTTCGTTCTCAAGATCCTTTGCGGCGATGAATTTTTTAACGGCGTCTATCGAAACGGCACGGTCGATCATGCCTCTTGTGCATGCGTCCTCGCAACGCTTGTTGCAGATTCTGCCGCAGACCGCCGGAAACGGGTTTTCTTTCTTGATAAGTGCGAGAGCGTCTTTGTAGCGACCCTGCGAGGCCATTTTCAAATAGCCCTGAACGGCAATGTGCGCCGGACATGCCGTTTTACACGGTGAGGTTCCGGTATCGTGACAGTTTATCCGGTTCTTGTCACGGTAATCCTCATCCCACTTTTCCTTGCCCCATTTGGTAGCGTCGGGAAGCTCTTGTTTGGGATATATAACCTCGCTGCCGTCTTTTTTGCAGAGCTTTTGGCCGAGCTTCAGAGCGCCCGCCGGGCAGTATTCCACACACTGACCGCAGGCAACGCAGTCGGCCTTGCTGACATGTGCCCTGTAAGCCGAAGCAGAAAGATTGGGCGTATTGAAAAGCTGTGATGTTCTCAGCGCATTGCATATTTTAACATTACAGTTGCAGATTGCGAAAATTTTATTCTCGCCGTCAATATTCGTAACCTGATGAACAAAGCCGTTGTCCTCGGCACGCTTGAGAATTTCCATCGCCTCGTCGTAGGTGATATCATGACCTCGTCCGGTTTCACGGCAATAATCTGCCATATCTCCGACTCCGATGCACCAACCCTCATAGTCGTCCGCACAGCCCTCGTCGAGCTTCTTTCTGCCGTAGCGGCAGGAGCAGATCGATGCGCCGAGATGACCCTCGTATTTTTTGAGCCAATATGAAAGATGCTCGATATCCGCCGTTGTGTTCTCCATTGAGATCGCCTGCTCGACGGGGATAACATGCATACCGATTCCCGCTCCTCCGGGAGGAACCATCTGAGTGATTCCCGCAAGCGGAAGGAAGGTCATTCTTTCAAAGAACATCGCAAGCTCCGGGTGCTTATCCATAAGCTTTGTATTCATGTTGGTATATTCGGCTGAGCCGGGAACAAACAGCGGAACCCAATAATGGCGATCCTCCTTATTGTAGGTCGTGCCGGGGATCGGGCCGTCCTTTGTATATTTGTCGCCGTAGTCATATTCCATCATTCCGAGAAAGGCGAGCTTATCCATTATTTCGTCTGCTCTTTTTTTGTCCATTCCGTGCTTTGAGCACATGGTAAGCATATCGGAATAAGAATATTTTTTTCTGACCTTCATTTCGAGCAAAAGGTCAAGTGAATTTTCCCTTTCTCTTTCGCCCATTTCATCCTCAAAAATGCACGCAAATCCCCAATATTCGGGGTCTTCGACTTTAACGCCCTTGAGCTTACCGTCAAAACGGTCTGTAACTCGTCTGACAAATTTCAGAAGCTTCGGGTTCGGATCTTTGTCATGCATATGAGCAGGGATATATTTTTTGCTCATTTCAGGCATATCGACACTTCCTCTCTTTGCTATTCAACTTCTATTTCTTTGATATTCACTTCGTTACCGGTTAAAAGATATGTGCTTTCGCTGCCACAGTTGGGGCAAATTTTGCCGTATTCAACCGTCGGATAATTTTTTTCACAGTCTTGGCAGAATGTGACGGCAGGAATCCTCTCGACAACAAGCTCGCAGTCGGTCAGCATTCTGTTCCTTTTGCAGTTCCATTTCCAGACATCGGCAAGATATTCGGGAATAACCGTCGATACCTCGCCAATCTCAAGAACGACCTTGCGTATGTGCTCGGCTTCGTTCTCAACGGCGATTTTTTCAACGCTGTCGGCAATGTGAAAAACAACCCCTAATTCATGCATCAGCTTCCCTCCGACTCAGCTTTTCCAATCCATAACCTTTTCCCTGAGAAAATCGGCGAGAGCGTCAATTCCTTCGCCTGTCTTTGCGCAGATCGGAAAAATCTTTATGTTGGGATTGCGTTTGCGTGCATATTCCTCAACTTTTTCCATATCAAAGTCAAAATAAGGGAGCACATCAATTTTGTTGACGATCATTACATCGCAGACCTCAAAAACAAGAGGATATTTAAGCGGCTTGTCGTGCCCCTCGGGAACGGAGAGAATCATCATGTTGAGCGCAGCCCCCGTGTCAAATTCGGCGGGGCATACAAGATTGCCGACATTCTCCAGTACAACGAGGTCAAGACCCTGAGTGCCCAGTTCGTTGATTCCCTGTCGTGTCATTTCGGCGTCAAGGTGGCACATACCGCCTGTATGAAGCTGAATGACCTTTGCGCCGGTGTAGGAAATCGTCTGAGCGTCAACATCTGAGTCAATGTCCGCCTCCATAATGCCGATTTTTGTATCCTTCTTCAGGTTCTCGATCAGCTTTATAAGTGTTGATGTCTTTCCTGAACCGGGGGAGGACATAAGATTGACAAGAAGCGTTTTTTCGGCTTTCATTTGTTTGCGAAGCTTTTCGGCGTCCTTGTTGTTATCCTCAAAAACGCTCTGCTTTACTTCAATGATTCTGTAGCTGTCCATTTTACCACTCCCGATAATAATCTAAGGCAATACCGTACAATTGGGGCGTGCGGATTGCGCAGTTTTACACTAATTATATTATACTCTTTTATTGTGTCGTAGTCAATCCAAAAAGAATCAGTTAACCGCCTATCAAATTAAGGCAACAAACTATCTCACCGATAACTGCATTCCGATTTGATTGGCAGTTACTTGGCGATCCATATTTTTTGGCAGATTGTGAAAGTAATATTGACAAAATATTTGTTATATTTTATACTTTATTTAACAAACAAGCGTCTAATGTTGAAAATATATGTTAACGGAAATGGATATTTCGGTTTCGTTAAAAATCTGCAAGGCGATATTGTTTCAATTGTTTCGCTCGATCCTGAAAGCAATGTCGAAATCAATATGGAGTATAACGCATGGGGCAAACCGATAATAAAGCAGGGTTCATCGGCGGCAGAGGGCTTTTTGATAGCAGTAATGATGTTGGCAACAAATGTCGGCTAAAGCAAGAGACTTCTATTCTTATGGAATAGCACTTTTTAAAATTGAATGGAATACAGGTGATGACAAATTGTCGTATACCAATCATTTTAATCGGAGGTAAAAAATGAACAAAACTTTTAAAATAATCCTTATTGTGCTTTTATCATTGGTTTCTATAATGCTTATTCTTTTGATTGCTTTTTATTCTTTAGTTTATTTTGCAGATAAGGAAAATGATAAGCTGGTTGGACAATACGAAAATAAAACGATAGCAATAACAGATATTGAAAAACTTGATAATTTTTTTGCTTTTGACGATGAGTTGAAATCATCAATTAGAAGCTGTGAAACATTTTTCACACCTACAGGCTTTGTTTTTACAACGGTTCAAAATTATTATGGATCAGGAGAACTGACTGTTACAGAAGATTATTATGATAAATTGTTGAATAAATATGATGATTTAAAGTTGATGTCAGGAATTCCGTCAGTAGATTATTTAGGGTATTCTGAAAGTGATATTACAGAGCGAGCCGATAACAATTTTTTAACATTTATTAGAAACGAAAAATATTATTACTCGGAAAAGTTATTCGAATCGGAGGGGATGCTTATAATTCTTTCGCAAGAAAAAGGGAATATATATTTTTTTGTAAACAGTTTTTAAAAATATTTATGAGAGAAAAGCTGATTGATTTTTACAAACATATTTTTGTAATGGTGAATGACGACATCAGCTTAAGATTTGAAAAAAAATTTATAAAAATATCAAAAAAAAGCATTGACAAAAATTCCATATAATGGTAAGATAATTGTGAAAATAAATCACGGAGGT
>CAVJDU010000063.1:0-5523 GCA_963648385.1 uncultured Coriobacteriaceae bacterium | reverse complement strand
TAAGTTTATTTCTTTACCTGCTGTTAGGTTTCATTCCCCTTAAATCCGTGATGAACCAATTTTTTAATTTCTACTAATCACTGTCCACCGATCAATAATCACGCAAGTTTAAGGCAATACCGCACGCCTCAATTGTGCGGCGCTTCCTTAATATCCGCCTCAAAAATCAATCTCACTCCAGAGCTTTACGCAATTCCTTCAACGCTTTCTTTTCGATTCTCGAAACATACGAGCGGGAGATGTTCAGCCGCTTTGAAACCTCAAGCTGGGTCATCGGCGGCATACCGTCAAGCCCGTAGCGCATCATGATTATCGTTTTCTCTCTTGGGTCACTGATTTTTTCAACCTCGGCGGATAGCTTTTTGAGCATTGTCATCTTGTAAATATCTTCAACAATTTCGTCCTCGGTGGAAATAATATCCATGAGCGTCAGCGGATTTCCCTCGCTGTCGGTATCTATCGGCTCGTTGACAGAGATGTCCTGAGCCGTTTTTTTCTGCGCCCTGAATTGCATGAGAATTTCGTTTTCGATGCACCGTGCCGCATAGGTCGCAAGTCGAGTGCCCTTGTCGGGGTCAAAGGTGCTTATCGCCTTTATAAGTCCGATAGTACCTATCGAGATCAGGTCGTCCTGCTGCACGCTGCCGGAATAATATTTCTTGATAATATGCGCAATCAGCCTGAGATTGTGCTCGATCAGCTCGTTTTTTGCGTTTACATCGCCTTTTTTCATCGCTTCAAGACATTCTCTCTCCCTCTTTGCGGAAAGGGGAGGCGGGAAGGAGCTTGAGCCGGAAAGATGGAGAGCAAAAACGAAAAGGTTCGATACTGTTCTGATAAGTAGTTCAGCTATCATAAAAATCACCGTCCGTTATAATTATTATGTCGTGAATGTATAATTGATAACGAAATGATTTGTATATTTCCATAAAAAAATCAGTTGCTTATTGTTCAAAATGTAAAAATAGAATACATTGATTGCTAATATGGTTGACTTTTGCTTGGATTAACAGTATAATGATAGCGTATATAAGTGTGGAATATTCTGCGCTTTGTATAGAAAAAATTTTGGGAGGAATATTAATGGCTAAAAGCAGGCGTATTCTCAGCGTGTTGCTGGCTATCCTGATGGTTCTTACCATTGTACCGGCAGGATTGCTCGGCACAGCCGGTGCTGTTTCGGACGGCGAAATCAGCACATCGTCGGTTGAGCTTAGCGAAAGTTTTCTCGAAAGACCCGAGATAACCATCAGCTCAACCTCAGTCATTCGTACAGCCGCAGCGGCAAACTCACAGGCCGCCGGCACAACCATCGTTAAAGCCACGGCTTCGGGCTTGCCCGAGCTTACCGGCAGCAGGGCGGAAGCCTTCTATGCGGACGAGACTCCGCAGAACCCGATGGTAGTTTTCACCACCGACAAGGCTTTGAAGGCTAACCCGACGGTTACCTGTTCAAACGCAGCCCTCAGCTTTACTGCGGCATCAACGGGCGCATATGCGGACGGTGTTTACACTTATTCATGGATCGTTTCCGGCTCAAATGTTACGGCTAAGCAGCTCGACTTTGAGGTTGGTTATACATATGAATATACCGACGCAAACGGCAAGGTCGTAACAAAGACCTACACCGCTTATACCACCAGTGCGGTTGAGAATGTTGCTCAGCCCGGCGGTATCTCGGCTTACCGTTACCGTTCATGGCACGCAACAAAACATTTATGCGACAGAAAAGAAAAGGTTGATTATATTGCCCGTATCGTCGGCGCAAACACCTTTGGCACATATGCCGACACAACTCAGAGCGGCTGGTCAAGAGGCTATTGGGATTTCAATTCCTCAAGCTTCACAACCGTTGACGGCGTTGCGTCAGGCTACGGTCAGGTTCGTTTTGACGACCATTCAAACGAGGGTGCTCAGAATGCAAACACGGCAAACGACCTCAACCGTCCTGTGACTGTTGCCTATGTTGACAGAAGCATAGTTGCTCTGAGCAATTATAACCTCAGATTCACGATCAGCGACTTCCTTAACAGAACCGAGGATTATTCGGAATACGGAATTAAGGAATTCAAGATTGTTCCGGGCGCAGTTGAATTCGACGAGAACACTGCGAATAACAACAGCGCAAACGAGCAGCTCCTTCCGGTTAAGCCGGCGAGCTACAACCAGTCAACGGGCGAATACGATACCGTTGCCGGCGGCACGATCACTATTCCTTTCACCGGAACGACTTACGAAAAGAACGCAACGACTCTTGATAACGGAAACAAGAGCGTAGATTACACGATCATCGTTTGCTTCGGTGATACATATAAGCACATTTCGAGAATTCGTTCCGCTATTAACCTCAATATAGTTACATATGACAAGTCAAACCTTCGCTCTCACATTCAGGATCTTTACAGAGAGTATGCTCCGACCAAGCTTATGGCTTCGGAGTCCGAAATAGGTAACGGCCCGAACTCATGGTTCTATTCCGAGGGCTGGGATCAGTATCTTGCGGCAATGAAGAACGCTCTGTATACTCTCAATGATCCCGATACGGACCAGCAGAAGATCGACGCTGCCGATACCGCTCTTCAGTCGGCGGTCGCAGCCCTTAAAGTTGCAACGGCGGATTACACCGAGGCGGAAGCCGTTAAGACTCAGGTTAAGCAGCTTAATTCCTCAATCTATACCGACGCTTCATGGTCAAATGTTCAGACCGCAGTTGCCAACATCAAGGACGGCATCAGCGTATTCTGCCAGACATATCTTGATTCTCTCGTTGAGGATCTTCGCACTGCTATCGGTGCTCTTGAGATGAACCCGGCGGATTACACCGAGGTCGAGGACATGATCAAGATCTATGAGGGTCTTACTCCCGAGCATTATACGGAGGATTCATGGCAGACCCTCCGTGACACCGTAAACTCTGTTAACTATAACCTCAAGGTTGATGAGCAGACCCTTGTTGACGCTTATGCAAGAAGCATCGACGCCGCAATCACAAACCTTGTTCTCGCTTCGGCGGATTATACAGAGCTCAATGAATTGCTCCCGAGCTATCAGGCAGCTCTTGCAGAGAAGGATTATTACACGGATCTTTCGTGGAGATCGGTTCAGGCTGCTTACAACTCAATCGAGTGGGATAAGAACTGGAAGCAGCAGGAGGATGTTGACGATATGGTGTCAAACCTCCAAAGAGCACTCGGCAATCTTAAATACAAGGACGCCGACCTCACTGCGCTTGAAGAAGCCATAACCGCAGCCGCCGTAGAGGAAGAAGCATGGTACACTGCGGATTCGTGGTCAGCTTTCGCATCTGCCCTTACGGCAGCCAAGGAAGCGGCAAATGCTTCACCGGTTTACAACATCAAGCAGCAGACAACTGTTGACTCCCTTAAAGACGCACTTGTTGCCGCACAGAAAGCACTTGTTCCCGCAGACGGCGACTACACGAAAGTTTATGAAGCCATCGACTCAACAAACGATCTTGACGAGAGCATCTACACTGCGGATTCATGGCAGAATCTCCAGGACGCTATCAACAGCGTTGTTTATAATCTCTATGCCAAGGATCAGGTGAAGATCGACGGCTACGCAGCCGCTATCAACGCAGCGATAAAGGCTCTTGACGAAAAGGGCGCAGATTACACAAAGGTCAATGAGATCATTACCGAATGGAACGCCATGGACAAGACAATGTATACCGACGCTTCCGTTCTTGCAGTTGCCAATACGATCAATACGATCAACTGGAATCTTAAAATCAGCGAGCAGGCAACGGTTGACGGTTATGTGACCTCGATCCGCAATGCGATCAACTCCCTTGAGTATAAGCCGGCGGATTATTCCGCTGTCAATACCGCAATGGAGAGCGTTGAGGCCGCCAAGAAGATTCAGGCGGATTTCGCAACGGCACATAACGGATATTCCTACTACACGGCTGAGTCCTATGACGCCATGATCGCAACGACAAATTACGAAAAGAATCTTGATATCAGATATCAGACGACGGTTAACGGTTACGCAACCGCAATCAACAATGCGGTTCTGAAACTCACACCGAACGCAGCTGACTATTCAGCGGTTGAGGAAGCACTGAAGACCATTCCGGCGGATTTCGAGAACGGTGTTTATACCGACGAAACGGCAGCCGAGGTTCTGGCAGCCAAGCTTGCCGTTGACGAATCGCTCACAACGAAGGATCAGGCAACGGTTGACGGATACGCAACCGACCTCAAGACCGCAATCGCAGGACTTAAATATAAGGATGCGGATTACACCCAGGTCACCAAGGAACTGAGCCTTATTCCGACTGATCTTACTCCTTACACCGCTTCATCGGTCGATAATCTCAACAAGGCGGTAGCCAAGGTGGTTTATGGACTCGATATCAACTATCAGTCGGATGTTGACGCTTATGCGGCGGCTATCAAGGCTGCAAGATTAGCTCTCGAAATAGACCTTGCGGATTACACGAAGGTTGACGAGTCGATCAAAAAGGCTAATGAAGCCATCAAGGATACGAACTACACCGACGAAAGCATTCAGGCTGTTAAAGACGCAATCACTGCGGTTGTCAGAGATCTTCCCAAGGCTCAGCAGGCCACCGTAGATAAGTATGCAACTGCTATCGACGCTGCCGTTTTGAAGCTTACGGATAAGACGCTCGACCTCACAAGCTACAACAAGGCGCTTGAGGGCGTTCCCGCAAAGATTGAAAACTACACGGACGAATCCGTGAAGCTTTATACCGACGCTCTCGCAGCGGCGGACAGCTTCAAGCTCACGAAGAACTCTATCAGAAATCAGACAGAGTTTGAAGCCCTTGTTTCCGCTCTTGACGCAGCCATCAAGGCTCTCAAGCTCAAGGGTGCGGATTACACAAAGGTTGATGAGGCTAAGAAGACTGCGGACGCAAAGGCAGAATCCGGACTTTATACGGAAGCTTCCGTCACAGCTTATAACGAGCTTATCGCAACGATCAACTGGAGCCTTTCAATAAACGATCAGGCAACAGTTAACGGCTATGCGGACTCTATCAACGCATATGTATTTGAGTACAAGAAAGCTGATTACACCGCTCTTGACGCAGCTATCGCGACAAGAGAAGCCGAGATCGCAAAGAATCTTTACACCGATGAATCCGTTGCTGGCTTCGAGGTACTTGTTAACGGCTTCAACCGTGACCTTACAATTGATAAGCAGAGCACGGTAGACGGCTTTGTTGACAGCGTAAACGCTTACGAATTCACCTATAAGGCAGCCGATTATACAAAGCTTGACGCTCTTATTACAGAGGTCAATGCTCTCGACTCATCGCTTTACACGAACTACGAGGAGATCTACGGCGCATATATCTTTGACTATCTTCTCAGCTACATTCCGGCTCACAGAGATTATAATATTTCCGAGCAGGATAAGGTTGACGAGATGCAGTCAACGCTTCAGAGCTATGTTGATATGCTCATTCTCAAGAGTGACGAAAAGGTAGCAAAGTTTGAGCTTACGAACGGCGCAGCATACAAGACCTCGGGC
>CAVJDU010000062.1:0-6068 GCA_963648385.1 uncultured Coriobacteriaceae bacterium | reverse complement strand
TGGCTCGGTCCTTTTCCCTCCATGCAGAGTGTGAAAATCCGCTTTACGATTTTTGCCGCTTCTTCATCAACTGCCCATTCCTTTGGATTGTCGGGATTCGCTTTGTACCCATAGGGAATGTTTGTGGTCAAGCGTTCTCCACGCTCACCCTTCGCCTTGTTGACGGCACGGATTTTTCGGCTGGTATCTTTTGCGAAAAACTCATTGAACCAGTTTCGGATACCTGCCATGTCGCTGTCGGTACTGTTGGGATCGATGGTATCAAAATGGTCATTGACGGCGATATACCGAACGCCGTACTGCGGGAAAGTGTAGTTGATGTAAAGCCCCGTCAGTGCGGAGTTACGCCCCAGCCTTGACAGGTCTTTGGTGATGACTGTACCCACATTACCGGCTTCGATTTCTGAGAGCATTTTCTGAAAGCCGGGGCGGTCGTAGGTAACTCCACTGTACCCATCGTCGATGAAAAAGGTTGGGCAGGGGAAACGGTTGGATTTTGCGTATTGCATTAACATAGCCTGTTGATGCTGAATGGAGTTCGACGGATCGTCCTTGCCGCTTTTGGTTTCGTCTTTGGTGTCCTCTACGGACAGTCTGCAATAAAGTGCTGTGATTTTTTCTGTTGCCCTTAACATTTCGCTATCCTCCTTGTTGGTAGGGGCAACTGTCTGAACAGGATTGGATTTTTTAGTTATATCAAAAGAGGCGTCATTATTCATCGGCATCCTCCGTGATATCAATTTCATCATCGGCGGCATTGGCGGCGTTCTGCTCCATGATGCGCTTGAGCTTGCGGCTGAGCGTTTCCTTGCCATCATAGCTGCCTGTCACTGTGTATTCCGTGCCGCCTACCTCGTCCACAATTTCAATTTGCGGAAGCCAAAAGGCGGACGGATTTTTTACAACGATGCTGCCCTTTTCGTCGAAAGTAAAATCACGCCTGGGGGCATCATCGGAGCGAGGCTTGACTTTTGAATACGGCTCGGTGTTGGAGAAAATAAAAGAGCGGATTTCACCGTCCTCCTCGCCGTTATCAAAATCATCATCGGCAAAAATCTCGTCCAGTTCCTCGTCGGTCAGTTCGACAATATCATCACGGGCATCGTGAATGTCTTTCATTTTGATTTTCGGACTCATTTCGTCAAGCCTCCTTTTCATTCATTCGTTCGTTTCATTCAAATTTGCCGTGAGTAGCAAAACCGTCGAACGCCGTCAATGGTCAAGATAAACGGCTTCGCCGCCATTGACAGCGTCCGTCCGTTTCGCTTTTGGGCAGACAAGGCGGCGGTTGCCGCCGATTTCCATTTGGGAAATAGCGCTTGCCGTTATGGAGAATGGCGAGCACAGCAAATGTATTACCCATTGCGATTTCTGAAAAAATCAGTTTTGCCTGCACAGATGAAAACATCCGTAGCAAGCAGTGCACGGCGGTACCCACTCGTGCATTTTTCAAAAAATTCAGCCCCGCTGCCTTTTTGAAAAATCTTGTTGGGCAACATCCCAAACCCTTTAATAATTTCGGAGAAATTGGCTGCGCACCTGCGGAGCTGACACTGCCTTTAGAATTATAATTGTACGAAATACGCTCGTAGATTCATTTGACCTCGCTCCATAAAAGAAAATTCTAAACGGTTTTCCTTATAGGACTTATTTATATTGCCTTTATTGTTCTAAGCATAGGATACCTAATGATTCGTTGCAATTTTGCTGCCATTAACCACTTATATTATGCTGTTTTTCGGTTACAATCAAGCCTGTTTTTGTGCTTGCTTATATGATATCTATATATTCATATATCAACTTTGAAAGAGATTTTATAGACTCACACAAATCTTCAGATGTATCATCACTATCAAGTAATTCGGATGATGAATGTGATAACGGGTTTGCATTTCTTAATCTGTGAGCAAATTCAATAACTTCCTTACTGTCGGTAATATCAGAATAAAAATCTATAAGTGCCTTTTCCTTGTAGAAGCCTTTATAATTGGGCTTTTTTAATCTCGAATCATTACCTATTGCAAAATCCAAATCAGCTGTCACTCGATCAAAATAATTCTTGTAATATGCGAAAGCTGCCATATAGTTCGTTCGCTTCATCTCACATAAGTGCATAAAGTACAGGTAGTGGGCTTTGCTGTCTTTGGAAATAATCGCAGCCAAGTCTTTTATCTTCTGAGAATCGAAGCAATGGATTGTGCTACTTTTACAGTGGTCAGAATAATAGCTATAAAGATTAGGATGTCGATTAGAAAGAATGTCCAACAAATCTATGTGTCTGAATTCGCTTTGGATTAAGTATGAAATCGCTATGGTTGTATCATAGGAGTTCCACTTGTCGGAGCGATTCTTCCTGAAAAGTTGATTCAAGAAACCCTTAATAGCTCTATCATTTTTAGTTTTCATAATCATTACTGTCAACCGCTTAGGATCAAGGCTGATAAAAGATATGCTCCGTTCAACAAGTCCGACGATTTCTTTTATAACAGGCTCGGATTTTAATTCATCCTCGTCCTCATATACGAAATAATTAAAAATTTCGCTTGGCGTAAATTCTATATCATCCGAAGAAAAGTGTTCGTTAATTAGCTCATTATATCTTTCTATGTCAATACTGTCAAAAAGTAATTCGCTGGACAAGGCATTTAAGAAACGATACAGAGTGCCGGAGAACAGTTCTTCAATATTATGTTTTTGTCCATTGAAGTATTCGTCATATAATGATTTTTTGAGTTCGAGATTGATCTCTTTCGATTCCTTCAAGCAGCATTTCTTGGAATTTAATGCCAAACCATAATTTTTGAGAATTGATGAATACTCGTTTCTTATTTCATTATAAGCATCGTGCAAATTTTCAATTGGGCTATCTGATGAAATAAGAATATACATATCGTCAACATAACGAACAATATGAAAAGACGAAAATGCAGCAATATTCCTTGAAATGTATTCGTGGAGGTTCTTGTCCGCAGCATCGAGATAGACAACAGTTGCAAGAAATGATGAGGCAACACTATTCTCAATAAGCGGAAACCTGCCATTGCCACAGTATGTAAGTAATTCTTTGAATAAATGCAACTGCGTTTGAGAAAACACTACTGTATCGGAGTTACAAACATCATCTATTTGTGCAATCAGTTTATCAACACTTATATTTGCAAAGAAATTAGTAATGTCCGTTTTGATGAAATATTGGTATTCATCAATAGAGGCATTTATCTCTTTGAAGAAATCATCGTAGTCCTGTTTATATTTGGGATGCAAGTACTCATAGTTGCCGGCATAATAAACGGATACATCTGGCGGTCTAATAGGCGAATAGTAATTGTGTATTTTCAATCCTATCGACTGCAAAAGCAAAAACAAAACAGGAGCTACAAGCGATGAATCTCGGAAGCTGCCGTCGCCTTTTTGCAGATAGTTTTCTGACTGGTGCATAGCGGGAGGAAAAAGCATAAACGAAGCTGTCTTGATATAGCTGTTATAAAATTCTTCTCCGGAAATAGTTTCCCTATCGGCGTAGGAGAGTTTAGTAAACGGAAACCATTGCAAATAAGCTTTTTGTGAGCCTGCATTTAACGAAAAGTACATATTGCAGACATTTTTCCATGTGTCATATGAAATTCCGAACAACTTTCTTCCTCCCTTCAATGCTTGATTTTTACTTTCTAAATACAAACAAATACTCGTGAGCAATCAACAGAAAATTGTATTTCACGCTGTTTGTTTTCCAATATCCCGTAGCTTTACAGTTATGCTGTTCCTTAATTATCAATTCTTTGAGCTTAAATCCGGCATCCTCAAAAACACGCATAACCTCAAAAGACATTGGAATCATATGCCCTTTTTGGCGGGTATCACCCATAAGGACAGCACAAAATTTACCTTTTTTCAAAACACGATAGCTTTCGGCAGCAACGGATTTCATTTCTTCAAGGAAGTCCCTGACTTTCAAATGAGACAAATCTTCCTCTATATCTTCGCTGTACTGAATAATGTCAGCATACGGAGGATGCGTGCAAATAAGGTCGATGTTATTATCCGAAATAAAATCTAAATGACGAGCATCACCTTTGTGTATATAAACTCTGCCATCAGCACCCTCGTGTTCAAAATTCACCTTTTCTTTACACCGAGCAAGGGCAACATCATTAACATCGACACCTATTATATTGCGGTTGAGCAATTTCGCTTCAACAAGTGTTGTGCCGCCACCAGCGAACTGATCGAGAACTAAATCTCCTTCTTGGGAATATCTGAGCAGAATATTTCGTGGAATATACGGCGACCAATTACCACGCCATTTTGCATCATGGGTAGCCCAATCGCCACGCTTTGGAAAAGACCAATGTGTTGTCATTTCCAATTCAAAATCCTCCGGCTCCCATTTTGTTATCTTCTTAGCCATTATCTGAAAACCTCTGTAATGATGTCATTCTCCAAATCCTTGATACTATAGATGTGTTTCATCACATCAAAGGCTCCTTCAAGATTATGGCGAGCACTTGTCCAGCCCTTGCCGTCTGTAAACCAAACGAATGTAAAGCCGTTGATAGTATCAGTTTCCAATGCAAGTGTTTTGTAGCTGCGGGCAGTTTCGTTGAGTTTACTGCCGCCACTGCCATAAAAGTTTGTTTCGATGCCATAAATCATAGTAGGCGTTTTGACAACAAAGTCAAAACGCTTTTCCATTTTGCCCTGATTGGAAATAGCAGACAGATCGATGCCCCATTTTGCAGTAATCTGATGGATATACATTTCCTTGAAATAAGTCTTGTCCTTTATAAAACCGGCTTTTTTAATGAAGCTCTCAACTAAATCCTCCATCAAATGACCGCCACGATTTTTGCGACCGTTGGAATCAAGACCTGTTTCAACGCCTGTTGCATAGTCAACAAGGTTATTGATGATATGGTTTTCAAGTAAATCGAAAAGACCCGTGTGCTCCATAAAATATGCGTAGCGTTCATAATGAGCGTGATTATTTGGTGGATATTTGCCAAAGTCAAACTGATACATATAACCGCCGTTTTCATCCTGGCAGTAAAGTTCATTGGCTCTGACCGCAAGCAACAGAGGAACACATTTCAGCGTTTCGGGATATTTCTTGATCAACGCTTTGAAATCCTCTTTGATATTTTTAGAGCCAATAAGCGAGTTGAGAATGTTAAGCTCAACCTTAATACCATCGACATTACGATGCACTTTTTCAAAATCTATGTAATATCCATAATCTGCAATGCTGTCACGAAAACCGGACAGCCAAGTGGTGAAATTTCTGTTCATACCTTACTCCTCTTCATTGCTCAGTGGGACAGGAAGCCCCAATTTCGTCAACGGAATATATTCGAAATAATAGTGGCAACGCATACTGATGATATAGTCCAAAACATCTTTGTACTTTGGATTCTTGAACCAATCAGAAAGAAGGTAGATATACTCAACATCTATATTCACCTGCGACATCAGCTTCTGATATTGCTTACGCTTAAAATCACAAGTTTGCAATTTCTCATCAACCGAACCACTAACCTGTTGATATTTACATTCTATTATAAATAGAGTGTTGTTGATAATGACATAAATGCTGTCATCGGGAAGGAGTTTCTTGGAAATTATCTTTTCCCACTCCACGCCAATTTCTTTTAGGTATCTGTAAAATCCGTGCTTTTTGAAAATTCGAGCAACTTTTTCATCATTGTAGAACACAACATCGTCGTTTACACGATACCCTGGCTGCCCGTTCAAAAATGTTGCCAAATCTGTTTTACCTTCAAAAATCAATCCAGTTTTGGTATTTCCGCCGCCTTTTCCGTTCTTTATCATAATTTCAAACTCCCCTTAAAAATTCGATATGAGCAGTTCTTTGATTTTTCCTCTTGCCTCGCTGTTGCAGTTAATCATACGAGTGGCTTCAACACGCTTGATTTTATGAGAAGAATAGATATTATCAAAGAAATCGTCCTCTGTATTTGAGTTCTTCGGGTCGGAATTGCTGATGACCACCTTTGCGCCCTTTCTGTGCATTTCGTCAACGAACTTTGCAAGCTCAATCTGTTCTTCATCGT
>CAVJDU010000061.1:0-6262 GCA_963648385.1 uncultured Coriobacteriaceae bacterium | reverse complement strand
ATGACAGTACATTCCGTGATCTGATCATCACAGGTAACGGTAAGCGAGAAATGGTTAGTATGCTTGGCATTAAAGCCGTGTTGAGAAATCAATGCGGCTTTTGCTTTTGGAGCGGCTATGAATAAGAGATGTAAGAAATGCGTTTGGCTTGAGAGAATCAATGCTCAGACGGCATATTGTATGTTTAAACGGTGCATTTATGGAAATTCAAGAGAAAAAGATATCCGAAGATTTGGCTTTCAGCGTTCGTCAGGTGAGGACTGCGATTGACAAGCTAAAAACGACAGGCGAAATAACAACCGAAGCGACAAACAGATTTACTCTTATAACCGTTGTAAATTGGGAAGAATATCAGCTTTTTGATGAAAAGGTGACAAGCGAAGCGACAAGCAATCAGACAAACGAGCGACAAACAAGCGACAAACAAACGACAAACGAGCGACAACAGCGTAAGAATGATAAGAATAATAAAGAAAGTAAAGAAGAGAAAGAAAGCGCTGCGCCTTTGCCGCCTTGGGCGGCGGCGAAAGGCTGGTCGCTTGAAGAATACGAAAGGTGGCGAAATCAATGAGTTACATATTCAGGCAGGAGGATGTATTCGATTTTGCCAATGTCATTAACGCAGAAACAAAGCTCAAAGGCAATGAATTGTTCTTCAAATTTTGCCCGTACTGTCACGGCGGCGGACATGATAAAGAGACCTTTTCGGTAAATCTTGAAACAGGGGCGTATAAATGCTTCCGTGCAAGCTGCGGCAAGCAAGGACATTTTGTTGAGCTGGCAAGGGATTTCAATTATGAGCTTGAATTCGAGGACGGCAAGCAGAAGAAATACAGGAAGCTCCCTCAGCGCAGACCTACACCGACGAACAAAGCGGTTGAATATATGCTCTCAAGAAATATCAGCGCCGCCACAACGGAGCGCTTCAGACTGACGACGAGCAAAAAAGACCCGAATTTATTGGTCTTTCCGTTCTACGACGAAAACGACGTTTTAACAACGATAAAATATCGCAAAATGAATTTTGTGAAGGGCAGAGACCAGAGCAAGGAATGGTTCTTGAAAGACCTGAAGCCGATACTTTTCGGAATGGCACAGTGTACAGATTTTGAACGGCTGATTATAACCGAGGGTCAAATCGACAGCCTGAGCGTTTCCGACTGCGGCTTTGAAAATGCTGTTTCCGTTCCGAACGGTGCAAACGCTTTTTTGTGGATAACGCTTTGTTGGGAATGGCTGATAAAGTTCAAAGAGGTCATTGTGTTCGGCGATTACGAAAAGGGCAAAATGACCTTGATTGATGAAATTCAGAAGCGTTTTCCGCAGAAGGTCAAGGCGGTCAGAGCCGAGGACTATCTCGGCGAAAAGGACGCAAATGCGATTTACTGCAAATACGGCAGGCAGGCGATTGTGCATTGCATTGAAAACGCAGAAATACAGCGGCTGAAAAACGTCAAGGATCTTTCGGAGGTTGAGGCGGTTGACCTTAACGCCTTGCCGAAAATCAAAACGAATATCCGTGAAATTGACCGTGTGATAGGCGGCTTATGCTACGGGCAGGTCGCTTTGCTGACGGGCAAGAGGGGAAACGGTAAATCAACCTTTATGTCGCAGCTTGTATGCGAAGCGCTCGAGCAGGACGAAAGCGTGTTTGTTTATTCGGGCGAGCTGGCTGATTATCACTTCAAGCGTTGGATTGATTATCAGCTTGCCGGCAACAGCAATATTGACTGCCTGACAAACGAATACGGCGACGAGGAATACATCATCAAAGACGGAGTAATTGACAAGATAAATGCCTGGTACAGAGGACGGGCTTTTATTTATGACAACAATTATTTGCCCGAAGGCGATGAATTTGAGAGCCTTACCGTGACGATTGAAAATGTTATAAGGCAGTACGGCACAAAGCTCATTTGCATTGATAATCTTATGACGGCAATGGATACGGTCGTGAGCAACGATAATTTATATTTAGCGCAGAGCAATTTTGTCGGCAGGCTCAAAAAAATAGCGATCAGACACAATGTTGTGATTATCCTTGTTGCACACCCGAGAAAATCGGACAAGGAGTTCACGAACGACGATGTTTCCGGCAGCAGTGACATTACAAACAAGGTAGATATCGTTATGAGCTATCAGAGGGTTGACGAGGACGGAGCGTTCAACGGCAGACTGTTGATTACAAAGAACAGATTGTCGGGCAAGCTGGCAACGGGGGATAATTCTATCGGACTGATGTACAGCGAAAGAACAAAGCGCATTTTTTCTGAATCAAGCGGAGTTAAAACATACGGCTGGGAGCGCCCGGACGAGATTTACGACGATATCGAGGAGATTATCTGATGGAGCTGAAGGATATCAAATCGGCAATCGAGAAAAGACAAAAGGCTGCATATGACGGCGGCAAGTATTTTGTCATCGGCTATAAGCTGGAAATAAATATATACAACGAGAAGCTCTATTCGGTCGGCTTGCGTGAAAGAAAAGGTATGCAAAGGGTGATTTGGGTGCGGCTTCGAGATGTTGAGCTTGAATGAGGATTAAGTTATGAAATCGGTAATAAGAACGGAATGTCTGCCGAAGGAGCAGAGGGTGGCTATTCGGAGGGCGTGTAAAGATGAAATTAAAAATCACAACAGGCGAATGTTGAAGCTGGCTTGTATCGCACTTCATCAGCGGTATGGCTTCGGACGGGAGCGTTTATTCGCCTTTATCGAAGAAATGTCGGAGCTGTCAAGCGGCAGAACAGACGACCCGGTCTATTGGCAGCACATAGATAAGCTTCTCATCGGAACACTCAAAATGGAGTGGGACGCCGAGAATTATGAAGAAATGGGGGGATAGACATGGGCATTGAACTTGATTTGACGGAATCGGAGCTTGAAAGAGCGATTGAAATTTGTAAACATATGGTAGGGCTTGATTATAAAAGCCCTTATCACCGGCATGGGAAAGCGTTTTATAAACCGTACCGAAATTATTATGAAGCTCCGAAAGACGGCAATCCGATTTTAGATAAACTGCCATTTGTCATTATAAACAAAATGGTAGGCAATGTATCAGTTTGGTATGAGCTTACAGAACAAGGTTTAGCGTGGCTCGGCAGACGATTGAAAGTAACAATATGGGAGGTTAAATAATGATTAACATTAATTCGTTGCCTGATTATGAGGCAGAAGCTCGAAAATGGAAAGACTTATACAATCAATCAAAAGCTAATTACACCTGTCTCTGCGAAGAATTTGAAGAAATGAAAATGGCGTTAGACAAGAAATCTGCTGAGTTTGAAAAAAAGCAGCACGAGTGCGATATGTTGCTTTCATGCTATGCTATGCAATAGCAACAAGCAACTTACCAATGTGGGTTAAATGGGTGTTGCTCAGATAAAGGAGCGTGATTTATATTGACAGCAAAGGAATATTTGTCGCAGGGGAGGTGGCTGAATCAGAAGATACTAAACCGTAACGATGAGATCAGGCGGCTTCGGGAGCTTGCGGAGACAATAAAAGCTACAAATTATGAGCAGAGCATTGTTCAGACCTCGGGGAAGCCCGATGCAGCGTTTGCCTCGATCGTCGAAAAAATAGCCGATAAAGAATCCGAGCTGTCGGACGAGGTTGAAAGATATCTTAAATTCAGGGAGAAAATAGGCAGAGAGATTCGGCAGCTTCCTAAGGACGAGGAAAAGATACTTCTTGAAAAGCGATACATAAGCTTTAAATCATGGAGTGCAATATCCAATGAAATGGGATATGTGGAACGGCATACCTTACGCTTACATGCTCAAGCATTACGAAACTTTGAGAAAATTCACTCAAAATTCCTTGAAGATGTCAGTAAATGTCATTGAATGTCAGTATTGACATGGCATATTATTATACTTGGAAATATAGTAAAGCCGTGTTGAGAAATCAATGCGGCTTTTGCTTTTGGAGCGGCTATGAATAAGAGATGTAAGAAATGCGTTTGGCTTGAGAGAATCAATGCTCAGACGGCATATTGTATGTTTAAACGGTGCATTTATGGAAATTCAAGAGAAAAAGATAAAAGACCTGATACCTTACGAAAAGAACCCGAGAAAGAACGATGCGGCGGTTGAGTATGTCGCAAATTCAATTAAAGAATTCGGGTTCAAGGTGCCTATAATTATTGACGTAAACGGCGTAATCGTATGCGGTCACACACGGTATAAGGCGGCACAGCGGCTGAAGCTGAAAACCGTGCCGTGCATTATCGCCGACGATCTCAGCGGCGAGCAGATAAAGGCGTTCAGGCTGGCGGATAACAGGGTTTCGGAAAAATCCGAATGGGACTTCGATTTGCTTTATGAGGAGCTTGACGGCATATTTGATATTGATATGGAGGAGTTTGATTTTGACTTGCCGGAGGAGCAGGAGACGCCCGACGAACCGAAAGAAAGCCACCGTGAAGCAACCTACAAGAAATATAATCTTGAATTTGTGGATGGCACAAGGCTTGACGGCTTTTATCAGATGCCGATTATTCATAAGGAAGATTTTATCCCGGAGGACTTGATCGGGTTTAACTATATGCTTACGGCAAAGGATAAGAATGTCGGTATTTATTGCTTTGTTGACGATTATCAGTTTGAGCGTTTATGGACTTCTCCGCAGGAATATGTTGAGAAGATAGCCGAATACGACTGCTTTTTATCTCCCGATTTCAGCCTTTATATGGATATGCCTATGGCGATGAAGATATGGAATGTCTATCGAAGTCGATTGATAGGTCAGTTCTTGCAGGACTGCGGAGTATGTGTTATTCCGACGATATCATGGGCGGAACCTGAAACATTTTCTTTCTGCTTTGCCGGCATAGAAAAAGGCTCGGTCGTTGCGGTATCGACTATCGGAGTAAAGCGTGAAGAAGCTTCTTTCCACATCTGGAAAACGGGTATGGACGAAATGATACGTGTGCTTGAGCCGGCGGCTATTCTTGTTTACGGTGGCGAGGTCGAATACGATTACAAGGGGATAAAGGTTGCTTATTACGGTAATCATGTGACGGATAGAATGAAAAACTTGAAAAATAAGGGTTAAGGGATTATAATGGGTGGCAGAGGTCAAAACTATTCAATTCAAAAGAGGTTGAATAATCATAAAAATGCAGTCATTGCAAGAAACAAACTGAAGAATTATATCTTAAATCCTACAAAAGATGAGAGTAAGGCAAAATTCTTTAAATCTCTTGGATATAATATGCAAAATTACGAGCATCTCGAACGGGATATGAGAGCAAAATTAGAAACCAACAAGGCTTTGAAATATCAAACAAATCCAGACGGAAGTGTCAGTTTTCAAGTGAATATGTATATCGGAATAGATAAAAAAGCTCTTGTAACAACTGCATGGAGAATTGATAAGGGCAGTAATGTGCCAAGATTTATTACAGCATACCCTAACAGATCAAAACATGTTGGAAGGTGATTTAATGAAAAAATTTGAATTGTTTGATAAAGTAAGGATTAAAAGTGAAAATGCGATTGGATTTATTGTCGATATTCATGAAAATGGGAAATTAGATATTGAAAAAGAGGGAAATCGAGGCCCCGTTTATTGGTATATTGATGAATCCGATATAGAGAAGATTGAATAATTACGAGTTGACTTTATTATTTTAAGAAATAAAACCGTTGGCTATTATAGTCAGCGGTATTTTTATGCCCTAAAACAGCAAGGTGGTAATGTGGCGAATGAAGAAAACTTAATAAAAAATAATCAACGAACTCCGAGCGAACTCCGAGAAATTACACAAAAAGGCGGCGTTGCGAGCGGAAAGGCACGGCGCAGGAAAAAGCTGCTAAAAGATACGGTCAATATGCTTTTGGCTCTGCCGATGCAGGAGGGACAGCTCGACAGGCTGACGGATTTAAAATCAATCAAGGATAAAAATATCACGGTTGAGGAAGCTATGGTATTAAAGCAAATACAAAATGCTATGAAGGGCGATCTGAGAGCTTTTGAAAGCATAATCGCACTGTCCGAGGCTCACAACAAGACAGGTGAGCAACCGAAGGCGCAGGAGACCGACAGCACATTCATTGATGCTCTGAACGGCAAGGCTGCGGAGGCGTGGAACGATGCAGAAAAGGAATAAATTCAAATGGGAACCGTTCAGCAATAAGCAGTTAAAGGTTATGACATGGTGGTGTGATAATTCTCCCGTCAAGGACTACGACGGCATTATCGCAAATCAGGTAAACAATAAGCTCGGCTCGGCAACGACCGCAGCAACGACC
>CAVJDU010000060.1:0-6606 GCA_963648385.1 uncultured Coriobacteriaceae bacterium | reverse complement strand
AGACTGTGAAAACCGCAAACGGCGGTGTGTTTCAGTTGGACAACCTCAAGCCCGGTGCGTATACCGTTACCGAAACGGAATACGAGCAATACGAGCCGCAGGAAGTTCGCCGCATTACCGTTGTCAGCGGTCAGGTGACCACCGTTACTTTCAGCAATACGCTCCGCCGCGGCGATCTCACCGTCAAAAAGACCGCCGAGGACGGCTTGGTCGAGGGAATGAAATTCCGACTGTCCGGCACATCGCTCTCCGGCATTGAGGTCAATGCGTTCGCCGTGACCGATGAAAACGGCGTTGCAACATTCAAGGGTGTGCCGATTGGTACGGGATATGTTCTGGAGGAAATCGACACACCCCTCCGCTATGTCGTTCCCGACAAGCAGACCGCCGCAATCGAGTGGAATAAGGTTACGGAAAAATCCTTTGACAATGACTTAAAGAAATTCAATGTCACCGTAACCAAGAGTGACCGCAGAACGGGGCTGCCGCAGGGCGACGCATCTCTCGCAGGCGCAAAGTACGGCATCTATAAAGGCAATCAGCTCATCGACACCTACACCACCGACGCAAACGGTCAGTTTACCACCAAGTATTATATCTGCGGCGACGATTGGACAATTCGTGAGATCAGCCCCTCCGAGGGATATTTAATCAATACCGAAAGCCTGCACATCGGCGCGGAGGCCAAGCTGTATACCGTGGAATACAACATTGCCAGGCCCCTCGATTCCTATGAGGACATCATCAAGGGCAAGGTCGCTATCATCAAGCACTGCGACGACGGCACTACCAAAATCGAAACGCCGGAGGTCGGCGCAGAGTTTGAAGTGTATCTGAAAGCAGCAGGCAGCTATGAAAGCTCCGAGGAAACCGAACGGGATATCCTTGTATGCGACGAACACGGTTTTGCTGAATCCAAAGACTTGCCCTACGGCGAATATACCGTAAAGCAGATTAAGGGCTGGGACGGAAAGGAACTCCTTGCGCCGTTTACGGTATTCGTCAGCGAGGACGGACAGGTGTACCGTTTTCTCATCAACAATGCTCCCTATGAAGCGCTCATTGAAATCATTAAAAAGGACGCCGAAACAGGCAAAATCATTCCTGCGGCGGGCATTGGCTTTAAGGTGCGCAACACCGACACGGGCAAATATATCGTGCAGCATATCAATTACCCGACGCCTACGGACATCGACATCTATTACACCGATGTGTCGGGCAAGCTCATGATGCCCGAAAAGCTGCCTTACGGCAATTATGAGATCATCGAGCAGTGTACGGCTTACGGATATGTCTTCGACTCTGCCCCCATCGCATTCAAAGTGGACGGCGAGAAAACCGTTGTTACGGTCGAGAAGTTCAATATGCCGCAGAAAGGTGTCATCCGCATTACCAAAAGCGGCGAGATTTTCTCCTCTGCTGTGGAAACGGACGGCGTATACAGCCTTGTGTTTGCGGATAAAAACCTCGCAGGGGCAACCTATGAAATTACCGCTGCCGAGGATATTATCACACCCGATGGAACTTTGCGCTATGCCAAGGATACGGTTGTTGATACCGTAACCACCGATGAAAACGGTGCAGCGGAAAGCAAAGCGCTGTATCTCGGCAAATATACGGCCAGAGAAACAAAAGCACCCTACGGCATGGTGCTGAACGGCACACCCAAGACCGTTGAACTGACCTATGCAGGCGAAACCGTTGAAGTCACCGAAACCGCCGCCGAGTTCTGCAATGAGCGCCAAAAAGCAGCTCTGTCCCTTGCCAAAATTCTCGGTAAGGACGACATTTTCAATATCGGGAATAACGGAGAAATCTGCTCGGTGCAGTTCGGGCTGTACGCTGCCAAGGATCTGTTTGCCGCAGACGGCTCATTCGTCCCGAGGGATGGACTGCTTGAAATCGCCAACTGCGATAAAAACGGCAATATCACTTTCAAGACGGATATCCCCGTAGGCGCAAAGCTGTATGTAAAGGAAATTGCGACCGACAACCATTATATCCTTTCGGACGAAAAATATCCTGTGACCTTCGACTACGCCGGACAGGATACCGCCCTTGTGGAGATCAAAGCAAACGGCGGCGAAGCCATTAAAAACGATATCCTCTACGGCTCGGTCAAGGGACTGAAAATCGACCGTGAAACCGAGAAGCCCATCGTTGGCGCAAAGTTCGGACTTTTCCGCAGTACCGAAACCGAGTTTACTGCCGAGAACGCACTCCTTACCGCCGTATCCGGCGAGGACGGCATCTTCGTCTTTGAAAATGTTCCTTACGGCAATTGGCTCATTAAGGAGTTGCAGCCTGCGGACGGATACCTCGCCAATGAGGAAATCTATCCCGTCCGCATCAGCGAGAACGGGCAGACCATCGGTATCACCGTTGTAAACGACCGCATCCCCGAAATCGGAACAAAGGCGACCGTAAACGGTGAAAAGACCGCCGCTGCCGAGGGCGACATCACCATCGAGGATACCGTTTCGTATAAGCACCTCATTCCCGGCAAGGCATACACCGTCAAGGGCGTCCTTATGGACAAGGCTACGGGCAAAGCATTCCTCATCGACGGCAAGGAACTGACCGCCGAAGTCACCTTTACGCCGGAGGAAAGCTGCGGCGAGGTCACCGTCCGCTTTACCTTTGACGGCAGCGCCGTAACCAAGCAGACGGACATCGTTGTGTTTGAAACGCTCTACTGTGACGGCACTGAACTTGCCGCTCATGCCGACATTGAGGACGGCGGTCAGACTGTGACGCTCATTCCGCCCAAGCCGGATATTCCGCAGACAGGCGACAACTCTAACCTCGGCTTTTGGATCGGACTCGGTGCTGTGGCACTCGGCGGTATCATCGCCATTGTCATTATCCGTGTGAAATCCCGAAAGGACGAGGATGATGAATGATGAAACGGGTGTATGTCTGCGCTCCCCTCGGCGGGAATATTGAGGAAAATCTCAAAAAGGTTAAGACATATACCGCATACGCACTGAGGTGCGGCACGGCTCCGGTCGTGCCGCATTTCTATGCCCTGTGCCTCGACGATAACGACCCGAAAGACCGGGAAATCGGTTTGGCGGCGGGAATGTCGCTTCTGTGGCTTTGCGATGAGGTTTGGGTATTCGGAGATACCGTCACGGACGGCATGAGAGCCGAACTGAAATTTTGCAAAAACCTCAATATCCGCATCCGCTATATATCCGAAAAAGAAATCCAAAATGTGTTAGGAGGTAAAACCCTATGAAAAAGAAAACCATGAGAATCCTTTTCTCCTTTCTGCTCGTGGCCGTCCTTACGACGGCATTCTCTATGACCGCATTTGCGGCCGGAGATGTGGCAGGCGCAATCGAAAGCACTTGGAATGCTGCCAAGGGGCAGATTCAGACTGTCGTTAATAATGTGGTGTTTCCCGTGTGTGACATGATCCTCGCCATCCTTTTCTTCGTAAAGGTCGGCACTGCTTATTTCGACTACAGAAAGCACGGACAGTTTGAGTTCGCAGCTCCCTGCATTCTGTTTGCCTGCCTTATTTTTACGCTGACCGCACCGCTGTATATCTGGTCCATTATCTGATACAGCCGGATACGGAACGGAGGTGATGACTTATCTTTGACTGGTTAGGTGATATAATCTCAGGCATCGGCGACGCTATCGGAAACGCAATAGATGTAGTGGAAAGCGGGATTGCCAACGCCATTTGGAACGCCATGCTCCGTTGGATATACGAGATTATTTACGGGGCGATTGCCGACTGCTTCGAAATGATCGGCAATATGAGTGCGGAAGTCTTTGACCTCGAATGGGTGCAGGCGACCGTCAAGCTGTTTACGCTGTTCGGTTGGGGCTTGTTCGTCGCCGGCACGGTTGTCGCCGTATTCGATGTTGCCATTGAGTATCAGTGCGGCAGAGCAAACATTAAAACGACTGCGCTAAACATCTTGAAAGGCTTCTTTGCCTGCTCCCTCATCGGCGTTGTGCCGATTGAACTGTATAAATTCTGCATCAGTCTGCAAAACACCTTTTCGCACGATTTGATCGGCATCGCATCGTCGGGCATCAATTCAAGCCTTGCGGATGTCGGACTGAACGCGCTTGTCAGGCTGTTCTCGCCCAGTATCGGTACGACATTCAGTTTGCTCAATCTGCTGTGCATGATTGCCTTTGCCTATTGCGTGATCAAGATGTTTTTTGCCAATATCAAGCGCGGCGGTATTTTGCTCATTCAGATGGCGGTCGGTTCACTGTATATGTTTTCCGTGCCGAGAGGATATGCAGACGGCTTCAATCAATGGTGCAAACAGGTCATAGCCATTTGCCTTACGGCATTTATGCAGACAACTCTCTTGTTCTTGGGGCTGATTACTTTCCCCGACAATATGCTGTTGGGACTTGGCATTATGCTTGCAGCCAATGAAGTACCGCGGATTGCGCAGCAATTCGGGCTTGATTCAAGCGTTAAGGTCAACATGATGTCGGTTGTACACGCCACGACCACCGCTGTCAACCTTACGCGCACGGTGGCCAAGGCCGCAGGCAAATAAGGAGGTGCGCTATGAAAAACTATATGCAGGCAAACAGATTTTTGCAAAAATATGGCCCGGACGCATTCAAAATCATTGCCGCTTATGAGGAAGCGGCAGACATTCCGCAAACCGAGCGATATGCAAATTGGTACGGCGATTACGGTATATTCGAGCCGTCATTAAACGAGGACATGACCTATGACAAACTCCTCTCCCGTTACAAGGTCGGGCTGAAATATCTCGGTATTATCCACGAACAGACAAAAGCAGTGTGCAGTAATTTCCTGTCAGAACAGCTTGCAGCGCATATCCGTGAGCAGCTTGAAAATCACAATGCCGACGCCGAATACCGTCCGATCTCCATTATAACTAAAATGGATACGCCGGAGTTGACAAGGGATATGCTTGCGGTCGACCGGGATATGGAAGTTGACTGCGACATCGGGCATCAAATTACCTGTTATCTTGAAGCATGGTTTGATGTGGATAAGAAATTCGGAACGAACACGGCGGCGGATGATAAATGGCTGAATCTGTACGCCAAGTACGACCCGTTCGCCGATTCGCTTCGACTCGAATTTACCGTCTCAACCGCCGACTCCTGCGAGGAAGGCGAATATGTGCCGACCGAAACGGAATCTCAGCTTATCAAGGATATGATCGCCGAGAAGCTCCGAGAGGAATACGGACAGACGCCCAAGGAATTCTGTGAGGATGTCGGCGGCATAGAGATCGGAGGAATAACGCAATGACACAATATATCTATCCGCAGAACCTCAAAGCCACAGCCAATCTGTGGCTTTGGAGTTTGCGTGACTTTGTAATACTTGCGGTAGCCGCACTGTTGTCGGTTCTCGCACTCGTGCAACTGCACATCTTCTTACCGGCCGTAGCTGTTTTATGCTACGGCTTTTTAACGATTCGTATGGATGATACCACCGTAATGGATTTCATGCGTTACGCCGTGCGGTATTTAATATCCACGCAGCAATACTTTGAATGGAGATGATGATAATGAAACAGCAGAAAAAGAAAAAAGGCCGTTCGGTGCAGGAACTGCTCGGCATCAGGACCTTCACCAAATACGGTCTTTCTACCAATAAGGGCGAACTGCTCTTTTACCTCGTGTCGCCCACCAATATCTCAGTGCTCTCCCACACTAACATTGAGATCAAGATACGCCATCTGATGATGCTACTGTCAGCGCTGCCCGACATTGAGATCGTCTGCACCGACTCGTCCGAATGCTTCGACGATAACAAAGCCTATTTGGTCGAACGCCTCGAAGTTGAGGAAAACGCAAAGGTCAGAAAGCTCATTAAAATGGACATTGAATTTCTTGACACCATTCAGGTAGAAATGGCGACCGCCCGTCAGTTTTTCTTTGTTGCAAGGCTCAAAGGACAGAAAGAAAAACAGACCTTCGAAACCGCAAACCGCATTGAGAGCAAAATCGCCGGCGAGGGCTTTGAGGTACGCCGTCTTAAAAAGCCGGAGATCAAACGCATCCTTGCTCTCTATTTTGATTCGAGTTTGCAAGGTGAAGCAATCCCCGATATTGACGGCGAACAGTTCTACGAGGTAACAGATGATGAGGACGAGGAATAAACTCGCCCTCATATTTTTCTGTCTTCTGCTGTCGGCGGTCGCCGTGCTGTCAGGTGTGGAAATCTACTCCGAGCTGAAAGAACAGCAGAAAGAAAAAGAGGACTTCGCCGCCGTTGCGGAAATTGCCGAACTGCCGATGACCGAAGCTCCGTCAGAATCCGTTACGGATGCAGAAACAGAACCAAGCGCCGAGCCGACCGAGCAGCCTGCGGCAGAACACAATATACAGGCGCTCATTGCGGAAAACGCCGACTGCATCGGGTGGCTCTTTATTGACGGCACAAATATCAGTTATCCCGTAATGCACACACCGTCCGATCCTCAGAGATATCTCCGCCGCACCTTTTACGGCAAATACAGCCAAAGCGGAGTGCCGTTCCTTGACGGACGATGCAGCCCCCAAAGCACCAACCTCATTATTTACGGCCACAATATGCGAAACGGAACTATGTTTGCAGAGCTTAAAAAGTATGTGGAC
>CAVJDU010000059.1:0-7186 GCA_963648385.1 uncultured Coriobacteriaceae bacterium | reverse complement strand
GCATGACGGAAATATATTCAAGCAAGGCGTGCGCCTCAATTGTGCGGTGTTGCCTTAAATAAAATATGTTGAAAAAAATAAAAAAATATTGTATTATATCTTAGGAGGTGTTGATATGCCCAAAATGAAATTATCTATAATCATGCCGGCGTATAACGCAGAAAGAACTATTGAAAGCTCAATAAAAAGTGTACTTTCGGCAGTTTCGGATAGTTTTGAACTTATAATTATTAACGACGGTTCAAATGATAATACGGAAAAAATCATAAATTCCTTTGCTGATTCGAGGATAAGGTACATAAAAAAGCAAAATAGCGGTGTTTCCGATACTCGTAATTACGGTATAAGAGCTGCAATCGGAGAGTATATTACATTTATTGACAGTGATGATTGCTATGTGCACGGAGCTGCCGACAGATTGATCGAATATATTGAAAAATATTCTGCGGACTTTTTCGGATTCGGCTTTTATGGGGAGCATATAAGAAATAACAAAGTGTATAAAACAGAAGCAAATTCGATCTCGGAAACACTTGCTTTTAATTTAACGGACGCAGCTGAATCATTTCAGTATATATTCGAATCATCTCATATTCTCTTACAAACCTCATGGAATAAGATTTTAAAAAGAGATATAATTATAAATAACAATATTGGATTTAATAAAAGTCAGGTCTGCTATGAGAACATGACAATGCTGCTTGATTATCTTAAATATGCCGAGAAAGCGGTTTTTGTCAGCGATATTCTTTATAAATACAACGGTTATGATGATATTTCTGTTCCGGTGTTGAAAAAAAGAAAAAAGCTTGAATTGACATCCGATGTTTCGGAATGCTACAAAATGTTTATTCAACTTTGCGAGAAGTTTGATTATTCGACAGAGTATAGAAATTACATGAATGTGGCATTTCTGAAGGATTATGTTTTTTGCAGCAGAAAATATTTTCAAAAATCAGATGAATATACAAATAAGCAGCGCTTCGAAGCTTTTTGCAAGTTTTTGTATGATGAAAACTTCCTTGTCCTGAAAAGGGATTATCTCCAATATATGAGATTTTACAAGGTGCTATATTTATTAAGTGATCACGGGTTGAAGCATATTGCTTACAAGCTATACGAAAAAAAGCTGATTAAATAGCTTTAATATCATTATTTACTAAAAAAACATTGACACCGAGCTTTTTTTACTATATAATACTTCAATGTGAGTGCATATGCATTATTGCATTGAGGACACTCAGAATAACAAAGAACAGAATTGAAACGGAGGTCAGAAGGATGAAGAGAACTTACCAGCCCAAGAAGCGTCACAGAAAGATGGAACACGGTTTCCGCAAGAGAATGTCTGACAGAAACGGTCGCAAGGTTCTTGCACGTCGCCGTGCAAAGGGCAGAAAGCAGCTTACTTACTGAGTTGTCCGGTGACGGGCGATTATGCCCGGAATAAACGGAATATACTTAGACTTTACGGTAGACCACCGTTGAACGGATTTGATATTTTTGCCTGAGAAGAATTATATTGTTTTAAAGCAAAATAGCGATTTCCGACGAGCTTACGGCAGAGGAAAATCATTTTCCGATCCTGCGTTGGTTACTTATGTTTTAAGGAATAACCGCGCGGGAGTTTGTCGTATAGGTATTACCACAAGTAAGAAGATAGGCAATGCGGTTGAAAGAAACCGCTCAAAAAGGATCATAAGAGCAGCGTTCAGAGAGAATCTACCTTCATTAAAAGAGGGTTATGATTTCATTTTTGTTGCAAGATCCAAGACCAAGCGTCTCAAAAGTACGGATATATCGGCAATAATGTCGAAGCATTTAAAAAAAGCGGGCGTGAAAAAAGCATGAGAAAAATTCTCATAAGATGCATCAAGTTTTACCAAGGGCACATTTCGCCACATCTTCCGCCCATGTGCAGATATTATCCGACCTGCTCACGCTATGCCGTTGAAGCTATTGAAATTCACGGAGCTTTTAAAGGTTCGCTTATGGCAATCGGCAGATTGCTAAGGTGCAATCAATTATTTAAAGGAGGCTATGACCCTGTCCCTCCCAAAAAAGAGAAGGGTCGCAAAGAATAAAGGAGACAAAATATGTACAACTTCCTTTACAAGTATATTACTCCGATTTTCGGATATATCATGCTTTTCTTTTACGGAATTGTTGACGGATTTAACGGCAGTTACGGAATTGCAATTATCCTTTTTACGATTTTTGCCCGACTTGTTACTCTTCCGACAACAATCAGCCAGCAGAAGGGTATGGCAAAGCAGCAGCGACTTGCGCCGAAACTCAGGCGTATTCAGGAAAAATATGCAGGAAATCAGCAGAAGATTCAGGAGGAAACTCAGAATCTTTATGCCAGAGAGGGCTATAACCCCATGTCGGCAGGCTGTCTCCCGTTGCTGATTCAATTTCCGTTTATTATCGGACTTTACGGCGTTCTTTATAACCCGCTTCGCTATGCGATCGGTCTTGACGCCGCAACATCGCAGCAGTTTATTGATGTTTTCTCAAGCATGGTAACAGACGGTGTTGTTACCGTCGGCTCAAAGGTTGACAGATATTACCCGCTTTATATTATCGAACATTTTTCTGAGGTAGTAGATTATATTTCTTCAAAAGGAATAACGACTATTTCCACAGATGCTATCGCTAAGGTTCAGGCATTTATTGATGCAAAGCGATTTATCTTTTTAGGTCTCGAACTTGGCGTTCAGCCTCAATATAAGGAGTTTAACAAGTATTGGCTCATTCCGATCCTTTCGGGTGTTACATCCTTGATTTCGGCTCTTATAACCCAGTTCCAGCAGAAAAAGACAAATCCGGCCGCAAAAGCTCCCGGCATGGGCTGCACAATGCTAATGATGCCGGCGATGTCGGTTTGGTTTGCATTTATGTTCCCGAGCGGAATCGGTGTATACTGGATAGCGTCGAATATTTTTGCAATGGCTCAAACGCTTATCATGAAAAAATTTATGTCTCCGCAAAAGAATATTGCAAAGCTAATGGTTAAGGAGACTGTTGAGCGTCGTTCGAGAGAAAACAGCATTAAACGAATTAAAAGCAACTAAAATCAGAAAATAACACTTTATGTGTTGAATTACAGAGGTGAAAACCGTTGATTAAAGAAGCATTTGGAAAAGGCGCAACAATAGAAGCAGCAATTGAGGCTGCGAAAAAAGAGCTTGCAGCACCGAGCGGTGTTGATGTTGAATCCGAAGTTCTTAAGATGCCTAAAAAGAAAACCCTCGGACTTTTCGGTGGTTCTCTTGCAGAGGCAAGAGCCTATTATGAAATTCCCGATGAAGTAAAAAAGCCGGTTAAGACTCAGAAACCGCCTAAGGCGGAGAAAAAGGCAGATGTAAAGAAGCCTGAGATCAAAAAAGAGCCTGCGCCGAAAAAAGAAGAAACGGCAAAAGACGCCAACGATACGCCCAAAACCAGCGGAGCAGCTTCCAAGGCAGCAGAGGCTTATATAAAAAGCGTACTTGACGGTATGGGCGTTAAGGATGTTACGATCACTGCAAATGAAGATGACGAGAGCGTTTATGTACAGCTTGACTGCGGAAACGATTACGGTTATGTAATCGGCAGGAGAGGCGAGACGCTTGACGCTATTCAGTATCTTACAAGACTTGTTATAAACAAGGGTAAGGATAACTACAAGCGTGTTTCGATCAATGCCGGCAACTACAGAGAGAAAAGAGAGGAAACTCTCCGTGAGCTTGCGAAGAAAAACGCCGCAAGAGTTAAAAAATACGGCAGAAATGTTTGTCTTGACCCGATGAATCCGTATGAAAGACGAATCATTCATACAACGATTCAGGAGATTGAGGGCGTCGATTCTCATTCAATAGGTTCGGAAAGCGACAGAAGGGTTGTTATTACTCTTGCCGAAGGATTTAAAGCTACGAATCCTTCAAACGGCAGAGGTCGAAGAGGGGATTACAGAAGGTACGACAATCGTTCGCAATCCAAGGAACAAAGTGCTCCGACAAGAGCTCCCCGTTCCGACCTTGAAGGCTCGCTTTACGGTAAGATTGAGCCAAAGGCAAAAGAGGAATAAACATTAAAAGAAGCGGACAATATAATCATGTTGTTCGCTTTTTGCCATATTCCGAGTTTAAAACTATGGATTCGTTTAAATGGAGTTGATCTGATGGATAACAAAGAAAGAAAAGATGCTTTGGAAAACATGGATGAATTTAATAAAAAATATAATCATTATGTTTCGGAAAAAGATGAAACGCAAATTGTGCCTGTTCCGCAAATAAAGAAAACGGAGCACAACACAAGCCCTATCGAGGACATCAGTTCATACAGCGACGATGCCTTGAGAGATGAAGATGATTACAGTGATACGGCTTATAATTCCGAGATCAAGAATGGCAACTTCTTTACAAAGAATAAATACAGGAACTCAAAGATAATTGCTTTGATTCTTGTTATCGCACTTCTTCTTTCAGCCGGCGGCGTAGCCTTGTGGCTCTATCTTACGACAAAAAGTGACGGTTACGGCGACGACGGTATTGATTACAACAAAATAGATAAAGATTATCTTGTTGATGACGATACCGAGTTTAATGTTATGGGTGATATTGATGCCGATTCGCTCAATGCATTCCTTTATCAGTGGGCGAATAACGGCGGAGATAAGATGTCAAATAAAAATATTATCAATGTACTTCTTTGCGGCGTTGACAGCGAATATAATCTTTGTGATTCGCAGATCCTTATTTCCATTGACAAGAAGAATGAAAAAATCACTATGGTTTCTTTCCTCCGCGACAGCTGGACTTATATTAAAATGCCTAACGAGGACGGAACATATTACGATACCTATGAAAAGATAAATGCGGCTTACCATGGTGGTCCCAAGACGCTTTTGGAAACGATTGAAAATAACTATAAGATCAAAATCGATCAGTATATTGCGGTTGACTTCAAGTCTTTCCCGAAGGTTATTGATGCAATCGGCGGCGTAACGGTTGATGTTCAGGATTATGAGGCCGATTATATAAGAAACACATCTTCGCAAACCGATTTCCCCTACGGTACTGCCACGCTTAACGGTACGCAGGCTCTTATCTACAGCCGAATCCGTCACTGTGACGATGACAGCGATCTCAGCCGAACAAGACGACAGAGATCCGTAATAAAATCTCTCATCAATCAGGCGAAAAATGCAACAAACGGACAGCTTGTAAATGCATACAAGCAGATTACGGATTACCTGAGAACCGGCTACACTCAAAAAGAGGTTCTTTCTCTTATCGCAACGGCTTATGCGCATAATTGGATGGATTTTGAAATTACCGAATATATCATGCCAAACGAGGATTATGTTGAAAGAATAGGCGGCATGATCAATGATTCAACATGGGCTTGGACGGTCGATTATCCGCTTTGCGCTCAAAGATTGCAAAAAATTCTTTATGGTAAGACGAATATAGTTCTCTCCGAGGACAGAGTCAGCCCGCTTGATTCCGTATCAAACAGAAGAGATACAACAACGGACAGCAGCTCCGACAGCTCCTCGTCAAGCTATGATTCCGACTACAGCAGCAACGACTATAACCGCAGTGACAATAATGATAATTATGATGAACCGAATGCAACGGAACCGGAACCGATAACCGAAGCACCGACCTCCTCAGCGGAAGAACCGGCAACCGAAGCGCCTACCGCAGAGGAAGATCCCGAGAAACCGGCAGATGCCGACGAGGGCAGAGGATTCCTTTTCAGAGGTCAGGATAATTAAAATTCATCAATTAAAACAAGGACAGAAGCGAAATGCCTCTGCCCTTGTTTTTTACCGTGTGCTATATTGCTTTAGGATTCGTAGATGAAGCTGTGAAGAGCTTCTTTATTTTCTTCAAGGTCAGGGACGAGAACATCCTGACCATCAATCATTTCATTGGAATAGCCGTCATCTGTCGGAATTCTGAACTGATCGTTTCCGTATTTCAGGAAGCTAATTGCACCGAATGCCTTGAATGTCATTTTTAAAGCGGGAATATCGGTTGTTATCAGCGGAAGAATGTCCCTCATAACAAGAAGCGTTTTAACAGGATTCTGTGAAACGGTCTTTTTAAGAATCGAATTCATGACCTTGCGTTGGCGCTGAGTTCTGTTAAAATCGGAATCAAGATATCTTATTCTGCAATAAATAAGCGCATAGTCGCCGTTTAGAATATTTTCTCCGGAATGAACATTCGCATGGCTTGTTTCGTTGATAAATTCGGCTTCGTCCTCGGTTATATCAACGCTTACGCCGCCAAGACCGTCGATAAGCTTTTCAAACATTTCAAAATCGACCATAACATAATCGTTTATACGAACATCGAAATTTTTATATATGGTTTCAAGCAGAAGCTCTGCTCCGCCGTATGAAAAAGCGGCATTCAGTCGTGCGTCTCCGTAATCGGGGATAGTGACCCATAAATCACGCATGAATGAGGTCATTTTAATTTTTTGATGCTCTTTGTCGATAGTAACAAGTATCATTGAATCCGAGCGCTGCGAGTATTCGTCTTTTTTGTCACAGCCTATGAGCAAAACATTGTAGTAATTTGACTCCTCTGGATAATCTACGCTTGTTCTTTCCACATAATTAGTCTCGGAGCAAAGTGAATAAACATATCCGAAGCTGCCGACGGGAATCAACGCAATGAGCAAAAGGAAAATTATAAATAATGTTCCGCAGCCACAACCGCAGCTTTTTTTCTTTTTTTTCTTGGGCTGTGGACTATTTCCTTGCCGTTGACTATAATTTATATTTTGCCTTTGAGGACGATTGCCGTTTTTGTATTCATCAAAAGTTCCGTTGCGTTCCTGATTTCTTATTATTTCTTCATATTTTTGGCGGTTCAGCCTGTCCTGAAAATCCTTTTCCGATTGTGTGATGGGGATTTCGCCTGTATCGTCTCTTTTTTTATAGTTTTTAAAATATATATCGCTCATCAATTTCACCTTCTAAGCCATTATTTTACTATATGTTTTCTTTTTTTACAAGAGTTTTAAAAAATAAATGGACGATTTAATTGACTTTTATGTTATTTTATTTTAAAATATGTATCATACAAGCAGGTTGGGCAGTTGCATGCTTTTTGCATGAGGAAAGTCCGAGCCCCATAGAGCAGGATAACGGCTAACGGCCGCCGAGGGTAACCTTAGGGAC
>CAVJDU010000058.1:0-8014 GCA_963648385.1 uncultured Coriobacteriaceae bacterium | reverse complement strand
ACTCGTGTTACCGCCGTGAAAGGGCGGTGTCTTAGCCGCTTGACCACCGGGCCATATGGTAGCGGCAGTGGGATTCGAACCTACGACCAATCGGGTATGAACCGAGTACTCTAGCCAACTGAGCTATGCCGCCATATGTGCGTCGCCTTTGCTTCAAGCGACTTGCTAATTATATAGCATAGCGAAAGAAAAGTCAAGTGTTTTTTTAATTTTTTTAGATTTTTATCGGATATTTTATTTTAAGGCAACACTGCGCAATTGAGGCGCACTCCTTGCATGAATATATTACCGCCATGCTGCGCAAAAGCTTCTTGACTTGCGCAGGTAAAGGTAAGCCTGCAAATATTTTTCGCACGACCCGACGAAAAAATCTTGCTACGCAATTCGCACACCTCAATTTGGGCGGTATTGACTTAAACTGTTAAAAAGGCGGTTAATTGTAAAAAATATGTCAATTTTTAAAAATAGCATTGAATAAAAAAACTATAGGTGCTATAATGTGCGATGGTAATATTTTGCCGAAATCAGTCATGGAGATGTATTGTTCAGATGAAAAGGGATTTTATCGGGAAAGCGGTATTTTTGGTTGCGTTTGTTGCGATCCTTGTAGCTTCGGTGTACGGCATCAGCGGAAAAATCACCGAGGAAAGACATGAATCGCTGAGCAAAGCGAGCGAGACGACGGTTGAGAACAAAGCCGAGGATAAGAGTGAAGATAAAAAAGAAAATTCAGTCAAAAAAACGACAAAAAACACGGCGGAAAAGACCACGGAGAACACGACGACGCAGGAGGACGAAACCGAGTCGGACAGGGAACTTCCGAAGTCGACCGACAAGCTCGTTTGCTTCACCTTCGACGACGGTCCGTATGCTCCGGTTACGAATAAAATTCTTGATACGCTGGAAAAATATAACGGCAGAGCGACATTCTTCGTCGTCGGCGACAGAGCCTCAACCTATTCCGACGAGATTGAAAGAGCGTCGAAGCTCGGCTGCGAGATAGGAACACATACCTATTCCCATGTTAATCTCAACACGCTTTCAATAGATGAAATGCAAAAAGAGATCAACAAATCGTGCAGCGCAATAACGAAGTATTCGCACAAAAAGGTCAAGGTTCTCAGACCGCCTGAGGGCGCTGCGAACGAGACTGTTCAGGCGAATGTGAATATGCCGCTTGTGCTTTGGAGCGTTGATTCCCGTGACTGGGAATACAGAAACGCAGACAAGGATTATCAGACCGTTATGGATAATGTTTTTGACGGAAGCATCGTTCTCATGCATGATCTTTATCCGGCGACGGCAGACGCCGTTGCAAGGCTTATTCCTGAGCTTGCAAAGCAGGGATATAAATTTGTTACATTCTCCGAGCTTATGAAGATCAGGGGAGTTGAGGTCAAGTCCGGAGAAAAATATTACAGCGCAACTCCGCAAACTGCCGCCGAGGAAGGTAACGACGCGGCCGAATAAACGAAATTACCCCGGCGCAAAGCATCGGGTCAGGTAATAAAGGCAACGCCGCACAAATTGAGGCGTGCGGTATTGTCTAAAATAAAAAAACGGAGGACGACAGATGAAATTTTTTAACGAACTTTCTGCCTATGACAAGGAGATTTACGCAGCGTGTGAAAGCGAGCTTTCACGCCAACAGCACAACATCGAACTTATCGCATCGGAGAATATTGTTTCCAAGGCGGTTTTGCTTGCGGCAGGCAGTGTCCTGACAAACAAGTATGCCGAGGGATATCCATCAAAGAGATATTACGGCGGCTGCCAATGCGTTGATGTTGTGGAAGAGATCGCACGCAACAGAGCAAAGGAGCTTTTCGGTGCGGAGCATGTCAATGTTCAGCCGCACAGCGGAGCTAATGCTAATCTTGCGGTTTTCTTTGCGCTTCTCAATCCCGGCGACACCGTTATGGGAATGAATCTCCAGCAGGGCGGACATCTTTCGCATGGTTCACCCGTTAATATTTCGGGAAAATATTTCAATGTTGTTCCTTACGGCGTTGACGAGACGACCGAGAAAATAGATTACGAAGAAATGGAGCGCATTGCTCTCGAATGTAAGCCGAAGCTCATCGTTGTCGGCGCAAGCGCATATTCAAGAATCATAGATTTCCCCCGTTGCCGTGAAATAGCGGACAAGGTCGGAGCTTATCTGATGGTTGATATGGCGCATATCGCAGGCCTTGTTGCCGCAGGAGTTCACCCGTCACCCGTGCCGTATGCCGATATCGTAACGACCACTACCCATAAGACCCTCAGAGGCCCGAGGGGCGGTATGATCCTTTGCAAGGAAGAATTTGCGAAGCAGATAGATAAGGCCGTTTTCCCGGGAACGCAGGGCGGTCCGCTCATGCACATAATCGCCGCAAAGGCGGTTGCGCTCGGCGAGGCTTTGACCGATGAGTTCAAGGATTATCAGAAGCAGGTCGTCAAAAATGCTTCTGTGCTTGCAGATGCTCTTATGAAGCGTGGAATCGATATTGTTTCGGGAGGAACGGACAACCATCTTATGTTGCTCGACCTTCGCAACAATGGTATCACGGGCAAGGAGCTTGAGCACAGGCTCGATGAGGTTCGTATCACGGCGAATAAGAACACCGTTCCGAACGATCCGCAAAGCCCGTTTGTTACAAGCGGCTTGAGAATCGGTACGCCCGCCGTTACGACGAGGGGCTTCAAAGAGCCGGATATGGAACTTATCGCAGGCTGGATAAGCGATATTGTAAATGATTTTGACGGCAATAAGGACAGAGTCCTTTCCGAGGTTCAATCTCTTTGTGAAAGATTCCCGCTTTACCAGGAATAATTCTTTAGGGCAACACCGCACAATCAAGGCGTGCACTCCAATTGTGCGGCTTTACCTTAGATTTTTAATAAGATAAAAACAGCGTTTGGATTTATAGGAAGATGAAAAATTCTCCGTAAATTCAAACGCTGTATTTTTTGTAAACGAAATATAATGTTCAAAAGTTAACATCTATCATTTATTTTCGCTGCCTGCAAAAGGGCGGCTTTTTTATTTTCAATGCGTTCATTGATTACCTCGTCAAGCAGAAATTCGAGCGTTTCTCTTATCTTCGCTCTCTCGATTCCGAGAGCCATAATGTCGTTGCCGTTGATTTCAAGGTCGGATATTTTCAGACAAGTGTGGTTTTCTCTCATAAATTTTATCTGTTCCAGGGCGATAAGAGCCGCATCGACCTCTTTGTTGTAAAATTCGGGATTTTTACCGTGTGCGTCGGCGATTATCACTTTCATGGTGTCGTCAACATTATCTATTCCGTACTCTGAGCAAAGCTTGGCAAGATGAAAGCGGTTGCCGTCCGGGCGTTCGTCATGTAGGCGAATGATTGTTGTTATATGTTTGATTTCTGCGTTTGAAAAGCGAAGTCTGCGCAGAATTTTCTCTGCCGTTTCCGCTCCTTTTTGAGGGTGTCCCTTGAAATGACCGACGCCGTTTGAGTCGATTTTCAGCGTGGAGGGCTTTTCTATATCATGGAGCAGGGCGGCGACCCTGAAATCGGAGGTCGCTTCAATGCTTGCGGTGACCTTAACGGTATGCGCCCACACATCGTAGATATGATACGGCGTGTGCTGCAAGAATCCGTCCTCGGCGGCAAGCTCAGGGATAATTTCAAATATCACGCTCTTGTAGTCGGTCAGTATTTTTTCGATGTTTTTTCCGCAGAGCAGCTTTATCAGCTCAATGCGGATACGCTCCTTTGAAATGTTTTGAAGCAGCGAACGGTTGCTTATTACGCTTTGCGATGTGCCTTTGTCAATATTAAATCCGAGAACCGAGGAAAATCTGATCGCACGCAGAATTCTCAATGCGTCCTCGTTGAAGCGTATGTTCGGATCGCCGACGCAGCGAATAATTTTATTTTCAATGTCTTTTTGCCCGCCGAACGGGTCGATGATGCCTGTTTTCGGGTTGTACGCAATTGCATTTACGGTAAAATCACGGCGTGAAAGATCGTCCTCAATTTTTTTTGTGAAAGACACGCTTTCGGGGTGGCGGTTGTCCGAATATTCTCCGTCAACTCTCATCGTCGTTATTTCGACAGGATCGTCGTCTATTAAAACCGTTATCGTGCCGTGCTTTATTCCCGTTGCGATGGTGCGGAATTTTTTGAAAACGGCTCTTGTTTCATCGGGCGTTGCCGAGGTAGTCATATCCCAATCGTTCGGCGTTTTGCCCATTATTGAATCACGGACGCAGCCGCCGACAATATAAGCGCAGTAGCCCGCATTCTCAAGCAAGGCAACGGCTTTCAAAATTTTTTCGGGACAATTTATATGCATTGTTTTCACCTCTTTACAATTCTACCATTTTACGCTATAATTTTCAATATCAAAACCGAGGGTGATGGAATGAATATTCAAATTTACGGAAAATCGAAGTGCTTTGACACCAAAAAAGCCGAGCGTTATTTCAAGGAGCGCAGGATCAAGTATCAATACATCGACCTTGAAAAATACGGTATGAGCGCCGGAGAGTACAGGAACATCAAGGCTGCAATAGGCTCGCTTGACGATCTGATCGACGAAAAATCAAAGGCTTACGAAAAGTGCTTTATAAAATATCTTGCTTCAAAGGATGCCGTTGAGGAGAAGCTTATGGAAAATCAGACGCTTTTCAAAACGCCGATAGTCAGGAACGGCAAAAAGGCGACCATCGGCTATAAGCCCGAAATATGGAAAGAATGGGAATAAAGCCTTGCAATAATCCGTTTAGTATGTTATTATACATAAAGCGATACCGCATAAATTGCGGCGCACACTTCATTTGTGTGCATTGCCGCAGAGAAATTTAAAAAGGAGTTTTTTCAATGAAAAATACTGTCATTGCTTCAATAGTTGCCGTCCTTTGCACAGCGGCAATCTGCGTAACCTACGCCGTTAAATCTCCGGTGAATAAGAAAGAGACTTCGGCCGTAGCCTCCGACACGACCTACATGACCGAGGAAGAAGCCGCCGATTACATCGGTGTTACGGACGATGTTATGAAGATGATGCGTGAGAATCTCAAGAGCTTTGAGGGCGCATATGTTGCATATTATTACACCGACGCACAGGGTAAAGAAGTGACCGACATCGTTTATAACAAGGCTGCCCTTGATAAGGCTGTTGCCAAGATCATGAGCGAGCAGGGTGCGCTCAACTTCAAGTATATTCAGGAAGTAACAACCGCCGAAGCAAAATAATTGAACATGATTATCAGGCAATACCGCACATACCAATTGTGCGGTATTGCTGTAAGGTTTTGGATTTTAGACGGAAGATGTCAGATCCTCGTTATGGCAAAACAGCGTTAAGGCAAAATTTTTCGGTGCGATGAGACTTTAATCGTAGGGCACGGTGCCCACATCATGCCGCCAATATAGAAGTTGTTTACGAATAAAGCGGAATTTGATGCCGGTCTAAAATCTAACATCTAAAATTGGGGATTCCGCAGAGTAACTGTGCGACAATCCCTATTTATTTTGATAGGAGACAAGCATGATTATTCGTGATGAGGAGGGCAGACCGATTTCTGCCGAAAAGGTAAGCGATGTTTCAAATGAGCTTGCAAAAATCGAAAAAAAACTTAAATCGAATATTGCCGCAATGAGCGACGATGAAAAAAAAGAGCTTATCAATGAGCTTTCGGAGCTTAAAGATATCATTGCTCTTGTAACTCCGGAGCTTCAGAAGTCGTCCAATCCGCTTGAGCTGATGGGATTTATGAAGCAGGTACTCAAAATAAAAACCACCGCCGAAAAATTCAAGGAAAAGAACATTGACAATGATTGAAATTCTGTTTGAAAACGCAGACCTTTTAGCCTGCATAAAGCCTGTCGGCGTGCCGTCGCAATGTGACGGGGCAGAGGATATGGTCAAGCTTTTAAAGGAGCAGACGGGCTGCGAGATTTACCCGGTTCACAGGCTTGACGCTGCGGTCGGCGGAACGATGATATTCGCCAAGAACAAAAGCTGTGCTGCAGCTCTTTCAAAGGAGATTGCCGAAAAAAGATTGGTGAAGAAATACCTTGCCGTTGCCGAGGGCGTTTTGGAGGAAAAAGAGGGCAGGTTTGAGGATCTGCTTTTCAAGGATAAGCGAAAGAACAAAAGTTTCGTCGTCAAGCGTGAGCGCAAGGGAGTTCGTCGGGCGAGCCTTGATTACAGGGTTATCGGTGAGGCGGAGGGCAAATCGCTTGTTTCTGTCAGGCTGAACACGGGCAGAAGCCATCAGATAAGGGTTCAATTCGCCTCAAGAAGAATGCCGCTTGCCGGTGACGGAAAATACGGCAGCCGTGATAACGGATGTGAAATTGCCCTTTGGTCGCATACAATTGAATTTGAATTCGGCAAACGGGAGTTCATATTTGAGAGCCGTCCCGATTTTGCCGAATATCCGTGGAATTTGTTTAAGGCAATATTGACTTAAAATATAAGGCGGGTGCGGCTGTTAACTGGTAATATTTTATATTGCATAAATCGCCCAATCATGTTATAATCGTAAAAGTGTTGTAAACACGCACCGATTGCCGCTTAATGCGAATTCGGCAAACGGACGAATATTTATGCGAAAGGGAAGTGATGTTTTGAGTAAGGAATTCGGAAAGTATGTCCGAGGGGGCGCACCTGAAACCGAAAAATTTGACATGAATGCACCAATGATCAAGCAGCGTATGTATGTCATGCCGATCGTTTGGGGCTTCTCGTATTTGAGGAAGATACTTCATTTCGGAAAGCTTAATAAGGTTAGAATGGAGGGCGTTAAGCCGCCGTACATTCTTTTGTGCAACCATAACGCTTTCTTTGATTTCTATATCATGAGCGCAGCCATCAGCCCGAACAGGGGAATTTTTCCCGCTGCCGTTGATGATTACATAGGCAGAGAATGGGGCTTGAGGAGACTCGGCGCAATACCCAAAAGAAAATACACGGCGGATATTTCGCTGCTTCGCCAGTGCCGCAAGGCCTTAAAGGAGAATCAAATCTTCGGAATTTATGCCGAGGCGAGATATTCCCTTTGCGGCGTAACGGAGGTCATTCCCGACGCTGTCGGACAGCTTGTCAAGCATCAGGGCGTGCCTGTTGTGACGCTTACCTGTCGAGGTCATCATATTTATGACCCGTTCTGGGGCAACCACAGAAAACGCTGGGTGCATCCGATCCAGGCGGATATGGTTCTCGCCTATACGCCGGAGGAGCTGAAAAAAACGAGTGCGGAGGAGATCGGCGAGAAGCTTAAAAATCTTCTCTATAACGATGATTTCAGATGGCAGAGCGAAAATCATGTCAAGGTCAGCTACAAAAAGCGTGCCGAGGGTCTGCACAAGGTTCTTTATCAGTGCCCGCATTGCATGACCGAGTTTAAGATGAATTCAAAGAACGACAAGGTTTTCTGTGAGCATTGCGGAAAGTCGTGGACGCTCAATTACTACGGCGAGCTTGAGGCCGACGACGGCAAGACCGAGTTTAAATTCGCTACCGACTGGTACAAGTGGGAGCGTGAGCAGGTCAAAAAAGAAGTTCTCGCCGGAACTTATTATTTTGAAAGTCAGGTTGATGTCAACGACCTGCCGAATTCAAAGGGATTTGTCCACATGGGCAGAGGTACGCTCATTCACGATATGTCGGGTTTCCGACTCAAGGGCGTCAGGGACTATGACGGCAAGCCGTTTGAGATGAATATCGACGCAGCCGGTCAATATGCCGTTCATGTTGAGTACAGCTATCGCTTCGGACAGCATCGTGACTGCATTGACCTTAACACATTGGAGGACACATGGTATGTCTTCCCCGAGCATTGTGATTTTTCGGTCACTAAGGTTTCCCTTGCGACCGAGGAAATATTTAACGAAATATGGCGTCAGCGCAATGAAAAGCGCAAGGCGGCTAAAGCTGAGGAGACCAGCTATGAAAAGTCAAGAGGAAATTAAGAGTTAACAAGACGGGAAGGATCGAACAAAACATTGTGCTTTAAAAGAGTGAAAATGACACGAACGAGTTTGTG
>CAVJDU010000057.1:0-8104 GCA_963648385.1 uncultured Coriobacteriaceae bacterium | reverse complement strand
GCTCATTCATTATGCTTTCATCAAGATTTTGCAATGCTCTTTCGCCATTGTCAAAGTTCTCAATGCGGTCAATCATAACACGAAATTCGTCTTTTTTCTCGGCAAGTTTATCTTCCAAAATATCCAGCTCCTTTTCACGCTCTTGCTTTTTATAATCAAGAACAGACAGATGTTTTTCGTGCGTCCCTTTATGTTCCCACTCGATTCCGTGTCGTTCCATAACGAATGCAAGTGCGGATTTTTCTGCACTCACCCATTGATTCCACTCGGTATCTCCACGAGTTCCGCCCTTGAAACCTTGTGCGGCTAACGCTTGTTTGAGCGATACTCTCGTATCAAGTCCACGCTTGCTGCCGGTTGTGAAAGGAACAAAATCAATGTGCAAATGCGGCGTTGCCTCGTCCATATGCAGATGAGCCGAGAACACTTTTAGGTTAGGATTTCGCTCTTGAAATCCACGGTAATACTCGTCTAAGATTTGCCTTGCAAGCTGTCCGTTTTCGCTTTCGGCGTTCATATTTTCCTTATCGCCAATCTGCAAAATCAGTTCGTGAAAGGGCTTTTCTTGCTTTGAATTTCTAATTTTTTCATAGTAATTTTCTATTTTGCGATCGGCTCTTGTCTGCTTATCGTTGTATATTTTTAGTGCATTGCCAAACAATTCGTGATAAACTTTCTTTATCGGCTCGTTGCAATAATCAATGTTCAAGTGTGTTCTGCTGCCGTCAACATTTTCAGCCTTAAACTTTCTGCTGTTGTGATTGACTGAGCCTTTACCTACCATTGCGCTTATCGTTCTTTGCATTTATATACCTCCAATCTCTAAAAATAGACCGTCCTCGGTTCTGTTACTCTTGTCAAGAGTAACGCAAAAGCACTTTTGACAGGCAAGCCCATCAAAAATGCAACCTGCAAGCAGGTTTTGCGGTAGGGCTGTCCTTTGTAAAGGACACCCTACACCCCGTCTAAACTTTTCGCTATTGTCACTACCCGCCGGAAAGGAAGATTGCAACATTCCAGTTCTCCCGTACCTTTGCAATGTTGCAACCTTGGTCGCTTAGCCGGGCAGTTGCCAATACCATTGATTGTTTGCCTTGGTGGATATTACGCCGAGAGATTTTTTTGCTTCATCAAGAACTCGTTTCGATATGCCGATATTCTCGGCTTTTTTCGAGATAACTTTATTAGCCTTTTTCCCGTCCGACAAACAATCTTTTATTAAATTCTCCGCCTGTTGCGTTTTAGTTTCTTTTGAAAATCCGTTGAGTAACTCGTCAATAGAAATATCGTAACGACCTTTCCAAGCAAAGCCGTTTTCTTTATCAAGCTCAAACGCAATCGGCTCACCCTCGGGAGCAAGCGAAGATTTTTCGTGCGCCATAACTCGGATATTTTGCTTGTCCTTTAATCTTCCGACAACAAGCACGCTCCTTGCGGCAGCCTGAAAGTCTATCGAGCCAAGCCCACGATAATTTGCCTTGTTGCCCTTTGCTTTATTCAAGTGTCCTACAAGAATTACGGCACAACCGTATTGCTCCGCAAGTCGTCCGAGCCGTGCCAAAACGCTTCGAACTTCGTTGGCTTTATTCATATCAACCTTAGCGCCGATATATGCCTGAACAGGGTCAAGAATTATTACCTTTGCGCCTGTTTCAATTATTGCTTGCTCCACTCTTTCATCAAGAAGAGAAAGAGCGGCTTCAGACTCGTCAATTACTTTTATTTGCGAACAGTCCGCATTGCCTGCAAGCAAGCGTGGCTTGATTGTATCGCTCAATCCGTCTTCGGCTGTTTGATAAATTATTTTTATCGGCTCACGCTCTGTATCATCGCAAGGCAGCTTTTCTCCTCGTGATAAGAGCGAAGCCAACTGCAAAATCATCATAGTTTTTCCGTCACCGGGGTCACCGTGAACAATAGTTATTTTCCCAAACGGAATATACGGATACCAAAGCCATTTAACCTCGGTGGGTTCAACTTCATCCATACTTATGATTTTAAGTTCAGCCACCGCAATCACCCCCGTTTCTGCCATAAGTCTTGATTTTGTTTTTAAATTCGGTTATACTGTTATCAATATGTTTCAGGATTGACTGCTCCGTATCTGCGCCAACAGATACAACCGGAGCGGTCTTTTCTTTTTCTGTCATTCCGATACCTCCTTTAATCCGCCGAGAACATCTGCAATCATTTCGATTAAGTCGAGCAATTCGTCATTGACTTCGCCGCCTTTCTCAATCCTTTGCAATTCTTTAAGTACATCGGCGAGATTATTACGCAATGCCTTGTATACTCTCGGATTACCTTGAACTACAACTTCTTTATTAGTAAGTCGCCTTGTGATATAGTCCTGCTTGGTTAAACCCGAAAGCTGAACATAGCGTTCAATCTGCTCCCATTCTTCAGGCGAAACCCTAAAAGCAACCGTTTTGTTTCTCCAACGATTGTGTTCATCTCTGTTTTTCAGTGACATATTATTTACCTCTCTCCATATCTAATTTTTCTGCCATTTCAGTCTGTTTTGACGGAAACAGGTGTGCATAGTTGTAAGTAATATCAATACTCTCATGACCCACACGGTCTGCAATTGCTATAGCAGAAAAGCCCATATCTATCAGCAAACTTACATGGCTGTGCCTTAAATCGTGAATACGAATACGCTTAACGCCTGCGGCTTTTGAACCCCTGTCCATTTCGTGATGAAGATAACTTTTCGAAACAAGAAATATTCTGTCATTTTTACTCGGCGAGTAAAACATCTTCAAATATTCCTGCATTTCTTCACAAAGAAATTTTGGCATTTTTATTGTTCGATTACTCTTTTCAGTTTTCGGCGGAGTTATTACATCTCTGCCGTTTAAATGCTGAAATGACTTATTGATACTAACTGTTTGCTTTTCAAAATCAAAGTCCGCCGCTGTAAGAGCGAGGAGTTCACCCTCTCGTATGCCTGTCCAATATAGCATTTCAAAAGCATAATAAGATAAGGGCTTATCCATCATAACATCAGCAAATTTGAGATATTCGTCTTTTGTCCAAAACAACATCTCTCTGTTTTTCTTTTTGCCCATACTTCCTGCTTTTTGGCAAGGATTTTCTTTCAAATTATAGTACCTGACTGCGTGGTTAAAGATTGCCGACAGTTGATTATGAATTGATTTCAAATATACAGGCGAATAAGGTTTACCGTTTTCGTCTTTATAATTGATAAGTTCGTTCTGCCAAGAAATAATCTGCTGTGCGGTTATATTACACATTTTCAGTTTTCCGAAATAGGGAATGAGCTTAGTTCTTATGATATGCTCCTTTGTTTCCCAAGTGTTTTCTTTAATTCTTGTACGCATATCTTCAATATAGTGCTCTACAAAGCTTTTAAAATTCATATCCAAATCGCCGCCAAGTTTGTTGAGTTGTTCACGCTCCCAAGCCTGCGCTTCTCGTTTTGTTTTAAACCCTCGTTTTTGCGATTGTTTTCGCTCACCGTTCCAATCGGTATAACGATAAATCACTCGCCAAGTGTTTGTTTTTTCTTCTTTATAAACTGCCATTTTTACCTCTCTTTCTGAACTGCACCGTAACAGATGCGTTCCATAAAATATTGCTTATTTACACGCCCCGAAATTGTGATATAGCCCTTGCTTTTTAATTCATCGTTCAGCTTTTGCACAATTTTATAGGCATAAGATTTTGAAATGCCCAATTCTTGAGCGACTTCATCAACTTTCATAAAACTTGTATTTTCCATATAATCACCGCCTTTATTTTATAATCTGATTATTTATTGTCGGATACTTTCTGACCGCATTCCGATTCGCCCGAGCGGATATACCATTACCGTGATATATGACGGTTATTCAGTTTTGCAAGTAGCTTAACGCTATTTGCTTAATGATTATACTAAACAGATTCCGTTATGTCAAGTGGTTTTAAAGAAAATATAAAACTTTTTTGTTTTAGTTATCTTGACACACGCTAAACATATATGATATACTATTTTTACATTACATAAAAAGGAGTGCGTGTTATGGCAATAGGAGAGCGTATTCGTTTCTTCCGCAACTTGCGTGGAATGACGCAAAAATATTTAGGACAGGTAGTCGGTTTTCCTGAAAAGACTGCCGACATCCGTATGGCACAGTATGAATCAGGTTCAAGAACACCAAAAGCAGATTTAACAAATAAACTTGCAGAAATTTTTGGTATATCTCCACAGGCTCTTTCTGTTCCTGATATTGACAGCTATATAGGGTTAATGCACACCTTATTTACATTAGAAGACCGATACGGATTAACAATTGAAAAGACCGAAAACGGCGTTTTAATGTATGCTGATCCTCGCAAAGGAACAGATGCCGCTGAGTTTTCAGAAATGCTTAATGCGTGGGCTGAACGATCCGAGAAATATCATAACGGCGACATTAACCGTGACGAATATGATAAGTGGCGTTACAATTATCCGAAGTATGATGAAACTTCCGACTTCGTAAAAGTGCCATCACAGAATTTCAGCGACACAATGGTGGAAGCTTTCAAAGATAAACTTAAAAACGACTAATCGAGCAAAAGAAAAAGAGCTATCAGACTTTCAAAAAATCTGATAGCTCTTTACTTTTACAATAATTCAAATAATGTTGCCATTTTGTTGCCACGGCGGGCACTCATGGCGAAAAAGCCTTGGTATTACTGGGCTTTTTCCGGGATGCAATCATTCCCACTCAACTGTTCCGGGTGGTTTGGAGGTGATGTCATAGACGATGCGGTTGACGCCGTCGACCTCGTTGGTGATGCGGTTGGATACGGTTGCGAGGATATCATACGGGATTCTTGCCCAGTCTGCGGTCATAAAGTCGTCGGTTGTGACGGCACGGATCGCAATGACATTCTCATATGTTCTGTGGTCGCCCATAACGCCGACCGATTTTGAACCGGTGTAAACGCAGAAGAACTGGCTGAGATTTTTTTCATAGCCGTTTTTAGCCATCTCGTCTCTGAGCACAAAGTCCGCATCCTGAAGAATTCTTATCTTCTCGGCTGTGATGTCGCCGACGATCCTTACACCAAGACCCGGACCGGGGAACGGCTGACGCCAAACAAGCTCATGAGGGATTCCGAGCATTTCACCGACCTTGCGAACCTCATCCTTAAAAAGATCTTTGAGCGGCTCTATTGTGCCGAGAAATTGAATATCCGACGGTTTTTCAACCATGTTGTGATGAGTCTTGATAACGGCGGTATTTGCCTTATCCTTACTCTTGCCCTTTCCGGACTCGATTCTGTCGGGATAGATCGTACCCTGTGCAAAGAAGCCGTCATCGGCTTGCTTCCTGACCTCGTCCCAGAACACCTTATAGAATTCCGTGCCTATGATTTTTCGCTTCTGCTCCGGGTCAACAACGCCCTTGAGCATTGCGAGAAAGTGATCGCCGCAATTTACACGGACAAAATTCATATCAAAGAGGGAAGTGAAGGTCTTTTCGACAAAATCTCCCTCGTCCTTTCTCATAAGACCCTGATCGACAAAAACGCAGGTGAGCTGCTTGCCTACGGCACGGCTGAGAAGCGCAGCGGCAACAGAGCTGTCAACGCCGCCCGAAAGACCGAGAACGACCTTTTTATTGCCGATTTCTTCACGAAGTCTTTTGACCGTAGTGTCAATAAAGCTGTCCATTTTCCAGTCGCCTGTGCAGCCGCAAACATTGAAAACAAAGTTTTTGAGCATCAGGTTGCCGTATTCCGAATGGGTGACCTCGGGGTGGAACTGAACAGCATAGAGCTTTCGGTCAACATTCTGCATTGCGGCGCAGGGGCAGTTGTCAGTCTTTGCGATGATTTCAAACCCCTTGGGCGGCTCGGAGATATAGTCCGTATGGCTCATCCAGACAACGCTTGTCTCGGGCACATTTTCCCAGAGGAGACTGTCTCCGTTAAGCTGAAGCTCGATTTTGCCGTATTCCGAAACCGGGGCGGTTGCAACCTTGCCGTTGCCCATCCATGCCATGAGCTGGCAGCCGTAGCAGATGCCGAGAATGGGAACACCGATGTCAAGAATATCCTTGGTGTAATGCGGTGATTCCATATCGAAAACAGAGTTCGGCCCGCCGGTGAAGATGATTCCCTTGTAGCCGTTTGCCTTGATGGTTTCAAGGTCGGTGGTATAGGGGAGAATTTCGGCGTATACATTGAAATCACGAACTCTGCGGGCGATGAGCTGATTGTACTGTCCGCCGAAATCGAGGACAAGTATTTTTTCGTTCATTCATTTCGTCCTTTCTTTATGCAGCCGCCGAGAATTGTGCATTGATTTAGTCAGCGGTTGCTTAGTAGATAGTGACTGCCGTGTCACATCTTTTGAAGTCAGCAACACGACAGTGAATTTTTATCTATAAATAATTTCGTCTCTCCTCGGACCGTTGGAAACTATTGTGATCGGTTTGCCGATTTCTTTCTCGATGAAGAGAACATAGTCCTGCGCTTCCTTTGGGAGCTTGTCAAATTCCTTAATGCCTCTGATGTTGCACTTGAAGCCCGGGAGTGTTACGAAAACCGGCTTCGCTTTCTTGAGCAGATGAGTATTCGGGAAATCCTTAACGATTTTTCCGTCGATCTCATAGCCTGTGCAAACCTTTATCTCATCAAGATAGTCAAGACAGTCAAGAGCGGTCAGGCAAACCTGAGTTGCGCCCTGAACCTCAACGCCATAGCGTGTTGCAACGCAATCGAACCAACCCATACGGCGCGGACGACCAGTTGTTGCGCCGTATTCGCCCGTGTCGCCGCCGTGATTGCGCATTTTATCAGCCTCCTCGCCGAAGATCTCGCTGACGAATTCGCCTGCGCCGACTGCCGAGGAATAAGCCTTTGTAACCGTGATGATATCCTTGATCTCATGTGCGGGGATACCTGCGCCGACTGCGCCGTAGCCGGCAAGGGTTGAGGAGGATGTAACCATCGGGTAGATGCCGAAATCGGGATCTTTGAGTGAACCGAGCTGACCCTCAAGAAGAATTTCTTTGCCGTCCTTGATTGCCTGACGAATAAATGCGCCGGTGTCGGCAACATAAGGCTCGATCATGTCTTTGTACTCCATGAGTGTGTTGAACAGCTCGTCAACATCAAGGAGAGGCTTATGATAAACATACTTGAACAGGAGGTTTTTAACCTCGCAAACGCTTGCAAGCTTTTCTTTAAGCTCATCGGGATAGAAAAGATCGCATACCTGAAAACCGATCTTAGCGTACTTGTCCGAATAGAACGGAGCGATACCGGATTTTGTTGAGCCGAACTGCTTGTCCGCAAGACGCTCCTCCTCGTATGTGTCGAGAAGAACATGGTAAGGCATCATGATCTGTGCCCTGTCGGAAACAAGAAGCTTTGGCTGAGGAACGCCCTTGGAAGTAACATCCTTGATTTCCGCAACAAGCTTCGGAATATCAAGAGCCACGCCGTTGCCGATAATGTTGGTTATTTCGGGATGGCATACGCCCGACGGAAGAAGATGCAAAGCAAACTTTCCGTAATCGTTTATAATCGTGTGTCCGGCGTTTGCACCGCCCTGGAAACGGATAACAACATCCGCCTTTGAAGCAAACATATCTGTGATTTTGCCTTTACCTTCGTCGCCCCAGTTAGCGCCGACAATTGCTCTTACCAATGAAAGCACCTCCAAATTAGATACGGAACTTTGTTCCAAACATATTGATTATAATATCTTTAAACTGTAATGTCAATGAGAATGTGAAAGTTTTTTAGTCTTTGAAAGTTTTTCAATCTTTGGAATTGCCTTAGTATTTCTTATTGACAAAAGCGAAAAAAGTGGTATAATAAACTTAAAAGAAGAAACTGGCATAAGAATGAAGATTTGCGAAAAATAACAAATTGAGCTTAACCAACCTGACGAGGATTGCAAATCAAGCCTTGTTGAGTTGTTTATATATAAGGCAGAAAAATTTATGAAGAATTGGAGGAAGGACAATGAGAAAAACAGTAAAAAGAATCCTTGCGACATTGTTTGTAGCAGTAATGCTTATCGGCATTGCGCCGATGAGCGGGATTGATTTTGCTCAGAAAGCAAGCGCAAAGGACATCTCGTCATACAGCGTGGGTG
>CAVJDU010000056.1:0-8123 GCA_963648385.1 uncultured Coriobacteriaceae bacterium | reverse complement strand
CGAAAGCCCCACAGAGGACTCCTACGAGGAAACAGACGAGGAAGCCGCAGAAAACGGCGTTGAGGGCGAATGTGAGGACGACAGCGGCAACGATGCCGATGACGAAGCAGATGAGGAAACCGAGGATGAGGACGAGGACGAATCCGAGGGCTTCGGTATGACGATGTAAGGAAAGCGAGGCGGAACAGAAAAAGAACAAATCAGGTCGGATGACCTATGCCGATCAGATTTTTGGATATGTTCGCAGGCATCGGCGGCTTTCGTTCGGGGCTTGAACGGCTCGGCGGTTTTGAGTGCGTCGGTTATTGCGAAATAGATAAATATGCAAAGCAGGCGTATGACGCCATGTACCCCACGAAAGGAGAGTTATATTTTGCAGACGCAAGAACTATTGATCCATACACCCTGCCGGATATCGACCTTATTTGCGGCGGTTTTCCCTGTCAGTCTTTCAGCATCGCAGGGCTCAGACGAGGATTCCAAGATGACACAAGAGGCACTCTCTTTTTTGAGATCGCCCGAATTGCCGCCGTTAAAAGACCACCTTTTCTGCTGCTTGAAAATGTTCCCGGCTTGCTGTCGCATGACCAAGGCCGGACTTTTGCGACCATCCTCAGTGCGTTGGATGAGTTGGGGTACGATGTCACTTGGCAAATCCTTAACAGCAAGGATTTCGGTGTTCCCCAATCCCGAAAGCGTGTGTATATTGTCGGATATCTTAGAGAGCGATGTTGCGGAGAAATACTTTCTTTCACAAACGCAAATGCAGCGTCTCTTATCCAACTCCTTGGAGGCACAGAGGGCAATCGGGTCTACTCGGACGAGGGAGTCGGCATTACTCTCACAAGCAATGCAGGAGGCTTCGGCGGGAAAACAGGACTCTACGATGTAGCATTGCCTATCAAGGTAGATACGAAATCCGGCTTTCAACTCGCACACCCCGGCGACAGCATCGACCTTGCCTACCCGACAATGAATACACGGCGAGGTCGGGTCGGAGAAAAAATTGCCCATACCGTAACGCCCGGCAATACGCAGGGCTATTTTTTTATCGACCTCAACGCCGGCGCAAAGCTCACCGAAACAGCTCGATGCATTACGGCTCGGCAAGACAGCGGCATCAGCAAGCACAAAGGCGAACACTCCGCCGTGTTTATTGAGGACGAGCCGAGAGCCGTAGTAACGCCTGACAAGAAAACCATCCGTCAGCAAGGGCGGTGGATCAAAGAACCCAACGAGCCGATGTTCACCTTAACGGTGCAGGATCGGCACGGCATCCTCCGCTACGGCAGAGTGCGAAAGCTCACGCCGAGAGAGTGTTGGCGCTTGCAGGGCTTCTCGGATGAACAATTCGACAAGGCAGCCGCCACGGGGCTGAAAGACGGACGGCTCTACAAAATGGCAGGCAATGCGGTGAGTGTGCCGGTCGTTTCTGCCGTCGGTGCTGTTATTAAACGAATCTACCAAGAGCAAATTCAGAAAGGATAAACGGGAATGATATATAACAGAAAAATCATGAGTCTTGAACTATCCGCCAAGGATACCATTCACGGCGGATTTCTTTATGCCGAGTTGTCGCTGCCTGCAGCGGGCTATGAAATAAAGGACGCCATGCAGAAGCTGTGTGCGGTCGGCAGAGAAAATGAAGTGGAGGTCAGCATCAATGATTGTGATGTTCTGTCGGAATTGTCGGATATTCGCTTGGACACTTTCAGCATGGCCGAGCTGAACTTCCTTGCCAAGCGGCTTGCCTCTCTTCCCAACGAGGAACTGCCCGTTCTTTACGCCGTGACCGGGCAGATATTCGACGATGCAGACAATACCGAAACCCCCGTCAGTATCAAAGACCTCATCAACTGCACCTACGGCTTGGACACCGTTCCCGTTGCTCATAATGTGAGCAACCTTGTCGAGCTTGGTCGGTTTGCATTTGAAAACGAACTGCTTCCCGAACTCGACGATATCCCCGAAAGTGTGCTCCCGTTTCTGAACACTGAGCAAATCGGCAGAGTACAGCAGAAAAACGACAACGGCGTGTTCGAAGGGTGGCTGTATATCCCCACTGTTCAGTATGAGCGACCGGAGGTATATGACGGGATGACATTGCCGGACGATGAACCCGAAATCACTGACTTTACTATTCGTCTGCTTGTATCGGGTACGCCGGAGCACATCAAGGGCGATCCTGTCGATAGGGCTATATGGCTTAACCTTCCGATGGCGCATGACACACTCGCCAATTATGCTGCGGCGTTTAATGAAGCAGACATCGGTGATTGCGTGTATTATGAATTTGATTCGGTAATTCCGCAAATCACTTCGGATATGTTTGACAGCATGAGCGATGTCCAAACACTCAATAAACTTGCTGCAGAAATCAGCATCATGAGCGAAGCCGAACAGGTCAAGTTCAAAGCCGTTCTCGACGCCGAAAACACGGCAAGCATTCATGACGCACTGAATGTAGCACAGAACCTGTGGCGGTATGAATTTACCGCCGAATCCCACAGTGCCGACATCTTCTTCAAGGAATATCTGTCGGAGAATACGGATACGCGCTTTGACCGCAAATGGCTCGACGGGCTGTATGCGCAGCGTGAGGGCGAACAACTGCTGAAACGCCTCGGCGCAACGCTGACCGATTACGGCGTTATTTCCGCCCGAAACGGGCAGCTGTTCAAGCCCGTTCCGTATGACGAGCCGGAGGCAAAGGAACTCAAAACGCAAGCACTGACCGAGGAAAAGTTAGATGTCATTGAGGTGCTTGACCGCAGAGCGCTGTTCAGCAACGGGCGGCTCATGCCCGAACAGATTCCCGAAGGACTGTACGCCTATGACCTCCGCTACAGTGATGAAAGCTGCCGTTTCTGCTCCATTGAGCCAAAGGTGTTGAGCGACCACGGCGGCACTGTGCTGATGCGGGATATCCTCGACTTCGGCGAAAGCGGATATATTCCGCTTGACGAGAACACCGAGCCGAACTTCTTGGGCGATGAAATGACGCCGTCCGAATTCGCCGAGGAAGAAGTCCATGATGAAGCCATGCAGATGGGAGGTATGTAATATGAGCATCAACACCGTAACCACCGATGACCTTCGCCGCATGAACGGCAAGGAAGGACTTGTTTTGCAGGGCTGCGGCGGCGATCCGCAGGAGTGGCTCGACGGCATCAACGGTCTGCTCACCGATGAGGACATTCTGAAAAGCGGCAGCAAATTTGAGAATATCTCCGTATTCCAAAACGGCAGCCTCACAAATATCCTCTTTCCCTTTGAGGACGGTGTGGAAATTGACATGGGCAAGCTCGCCATGTGGCGATTGCGTTCCCACGAACAGTTCGGCGGCACTTGGCTTTCGGACTATGTCCCCAATAGGCTCGGCGGCTTTGTTTCCGAGCATGAGCCGGATAAGATAAAGCCCGATTGCAAGCTCATCGGAGAAAACGGAAACATCTTCAACCTTATGGGGCTTGCCACCCGTACACTCCGACACAACGGACTTGCGGAACAGGCAACCGAAATGACCGACCGCATTCATGAGTGCGGCAGTTATGACGAAGCTCTCTGCATTATCGGAGAATATGTCAATATAACGGGCGGCGAGGAATCCGAGGATGAGGACGAAGGAATGGGTATGAGCTTATGACCTATGACGAACTGCAAAAGAAAACCACAGAGTTTTATGCATCCGGCGAGGTATATACTTCGCCGGATTTTCAGTGCGACCAAACAGGCGGTTTCCCGACCTCGCTTTGCGTATGTTGGGATAAGCAAAAGGCGTGGCTCGAACTGAATGAAAATCTCCTTACGGACAGAGATGATATGGAACTTAGTTATTACAGAGATTTGTGTGCCGATTACGGTATCCGTTCCTGCTGTGACACCGAGGACTTCAATCATTTGCTCCAAGGACTCGGCGAGGACGCTGTCAAAACAGCCGAGCTGTTTCCCGATGAGGACGAAAGCATAACTATGGGAGGAATGTAAAATGGAAATCGCAATGCTCATTATCGGCCTGCTCCTCGGCGGGTGCGTCAGCTTCTGCATACTCGGATGTATGCAGATCAACCGCACCAATGACTATGAGGACGAGATACGCAGACTCCGTGCCAAGCTCGAAGCCAAGGAAAGAGCAAAACCGGAATAACCATATAACACACAGCGGTATCAATCGTTTTGAGAACGAAAGATACCGCTTTTTTGTTTTCAGAACGGTTGACCGCCTCAAAGTGAGGTGATCAAAATTAAATCTCCCGTAACATGGATAGGCAATAAAACCTCTATCCTCCATATCCTGTACGCCCTTTTTCCACTCGGCTATGACCGCTATGTTGAGCCGTTCGGCGGCTCCGGTGCGGTATTGCTCGGAAAACCCGTGCCGGACAAATTCGAGGTGTTCAACGATTACAACCATAACCTCGTCAATCTGTTCCGCTGTATGCGTGACCGCCCGATGGAGTTCATCCGTGAACTCGGCTTTTTGAGTCTTAATTCCCGTGACGATTTCGCCGTGCTGAAAAAGTTCTTTGAAAAAGAGGAATTCACCGAGGACTACCTAAAGGCACAGCTTGACCTCACGGAAATACTGCTGCCCGAAGTGACCGCCAAGGAAGTTCGGACGCTGTATTCGGCGGCTCGGAACGACCATGACCTACGCAGGGCTGCCATGTTCCTAAAACTCATTCGCTACAGTTATTCCAGCGGATGCAAGTCCTTTGCCTGTCAGCCGTTTTCCCTCAGATCGCTGTTTACGCTCGTGCAGGACTTCGCCAAGCGGTGTGAGAATGTAGTTATCGAAAATCAGGACTTTGAAACTCTCATTAAGCACTATGACCGCCCGACGACCTTCACCTACTGCGATCCGCCGTACTTCACAAGCGAATATGTGTATGACTGCGGCTTTACTTGGGAGGATCATCTGCGGCTCTACCACGCCCTTGCAGGTATGAAAGGCAAGTTTCTGCTGTCATATAATGACTGTCCCGAAATCCGAGAGTTATATAAAGAATATAACTTTTTCGACTTCAAACGGGTGCATAGCATGGCGCAGAAATATGAGGCAGGCAAGGAATTTCCCGAACTGCTCGTAGCCAATTATGACCTCTTTGAGCGTGAACGGCAGCAGCCCCACCAGCTCACCCTGTTCGACCCTGTCGACAAACCCATAGATTACGATAAAATTCTGAAGGAGAATATTGTATGCCGAATAAAAAGATGAAAACCGAGGAACTCGTACTGATTCCCGTGCCGGCCGAGCTGCTCTCAGAAGCCGGAATGTTTGAGGGCGACCCCATGCAGATGTACGCAGACGGACATAAGATCGTCATTGAAAATATCGACGACCCGAAAGACATCGTCTGCGACGGCGATTGCGAAAACTGCCCCATTGCCGATATGGACTGCACCGGCGACTGCGATGACTGTCCCTGTTATGATCATTGTGACGAAAGCGAGGCGTATTGAAATGACAAAAATGTTCCGCATCCTCGGAAAAAGAGGACGCATCACCATCCCCTATGAGATCAGACAGCGTGTCGGCTTTTCGTATAACGATGTGCTGTCCTTCACCGAATCGCCGGACGGCAGAACTGTTACCGTCAAGCGTGAAAAGATTTGCGATAACTGCGCCGGCACTAAGGCAGCAGATAAGGAAACCGAAATGACGCTTGAGGATTTCCTCGACAGCCTTTCTGCCGAACAACAGCGTGTGGCGCTTGTCCATTTGTCCGTCAAATGGGCTGAACAGAAAGCTCTAAATACCAATATATAATCAGGAGGAAAACAGTATGGCAACCAAGAAAGCAAACACCCCATCCAAACCCAAGCTGTCGGTCAGCGCTAAAATCGACCGCATGATCGACCGTGAAAACGCTACGGTCAAGGCGTATGCCAGTGTCAATATCGGCGGCGAATTCGTCATCAAGGACATCGCCGTTGTGGACGGCCAGAAAGGACTTTATGCAAGGATGCCGTTTCGCTCCTACAAAGGTACAAACGGCGACACCAAGTATTCGGACATTGCCTTTGCCCTCACCGATTCGGCAAGACAGAGCGTTCAGGACGCCGTTCTCGGCGCTTACCGTGAAGCTCTGGAGGAAGCCGAAGGCGAATTACCCGATGAGGATGAAAGCCCTGCACAAAAGATGTGACTTTTTTCTGAAAAACGGAAATTCTGCTGGACTTTCCGGTTCGTTTCGGTATGATGTAGATAGAGGTGACGGAAATGAAAAAACAGAAAACGCTCGCAGTCCTCCTTGCAGGACTGATAACGCTGAGCATTGCGGGATGCGCCGCAGATAATGCAAACGATAATACCGAAAGCGGTGCGGTCAGCACGGAAAGCAGTATAACGGCAACGGTCACGGACAGCACTTCCGAGCCGACAGCCGAGAGCAGCCTGCCTGCAGAAAGCGAAATAAAGACAGACGAATCTACGGCAGAAAAAGAAAAGGAAAGCAGTACTGCCCCTGCCGACAGCGGCAAACCGGAAACCGCAAAGCCTGCGGATACCGAATCGCCGACTGCGCCACCAAAGCAGACCGAACCGCCGAAAGTCACAGAGCCGCCGGAAAGCAAACCGACCGAATCTCCGAAGTCTGTTGATCCTACGCTAACCGAAACTGAAAAACCGAAGCCTGCCGACCCACAGTTCGATATAAACTATTGGATTGAATTCGCAAGAGAATATGCTGAAAACATAGGTCTTGCGATAGACTCCGAAGCAGTTTCATGTTGGGATAACCCTATAATAGCCGGACCGAACTCAAAATATCTTGAAAGAGACATAAAGACACGAATGAACAGATACAAAAATGTCGAAGGCTTTACGGATATTTGGGTATGGGCAGAATCGGACGGGAACGGTAATTACAGACTTTTTATAGGCTACGCTTAAAATATATAAATCTGATAGAACGCATCGTTTAACGACGGTGCGTTTTTTATTATCTGAAAGGGTGAAAATCATTGAAAAACAGTTTTTTCAAAAGAAGCGTTTCGCTTCTTCTATCTTTTATTATCTGTCTGTCAACCATTGTTGGAGTTGCATTAACCGCATCAGCGGCGAGTACCACAGGCAAAGCCATTGTCATCGGGTATCCCCGAAATGGTGATGCCAATTACAGCACCGTAACATGGGGGCATGATGAACTGCACTATATGGGCGGTTGGATGAGCCACAAAGGAAGACATACAACCTTCTATACAATGAACTCGTACAAGGGTAATATTTGTTACTGTATTGAACCCGGCAGACCGCTTGATACGGGATTGGTATTTACGCAGAAAGGCGAGGACTTCTTCGACAACTTTCCGGAGGCGTATAACAGTACAATTTCGGCCGATGACATCAAACTGTTTCTCGGACGAATTTTGCAATACGGATATACCGGACAAATCTCAGACTCTTGGAAATCTCAGAATGCCGAGGATGCAGATACAATGTCAAAGGCTTTCGCAACGCAACTCCTTGTTTGGGAAACCGTTGTCGGAGAGCGTGACGAATACTTTAATCATGTAACACCCAACGGTTATAACGCCATTCTTGAACAGGTGCGCGGAGATCATCCTCTGAGAAATGGCATTATGAATTATTATAACACCATTGCTTCTGCTGTTCAGCAGCACACAAAAATGCCGAGCTTTCTTTCAAGAACAGCAGGCAAAGCGCAAACAGTAGAACTTTCGTGGGACGGCAGCCGATATTGCACCGAACTTACCGATACAAACGGAGTTATCGGTAATTACAATTATTCTGCACCCGGTATGAACTGTGTTGTAAGCGGAAACAAACTCATCATAACATCAAATTCCGCACCGACAGATAAGGTTACTCTTACTGCGGAAAAGAAATCCTCACAGCGCCGTGGGCTTATTATTTGGTCTGACGGTGCATATCAGCCGGGCAGCGGAAATCAAGACACTGTCACTTTCGGCCAACAGGTTGATGACCCTGTCAAGGGATATATCAATTTGAAGGTTTCTTATGGCAGCGCCAAGATCGTCAAGATGAGTGAGGACGGCAAGGTGGACGGCATCACCTTCCGTATTCAGGGCGACGGCGTTGACAAGACTGTGAAAACCGCAAACGGCGGTGTGTTTCAGTTGGACAACCTCAAGCCCGG
>CAVJDU010000055.1:0-8137 GCA_963648385.1 uncultured Coriobacteriaceae bacterium | reverse complement strand
CACAAACTCGTTCGTGTCATTTTCACTCTTTTAAAGCACAATGTTTTGTTCGATCCTTCCCGTCTTGTTAACTCTTAATTTCCTCTTGACTTTTCATAGCTGGTCTCCTTAATGGAGATAAAAAGTATCCCTAAAATCATTTGCCGAATTGATTGCATTTGTCAAATTTTCTGTATTTTTCTTATTGGAGAAAAACATATTAAAAAATGTTGGCTTCTTAATTTTTCCGGGGTAAAAATATACCAGCAGCTTTGCGGCATTAAAATATCTTGTATCTTTCTTTATTCTTACAATATCAATTAACCAGCCTATACCAAACACGCCGCAGCAAACAAACATTTTCATAAAGCCAAAAACAAAATCACCGAGTATCAACCGATCAATTCCGAGCCAACCTAAAAAAATTGAAACAACCTGCATAATTGTCGGATTTTTAAATTTCATCTTTTTAACTTCCTCCGCCTGTATACTATCGGCACTCATGCAGGCTTTGACAATCATTTTCCTCCATTCCTCATCCTTCGGTAAATACTTTTGGTTTTCTTTTAAAAATTCTATTATTTCGTTTTCTGTCATTTTATATCCTTCTTTCTTGTTGCTTTAGATAAAAATCATCTATCGCTTTATATTATAGTTAATTTTTATCTAAATGTCAATAGATAATATTTATCTATTATAAAATATTTTCGGTGATTATAATGGAAAACAGAATTAAGGATCTGCGGGAGGACAATGATTTTACGCAGCAAAATGTTGCCGACAAAATCGGAATCACGCAAAGGAAATACAGCTACATTGAAACGGGCGTGCAGCCGCTCACGGACGAGCTTCTTGTTGCGCTCGCCGACCTTTACGATGTCAGCATAGATTATATCCTCAAGCAGACCGAATGTCCGAAAAGATGCAAAAAATGAACCGTGCCGCAAAATCCCTTTTGACAAGTATACATTATATATGGTAAAATAACTCTCGGTGATTTAATGAAAATCGGAAATCTTGAAATAAGCGGTCACGCCTGTCTTGCGCCGATGGCGGGAGTTGCCGACAGGGCATTCCGTGAGCTTTGCATGAGCTACGGGGCGGCATATGTCATCAGCGAAATGGTCAGCTCCAAGGGCTTGACGATGCAGGACAGGAAATCGAAAGAACTGCTTTTTCTCTCGGACGAGGAACGCCCTGCCGGCGCACAGATATTCGGCGACGATCCCGACATTATGGCGAAGGCTGCGTTGAAGGCTATGGAGTTTTCGCCCGACTTTATCGACATAAATATGGGCTGCCCTGCGCCGAAAATCGCAGGCAACGGCGGCGGTTCTGCGCTGCTCAAACGGCCGGAGCTTATCGGCAAAATCGTGGAGAGGGTCGTCGAAGTTTCTCCCGTTCCCGTCACGGCGAAAATTCGCATCGGCTGGGACGAGAACAGCATTAATGCCGTTGAAATCGCAAAACGGATCGAATCCGCAGGAGCGAACGCAATAACGGTTCACGGCAGGACAAAAGCTCAGATGTATGCTCCGCCCGTGAATCTCGACCAAATCGCAAGGGTCAAAAGCGCCGTTTCGATACCCGTAATCGGCAACGGCGATATCGTTGACGGAAAGAGCGCAAAAAAGATGCTCGACGAGACGGGCTGCGATTTCCTGATGGTTGGCAGAGGAGCTTTTGGTAATCCGTGGATATTTCGGCACATAAATGCATATCTTAACAACGAAGCGGATTTCGTTGAGCCGACGCTCGAGGAAAAAATGGGCGTTATGCTCCGCCATATTGGCACTCTTTGCGAATACAAGGGTGTGCGAATCGGTATGCGCGAAGCCCGAAAACACGCCGCATGGTACATCAAGGGTATCCGAGGAGCAGCCTCTTTCAGGCAGGAGATCGGTCAGCTTTCCACCATGGACGAGTTGAAGGCACTCGCCGAGAGAGTCATCGCTTCTCAGAAGTAAAATATTCAGTATTCATTGAATATTCATCGCAGAAAATTTCCGTTTGAAATTATCCGAAAATTGAGTTTTCCACATGTAAAGGCTGAAACCTTTACGAATTTTCCACAAAACAGGCTCGAATGCCTTGATTTTGCGTTGAGTTTTCCACACTTTCCACCGAGTTTTCCACAGCGACAAGTGATTTTGCTTGTCGTAAAGTAAAACGCCTTTACATCGAGAAAAATATTCATTTTGGGGATCAATATGCATTTTGGAGCGGCAAAAAGTAAAAAAACCGCTTATTTTATCAAATAATTGCCAAAAGTCTATTGACAAAAGTATAAAATAACACTAATATCTTTTAGGTAAACACTGATTTATCGGTGACAATAATTTTTAATTCAGAGGAGTTTTTTCCATGTCAGTATCAGTATTTGAAAGACTGCAAAAAATAATTGCCGATCAGCTCGAGATCGACGAGGACGATATCCGGCATGACAGCGACATCATTGACGATCTCGGCGCAGACAGTCTCGACATCGTTGACCTTGTTATGAGCATTGAGGACGAGTTCCGGGTCGAGATTCCGGACGAGGCGGTTGAAGAAATGAGAACCGTTGATGATGCGGTCAAATATATAGAGGATCACGAATAAAATAAAAGGCGGTAATTGAATTGGCACAGCAGAAGAAAATGGTTGAGGAAATCACCTCAATGGACGAGGATTTTGCAAAATGGTACACGGATGTTGTTAAAAAGGCCGAGCTTTGCGAATACACAAGCGTTAAGGGCTGCATGGTTATCAGACCCTACGGCTATGCGATTTGGGAAAACATTCAGCGCATAATGGACGGTATGTTCAAGGCAACGGGTCACGAGAATGTGTGTATGCCGATGTTCATTCCGGAAAGCCTGCTTGAAAAGGAAAAAGATCATGTTGAGGGCTTTGCTCCCGAGGTTGCCTGGGTAACCCACGGCGGCAACGAAAAGCTCGAGGAAAGGCTTTGCGTAAGGCCAACCTCGGAAACGCTTTTCTGCGAGCATTATGCAAACATCGTTCACTCCTACAGGGATCTTCCCAAGCTCTATAACCAGTGGGTCAGCGTTGTCCGCTGGGAGAAAACGACCCGTCCGTTCCTGCGCACAAGAGAGTTCCTTTGGCAGGAGGGTCACACGATCCACGCAACGGCTGAGGAGGCTCAGGAGGAAACAATCCGTATGCTTAATGTTTACGCCGAGTTCTGCGAGAAATATCTTGCAATGCCGGTCGTAAAGGGCGTTAAAACCGCCAAAGAGCGTTTTGCGGGAGCTGAGGATACATACACCATCGAGGCTCTTATGCATGACGGCAAGGCTCTCCAGAGCGGCACATCGCACTATTTCGGCGACGGCTTCGCAAAGGCGTTTGATATTCAGTTCACGGGCAAGGACAACAAGCTCCATCACCCGTTCCAGACCTCATGGGGCTCGACCACTCGCCTCATCGGTGCGATCATCATGACCCACGGCGACGACAACGGACTTGTTCTTCCGCCGGCAGTCGCTCCGATCCAGCTTGTCATTATTCCTATCGCCTCTCACAAAGAGGGCGTTCTCGACAAGGCCAACGAGCTTAAAAATAAGCTTTCCGGCGTTTGCCGAGTCAAGCTTGACGATTCCGACAACAGCGCCGGCTGGAAGTTTGCGGAATACGAGATGAAGGGCGTTCCGCTTCGTCTTGAGATCGGCCCGAAGGATATTGAAAACAATCGCTGCGTCGTTGTTCGCAGAGACAATGGGGAGAAGATTTTTGTTTCGCTCGATGAGCTTGAAACAAAGATTCCGGAACTGCTTGAGGCTGTCCGTGACGGACTTTACCAAAAGGCTATTGATCGCAGAGCCGCAATGACCTTCACCGCAAGGGATTACGCCGAGCTCAAGGACATTGCAGACAACAAGCCCGGATTTATCAAGGCCATGTGGTGCGGCGATCGCGAGTGCGAGGACAAGCTCAAGGACGAGATCGGTATCACATCACGCTGCATTCCGTTTGAGCAGGAGCACCTGAGCGACACCTGCGTCTGCTGCGGCAAGCCGGCAAAGCATATGCTCTATTGGGGCAAGGCGTATTGATCGACCCGCAGCACAATTACAGACGATAATTTAAAGCAACACCGCCCCCAATTGTGTGGTATTGCCCCAAAAAGACATTCCCGAAAAAGGAATGTCTTTTTGCTTTGTTTGGAGGAAACAAAACGAAACGGATTTGTGCGTAATCGGAATAATCGTTGATTTTGGATATTAGATTTGTGTAAATTCAAAACGCTGTCTTTTCCGTAAATCACATCTGATACGGCGGCATGATGTGGGCATCATGCCCTACGAGATGATTTTATACCGGCATAATTTTATACCGGCATGATTTTATACCGGCGTGATTTTATACCGAGATGATTTTATGCCGGCGTAGTTTTAGACCGATATGAATATAAGCTCCCCCGAAATGGAGGAGCTTTAAATATTTGTGCTTTGTTTGGCATGGCTTGGTGTTGAATCACCCAATCACAGCAAATTCAATTAAATCGATCAAATCAACAAATCACGCTAAATTTAATCAATTCAATCAAATCAACAAATCACGCCAAATTCAATCAGTTTAATCAAATCAATCGAATCATCAAACGATCAAATCGTCAAATCACGGGATCAATACCAAATCCAGCCGAAGAGGAGGATTTTGATCAGCCACTGACCGAATGAATATTTGACGGTGACGGTGCAGGTGTCCTGAACGGTGTTGCCGTTGGAGTCGGTTACGGTGCAGGTTATTGTTGCGCTGCCACGCTTTGCGGCGTAGACATTGCCGTTGTCGTCTACTCTTGCGACGCTTGGGTTGGACGATAAATACTTCACCGTGTACTCTGCGCCCTCGTCGGCGGCGATGTTCGGCGTAATCGTTGTAGATTTTTTGTAATTCATCGTGATGTCGCCGATTGAAACAGCTTTAACTCGAAGTGCCTTTACATTAATATCAAAAGTGATTTCGGAGTCTCCGTAAAGTACGGTTACAGTTTGCTTTCCTATTTTATATGCCAAATTTTCTTTACTCATGAAGCCTGATGTTATTTCCTTACCGTTCAGCTTCAAAATCATGCCGCTGAGATCTATCGCTTCACCGACCGTGTAATCAAGCTTATCCGGCAACTTAGCTATTTCGGGTTCATTTTTGTCATAAATCAAGGCATACATACTGAAATGATCTGTCTCGAAACATATATAATCTCCCTTGCGATATGCCTGCAAAACAGTCCATTTGCCGTCTTTTTCCTGACGGTATACCACACAGGAATTCCCCTTCATGTTTTCAGGTGCAGGAATTTCAACTGTTACTTTGCCGTTAGGCTGAACATACTGATCATCTTTTACAAAGCAAATATTATACAATTCAAACTGCTCATACGGATTTTGCGGATCAAGAATCGCTTCAACAACATCACTTGCCGAAACAAGGAAGGTCTGCAAAACAGCATCTTTATCAATATTTCCGTTTGATATTACCGATATTCCGTTATCGTTTACATATCCGTTATCCAAAGATGTAACAACCGTCGTATACTCCGCATTTATTGATTTTGCAATTTCTTCAACCTGAACAACCATATCGGAGCTTTTTGCAAATGCAAAACAACTGTTCAGCATTGTTCCGGCAGGACCGAAAGCTTTAAGAAGTTTGCTTTCGCTGACACCCAAAGCTACAGAAAATACATCTTTAAAGTCAATTTTCGCTGCATTCATCACTCTTATTAATGCATTAGCTATACCTTCACATTTTTGTTCAATGGTTAAATCAATATAATTATCTATTTGCTTATCAATCACCTTTGAAATAGTTTTACCAATGATATCCTTGATTTTTTCCGCTTTTGTTTTGTCTTCTTCAACAGCTTCTTTGACCAATTCTGCGACATCAATATTCTTATCGCCTTTTGCACCGTCTATTACGGTTTTAATTCCATTGAGCAATATCTCTGTTGAATTGTAAAGGAATGTTCCAAGCGACTGTGCATAATTGTTTGAAATTGTAAAATGTCCGCCGTTCGGCACTTCAAACGAAATATCAGATTCTTCCGAGAAAGAGTGTTGTTCATAGGTAAGTATTTTTCCGGTAAACGGATCGGAAACCAAATAGAAGCCCTGAATCGCTGTACTTTTAAGGCTTGAGATCGTTGATTTGTGTTTAATCTCTTCGCTACCGATCCAGTTGCCGTCCTTATCAAAAATATCAACCGCACCCGAAAGATACTGCGAATTAAACGCCTTAAACGAAACGGTGTAAGAGTCCTTCTTCTGATCATATTTCGCAGAATAATTATTCACATATATTCCGTGCTGATTATAAATATTTGTTTTTATATCTTTTTCAAAAACATTACCGGGATAGAACTCTTTCATTTTATCAATGGCATAGGTATATGTTTTGGCATATTTATCCTTCACCGTGATTAAAAGTGATGTTGATGTGCCGGTTTTGGCGTCTGTAACAACGAGCGTAGATTGACCGATTTTCAGTCCTCTTACGGTTATGCCGTATACAGAATCTTTCTCCGTCATGTTCGAGACGGATATAACGGTTTTATCGCCAATTGTCAATGCAGGCTGACTCCAACCATCATATAATGACTCTCCGCCGTCCTTGGTCAGCGCAAAACAAAGATTTATACTTTTTCCGTCCTCAACACAAAGTGCCGGATCGTCAGCAAAGGTGAGAATGGCAGGATTATAGTTTCTAATTTCATAATCACATTTATAAACAGTATGGTAACTATTATCAATTTGTCCTTTAGGAATACACACTACCGGTGAATAAACCAGAACATTACTTGAAATAAAAGAATAATAATAATCTACTGAAAAAAACTTTTTAGGAGGCTTAGAGTATCCAGTCCAATTGTTGATATATTCTTCAATTACTTGGTCATATTTATTTAAATAATCCGCTGTATTGCATACTAAACTATTCTTTTTTGTTTTTAAATCGTATATATATAATCCTTTGTCATTATAATTGACAATGCTGTCTGCATCGAAATTTACTATATTATAAATTGAATCATCATATATTTGAGTACTGCCACTTTCAACATAATAAATTCCCTGTTCTCCACGATATCCATCGTATTTTATAGTTCCAAAAAGAGTATCATTACTATAATACAATGACCTTCCGACACCTTCTTTTATAATGCTAAAAGTATTATTGAAGTCATATCTATACAAGGTTCCATTAAAATACTTTCCTGTTCCCTCTGTATAGCCTAAGACAAAATATACCGATTTGTTGCAATATGCAACATCAGTTATGTTTACACTATAAATGTTTACTCCATGATATGGACTTTCAGAATATGAATCTGTATAAAGTATACTTTGAGTATCTGTTTCTAAATCAAAACATAGAAAATATATTGAAGAAGAATCTTCAAACTTTATTTCATAAAATATCTTTGAATCAATAACCTTTATTATTCTTCCATCAAAATCGTATGACAGCTTTTTAAATTCGGTATCGTAAATATATATGTGTCGATTTGATAAATCTTCAGATTCAGCAGCGTAATCGGAAACGATTGAATAGTCGTTGTAAAAATACAAAGAACACTCAGCGAGATACGGGGCTTTTGAATGATATACATCTTTTATACTTTCGGTTTTTTCATCGTATATAGCAATTCCAGTAGAATCTCCATTCAGAAAGTATAATGTGTCTTTGTAAACACACATTTTTGAAACACCATTAGCGTGAAATAATAATTCTTCTTTTTCAGTTAAGTTAGAATTATATTTATAAACACTTGTTTTATCGATTAAATAATAATTTCCGTTAAACTTACAAATTTTCGAATTAAAAATATTCTCATTGTTACTTCCTGCCACAGCATTTGCATTAAAATTTACTCCACCAATCGGCGCAATGCCGACAAGCATGACCGCAACAAGCAGCGCTGCAAGGATTTGTTTGATCTTTCTTTTCATGATTTTTCTTTCCTCCAATTTATCATAATATTTTCTGCCTTATATATAAAAACAACCCGACAAGGCTCGATTTGCAAGCCCTGTTAGGTTGGTTAAGCACAATTATTTATATTTTTGCACACGAAAAAATTCAGGCAGTTATTCGCTGTCTGTCTGTCTGTCTGTCTGTCTGTCTGTCTGTCTGTCTGTCTGTCTGTCTG
>CAVJDU010000054.1:0-8723 GCA_963648385.1 uncultured Coriobacteriaceae bacterium | reverse complement strand
GACGGGTGATGCCGTGTTCATCGTAACCTACGAAGACGGCGTTGTGGTAGTCGGCTGATTCGTATATCATTCCCTTATGCACAAAGGCCGACAGTACCTCTCGGTCTATCCCTCGGCGGTTGAGGAGATAGGCATACACACGCCGCATATTATCATTTTTCGGCGGAAGGGTGAACGGCTTTGGCGGCTCTCGTTTGACCGGCTCGGCTCTTTGAATTGTGCCGCCGTTATTGCCGAGCAGGAAATTAACGGCTTGCGGAAAGTCCATGTTATAAAATCTGCGGACGAAGTCCACGGCGTCGCCGCCGATGCGTTCGTACTGATGAAACCACAGGTTTCCTCTGACCGTTACCTTTTCCGAGCCGTCACGCCATACATATTCCTTGCCGGAGCGTTTGAGCTGTTCCCCCTGACTTTGCAGGAGGGATACAAGGTCTGTCTGCCGGGCAGCTTCCTTTTGCTCGGCGGTGAAATGGATATATTCTGTTGGCATTTTTTGTTCCTTTCTGATATAATAAAATTGTTGTCGGCGCTGTTTTGAATAAGGCCAATGCATACCGCATATACTGACATTGAACATATTCCGGGGCAAAGGGCTTGACAAAAGTCCGTTTCCCGTGTATAATATGTTCAGTGATCGAGTTGCAGAAACCCGCGAGGCCTGCGACCGGGGGAGTTCCTGCGGGGACTCCCTTTACTTTTTTGGGAGGACAGTTATGGCGAAACCGTTTTTATCTTTTGAGGATCAACTCAATAAGTTGGAAAACGAAAAGGGGCTTGTGATCAATAACCGTGCATATGCCGAGAAAGAACTGCGTGAGATAGGTTATTTCGGTTTGATCGGCGGTTATAAAAGTCCCTTCAAAAATCCAACCACAAAAAAATACAGAGACGGCGTCGCCTTTGAAGATATCGTTGCACTGTATAAATTTGATGAAAACCTTCGGGAGCTCTTTTTGAAGTACATATTGCGGTTTGAGCGGCACATCCGTTCACTGCTTTCCTATTACTTCACGGAAAAGCACGGAGAGCAACAATCCTGCTATCTTGACCCGGCAAACTATGTTCCGGATTTTAAACGCCGAGCTGATGTTGCAAAACTGATAGGTGCGTTGAATAATCTCGCTACAAAAAGCAGTGACTATCCATATATCAATCACCAACGCACTACTTATGGCAATGTACCGCTGTGGGTGCTTGTGAATGGACTGACCTTCGGAACTCTTTCAAAGTTTTATGCGCTCACAACCCCTGATTTGCGAGTCAAGATTTCCAAAAACTTTGACGGCGTAAATGAAAAACAACTCGGACAGTATTTGAAGGTCATTACCAAATTTCGCAATGTCTGCGCACACAACGAACGGCTCTTTTCCTATCAGACGAAAAACGATATTCCAGATACGGTGCTGCACGGAAAACTCTCCATCCCCAAGAGAGGCACACAATATCTCTGCGGCAAGCGTGATCTGTTTGCGTTGGTTATTGCTTTCCGTTATCTTTTGCCGAATGAGGATTTTAAGAAGTTCAAGCAAAGTCTTTCAAAAATATTTGCTCATTACTTTGCAAGCACAGCATCGTTATCCGAAGTAACCGTGTATCATATGATGGGCTTCCCGCCGAATTGGAAAAAGGTCAGTACCTACAGAAAATAAACTGAATACGCATAGACACAAGCCTGCGGAACTCACCCCGCAGGCTTGTTTTCTTGAGGTTGCGCATAAAATGTATGCGCAACCTCTCTGTGCTATTGTTTGAGTCCGTGAGCCTGTTTTTTATCCTCGATTTTTCTCCGCAGCTTGCGGTCGATGCGGTTTTCTCTGCCTTTGCGCTCGTCCTCCAAGCGGTTTTGGATGATACGAGCCATGTGTCCGAGCAGACGAAGCGATGCAAGCGCCGCCGTCCAGTTTCCGTTGACACGAATGCTGTGGATGAGCTGTGCGGCATATTGATTGCCATGCTCGGCGGCAAGATGAAGATAGTACATCGCCTTATCGGTATCTCTCGGTATGTCTTTGCCGTAGAGATAGATTTTTCCGAGTTGGTATTCGGCGAAGTCATTTCCGTTCTCGGCGGCAATTATAAAGCTGCGGATGGCTTTTTGAATGTCCTTGACCTCGTCCTCGGTCAGATATATCTTGCCTGCAAGGTATGCCGCATAGGGATCATTCTGTGCGGCGGCACGGTCAAGCCATTCTGCGGCTTTCTTTATATCTTTCGGTATGACTTCGCCTTTGTACAACAGCCTGCCGAGGATAAACTGTGCCGGAGCAAAGTTTCTTGATGCCGACAGATTCAGCAGACGCACGGCTTCGTCAATGTTTTGGGCGAGGATATCTCCGTCAAGATACGCTTTGCCGAGCGTGTACGCCGCATATTTATTTTCTTGCTCTGCGGAACGACTCAGCAGGCTCTCGGCTCGTTCGGTATCTCTTTCTATGTCCTCGCCTTTAAGCAGAACTTTGCCGAGTAGATATTCGGCGTATGGGTTGTCGTCTTTGACAGCGCTTTCAAGCCAATGCAGAGCGTGGAGCATTTGTTTCGGCACATCCTCGCCTTTGAGATACAACTTTCCGAGCATATATTTTGCAACGGTGTAGCCCTGCTTGGCGGATTTGCTGAGATACTCGATTGCTTTTTTCGGATCGTAATGTTCGCCGTCACGGTCGAGCATAAATTTTGCCGCACGGTATTGCGACCATTTGTTGCCCTTGTCAGCGTCTGCAACCGTTTTTTCGTATTCGTCCATAGGCGGAGGTGGTGGATCGGGGCTTTCGGCTTCCTCTGCGGTTGGTTCGCAGTCCGGCTCTGTCGGCTCGTCCGTTTCCTCAATATCATCTGTCGGCAAATTGAGTTTCATCGCCTCGGCTATCACCATATTTTTTACGGATTTGAATTCCTTGTTTTGCGACAGCGGCAGCCGTTCCGGTCGGCTCTCGGTGTACACCTTGAGCGCCGTTTCCTTTGACTCGTACCATAAATCATAGAGGGTTGCGATGCGTTCATCCTTGCCGAATTCGTCAACGATATTGTTTATGATTTCCTTGATATCCTTGCGCAGATAGCCGTATTGCTTTTTGCCGTTGGTCACAGCTAATCTCTTGGCGAGCGTCTGCAACAGATCCTCCACCTGTGGATCATCATAGATGCTGCTGTTGATTTTGGCAATGAGTTCGACGAGTACCTCTCGGCTCTGCACCTTGAGCGCGTCACGGTGTTCGGTCTGCTTTTTGTATTCGCAGAGCAAGTCCTGTGCGAATATGTCCTTGGCGAAGGATGAGCGCAACGCCATCAGACCTTTTTCCGAGAGATAGCCCTCATTCGGGTCGGTCGAGTAGACGATCATGTGGACATGGGGATGGTAGCTTTCATTATGAAAAGCGGCAAACCAACGGAGGTTGCTCATCGGTATTTTCAAATTTTCAGATAGTGTCTGCGTTTGTGACCGAAGCATATCCCGCCATCGGCTGCCGTTATCATAGCCGAGGCGCTCAGCGTCCTCTCGGCGCAGAGATACGATTGCTGTCCATACATTTCCCGTATGCGCATTGAGTTCGTCGGATACCTTTTGCAGATCCACCGCCACTCCGTCATCGGTAAAGAGACCGTGAGAGCCTATGCGTTCCGCACGGGGACGGGTAGCAATGTAGTCGGCATAGGTTTTGGCGTGCATCATTTCATCGGCGTTTTCCTCAATCGCACGGGTAATGAATTCCGAAGCCGCACCGACAGTTTTATCTTTGAGGTAGTCCTCATACTCCAACGATGATTTGCTGTCGGGAAAGTCTGCGAGTATTTTTTGAATGAGCCGCCGCTGCTTGTCGGTCGCCGGAGCAAATTTCCTTGATTCGTCGATCTTTTCAACACCCTCACGGGTAGCGATGTACTCCGCATAGCCGCCGACATTTTTTCTGTCCTCCGGCTTTAGATATTTGAATTTGGTTATAAGCCGTGCCATACATTATCCCTTCTGCCAATCGTTTGCGTCCTTGAAAGTAAAATTGCCGTTGAGCCTTTTTACTTCTTTCACGCATTCGCCCTTGAGCCGTTCGAGAGATATATCGTCAATCTCACTGTTCGCCGCCACCACATTCATCGTAACCGCAAGTTGAACTGCCAACTTGAAAAGCAATCGGCAGATGCGGTTGTCGCTCTCGGCAACAATGCTTTTCATAGAGGACAGCATTGCGTTTGGCAGCATGGAGCGCTGATCCTCGGCGGTGAGGTGGTCGATATAGAACTGCACCGCCTTTTCTATGAATTCGGATTTACTGCGGCAATCGTCTGCGGTGTAGAGCTGCCCGATTTTATCGAGCGTTTCGGGATAGAGCCACAATGCAAATTTGCGTTTGTTTTTCGGCGTCGGCACTCAAATCATCTCCTTTTTCTGCCGTATTTTTCGCTCAAAAACAGCAACCCCTAAATCAGCGAGGCTGAAATTCGAGCAACCCCGAAAGGTCGGTTTTCTCTGCAGCCCCCAAAAGCCCCGCAAAGCCTTATGCGGTCGGCGTTGCCGTCCGCTGTGAACCGCCGAGGGGAAGCGGTGCAACCCCTCGGCTTTCACCTGCTTATTTTCGTACCGCCTGTCTGTTTCCGCAAAGTCGGGCGAAAAACGCCCCAAACGGCGTTTTGCTTTCGCAGGGCTTGTGTTTACCCGCTGTGGGGCTGCATCTCGCCACACGGGGCGACACGGGGCGACACGGGGCGCACACGGCGGTCACATCTGCATTGCCGGAGCTTCGGATTCGTCGTCGGTTTCCTCATAGAACATATCGGAGAGATCCTCCACATAGGCGACCCATGCACTCAGCCCGTTTATGGACTCGTCGAGGCTTTCAAAGGTGTGCTTGAATGTTCCGGCAAGTTCCTCACGGTTTTCGGGGAATACAATACAGCAATCGGTATATGCTTTTTCCATCTGCTCCTTTAAGGCGCAGCTGCAGTCCAGCATAGAATACAGCCGATCCAATTCGTTATCCGCTTTGATTTCCAACTGTTTTTGCGGAGATTTTTTCTGATAGATACCAAACTGTACCCGTTCATAGTCCGAATCAGGTTTCTTGATGACGCTGTTGACATACTGGATGAAAAGGTTCGGCTGGATTTTTTCGTCGAACCTTGTTCCCTGAATTTGCTGTCGAGCGAATTCCAAAAGCTCTCGGTATCTATGAGGCTTTCCATCGTCAAGCATTTCCTTAAAGCAGTTGCGGAGAAATTCCGCTTTTGAAATATTGTTATCCATACTTTAATCCCCCTTATATCTGAATCACTTGGTTTTCGGTTTCGTCATCGGTTTCCTCCGACAGATCCACTTCTTTTCCGGCAAGGCTGTTATTGAATATTTCACGACGCCCTTCTTCGCTTCGGTAATCGGAGCGGAATGCTTTATAAGCCGCAACGGAAAAATCGTGCAGAGAGTAGACTTGCCAATCGTCATCTGTGCTGTTATGAACGCTGACCCAACCTTCGTCCAAATCAAATTCGAACAGCGCGGTGACTCTGTTATCCGAATGGATATCCGCACAGACCTTGCTGAAATAGTCGAGGCTGATGGGACTCGTTTCAATAAAAGCGGCGGCGAAGGTTTCGTGTTCATCAGACAGCTCGCCTCTCTCATAGAGACGATATCGGTAGGCTGCCTGCATCGGTGTGCGGAAGTGGTCGCTTGTAAAGTGGTAGTCATCATCGTTTTCACGGATATGGTAAACTGCAAAGCGCCGGGCAGCTTCCGGCTTTGCCTGCTCTGCAGCATACTCACTTTCAATCGTTGCCTCAATAGAGGCGCGCTGTTCGTCGGGAACATACTCCTGATAGAGTGTGTCGAATGCTTCGGTCAATTTATCCTCAACCGTTTCGGCGGTCTGATTGCCGAGGGCGTCGGCCAATGCTCGCACTCGGTATGCGTTAAGGTACAGCGTAATATCAATGTCGTTCATTTGCACTTACCTCACTGACTTCGGTATGCTCTGTTTTCGTGGACTTCGGTTTTCTCGGCTTCGGCACAGCAGAGGGCGAAGCGATGCCGGAGCGCATATCAATAAATTCACGCACACCCGCAGGAACGGTTTTCCCGTAAAGCACATCGAGCGCTTTTTCGAGTTCCGCTTCTGCGGTTGTACCTTTTTGCGAAAGATACAGCGTGAGCGCAGCCGCCTTGTCCTCATCAAAAGAAATGTTGAAGGTTGTCTTTTTCATGTTGTAAACTCCTTTACATAGACAGAGCCTGCGTTGCGTCCTCGTCGGAGGATTTATTCGCAGGCTCATGGTTGTGTTCGGTTTCGTGGTCATCGTAGAGATTACAGCCGAGGACGGAGAACAGACTTGCCGGGTCGCTCTGACACTGTGAGCAATACCTCAGATGGCAAGTCATTTCGATAGCGTCCTCAGTCATAATGAGTTCGTTGATTTCCTCTCTCTGCCGTAATTCTTTTTCGAGCAGCTTTGCGCTTTCGTTACTGTCAGTAATTTCAACACCGAAGTGATGGTGCAGCTCGTCATAGGAAACCGACCAATAGCAGTTTTCGGAATTTTCACAGCACTGCCGGACGGCATAATCGGCAAGCCGCTTGATTTTGTCTTTATCCATATAGTTCAGTCCTTTCATTGTGTGTCGCTGTCGGGATAGGTTATATACGGTATCTTGAGCCAATGCGTCCACCCGGACTGCGCAAGGGGCGTCATAATAACACCCAACTCCGTGTTCGCAGCATGAATGGTTTGTCCGTCCCCGACATAGATGCCGATGTGTCCGTCCATCCATACGGCGATGCCGGGGATGTCGGGCATCGTATCAATCGTGCCTTTCTCGGTCGCCATATCAAGCATGGGGTCGGAGCCGGTATCCCGAACACCGTTGGAGCGGTATTCGATCTGTCCGGTGTCGCAGTTGAACCACGCATAACCTTTGATGAGTCCGATGCAATCGGCGGTGCGGCCGCCGAGCCAATGCTGACGAATGAATTCCTCATTTTCACCGACCTGTTCCGGGAACTGCGAGATTTTTGTTGTGAGTATGGATTCGTTCAGTACCTCACCGTATGTCCCGTATACATAGCCCCATTTCTTTGCGTAAGCCTGCTTTGCCCATTCCGCAAGGTCAACATTGTTTTTTGTTTTGGGGTCGACAAACTTTGAAACATTGATTGCCTTGGCTCGGATGGAATTCATGACCTTGCTGTAGTCCTCGGTTTTCAGTTCCGTGCCGAACGCGGCGTTGACGGCGGCGATGAGCTGCTCGTCGCTCTGTCCTTCATCGAAGCATCCAACGAGCTTATCCACAAAGTCATCTGCTTGGGCATAGTCATATAAGGCGAGGGTGTACAGCACTTGCGCCTCTTTTGTTCTTTCTGCCGTAAAGCCCTTTTCGGTCATAGCAGACTCGAGGGCGTTCATCATATCCTCGACCGTCTGCAGCTTGGCTTTTTCCTCATCGGACATTTCCTCGATTATGATATCCTGCAAGCGGTCGGTGTCGATATCAATATCGCCGCTGAATATAGAGAGTATTGCCACCATCGGCATCATAATGATGATAATAATACCGAGGATAATGCCAAGCACGACACGCCGCAGTTTTTTGTTGCTGAGAACAGCGACGGCTATCTTTTTGAGAGCCGCCGCAACGGTTGCGCTCATAGGCGTTCACATCCTTTCATGCGAAAATCAACGACCACCGGCCTTCCCGAAGATAGCCGCCTTATAGTCCGGCGCTATAACTTGCAGCAGATACCGTTCGTTGCCGCAGCGATAGAGGCAGGTACCTCGTTCGGGATATTTGATGAGTTCAAATTCCGAAGGCTCGACCTGCAAGGCGTCCATATATTCCTGGGGGTTTATCTGTCCGGCATTGAACAGGAACTGGTGCGTAGGGATGGAGAACAGCGGCTTTGTAAATTCACGAATCGACGGAATCAAAAAGTCCTCGATATTCTGACTTGCCAGAATGACCGAGGAGTCCTTTTTGCGCACACGCTTCATGCTGTTGCGCAGATATTCGATTGTAGTCATGTTGGATAAAAACAAATACAACTCGTCCACCGATGCCGCCGTGCTGCCTTTGCCGAGCAGTTCGTTGCTCATATAGGACAGGATATTGAACAGCATACAGTCCTTGAGTCGGCGGTTGGTATCCATAAGCCCTTTCACCCCGAACACGAGGAAGTTGGAGTCGGTAATGTTTGTGTGTCCGTTGAAGTATTTGCTTTCCGAGCCGACACACATGGAGTGGATGCCGAGACAGACCTCTTGGAGCGTTTCCTCTGTGTAGAGGTATCTGCGTTGTTTGTCATAGGCCATAAACTCTTCCTCGCACAGCTTATAAAAATCCTCCATAACGGGAAAGTCCGAGGGCTTCTTTACGCTGTAGTCCGTGCTGTCGGTAATGCCGAATCGGGCGTACAGCTTGGAGAGCAGGATTTCAATGGTGTCGATCTGCGAATCGGTAAAATCCTTGTAGCTGCGGAAGAAGTCTTTCAGAAAGGCGATGTGCTGACTGAGCCTTGTGACCTTTTTGAACGCTTCGGGGGTTGTGGCGTCGATATCCTCAACGCTGTCTGTCCATGCCTTGGGTTCGAGGGGATTGATAGTGTATTTGCCGGACATAAAGTCAATATAACAGCCGCCAAGCGCTTCGCACAGATCCTCGTACTCCGATTCGGGATCGAGGCAGATTATGCGCTTGCCCGATTCACGAATATTGGTGAGAATGAGTTTCAGAAGATAACTCT
>CAVJDU010000053.1:0-9458 GCA_963648385.1 uncultured Coriobacteriaceae bacterium | reverse complement strand
ATGCTGATCCCTCCCGATCCGCACTTCGCCTTTAGACATTCTAACGGGAAGGAAATGAATTGCGCTGTATTTTACGGGAAATGCCGTGCCTCGGCGAACGACCCTTGGCATAGCCCAACCCGATAAAATAAAATACAAATGAAAGGAGCACTTGGGAAGGGGCTTACGTTTTGACCCTGTATCAAAACGAATATAAATGAAATGAGGATATGATACAATGAAAAAAATCATCAGCATTATTTTGGCAGTGGTAGTTTTGGTTTCTGTGTTTGCCATAGGAGCAGATGCAGCAAAAATTGCAAAGCTTGATTTGGCGTTTGTAATTGATACAACAGGATCTATGGACGATGACATCAACCAGGTAAAGGAAGATATGACACAATATCTTAATAAGCTTAAAGAAAATGGGCTTGTAAACTATAGGGTGGCTATTGTAGATTATAGAGACTTTAGTTCAAGAACAGGTGCTTCCTATGACTATCCCTATAAAGTTCAGCTTGACTTTACAAACGATTATGATTTGATTCTTTCGGCAATAAATAGCCTGTCATTGGGAGATGGTGGCGATTGGAAAGAAACAATATGCTCGGCTCTTATTGATGGTTTGAGTGAACTCAGCTGGAGAGATGAGGCAGGAAAAGCTGCTATTCTTATGGGTGATGCTCCTGCACTCGATCCTGAACCGATTACAAATTACACAAAAGATATGGCAATTAATAAGCTTGTGAGCGATAAAACCGGCTATAATGAGTACATAGAGGATAGAAGTATTGCGCAGTCTTCTATAAGCGCTCAGGATAGTTTAAGAAGTAAGGTAACACTTTTTACAATTGCAACATCTTCAAGCTCAGATACTGTAGAATGCTTTAATTATCTCGCAGAGGGAACTGGTGGAAAAAGCTATATTGCTGAGAACTCCGAAGATATTACTGATATAGTGACAGAAATTATTGAAACTATTCCGGATGTTGTCGAGGAGAATGAATTGACTTTTTGGCAGAGAATCGGCAGATTCTTTAAAGTTCTTTGGTACATTATCACTTTCCAGTGGGAAAAAATATAAAGATTGATTTAAAAGGTGTTTTGCTCGGCTGTTGCTAATAGCCGAGCAAGACCTCTTGTTTAAAAAATATAATTTAACAGGGAGGATTACGATGAAAATTGGCAAAAAATTACTTTCGCTTTTTTTATGTATAATTTTTCTTTGTTCCGGATTGGCTGTAAATTCATCTGCGGCAGATGAGTTTACCTACGGAGATTATTCATACACGGTTTCCTCGGACGAGGTAACAATAGTTTCATACCCTGAACAAGCAACAGGAACGGTCAACATACCGTCAAAGATTGACGGAAAGGAAGTTGTTGCAATCGATGATGGCGCATTTCAGGCATGTACACTCATTACAGAGGTAATAATTCCAAATACTGTTACGACAATAGGCAAATACGCCTTTGCATATTGTGTTACGCTCAACTCTGTAACAATTCCGTCAAGTGTAACATCTATAGGACAAGACGCTTTCCAAAACAGCAAAAATGTCACGATAAAATGTGAAAGCGGATCATATGCTGAAAAATATGCAAAGAATGAGAAAATAAACTTTATTTTCATAGGTAACATTTATAATTTGGGAGAAGAGACATACGGTTTTGACAATTATTCTGACGAAGATAACGCTGGACATTGTTTTGGTATGTCTATTACAAGTTCAGGTTATTATAACAAACAACTGAGTACATCAATAGTTGGTTTAGACAGTTGCAAAGAAGTAAATAGTCTCTTTAGAACAAAAATGGTAACAAAACCGATATGTTTTTATCAAAAAAGACAAGGGAAAAGTTCAACAAAAGCAATTGTTGCGGGAGGATCTTCTTATTTAGGTTTGTCAGTCAATCTAAAAAAAGATTGGAACGAAGTGGTTGAATATGTAAAGAACCACTCTTTTGATGATAAAGGATCTTTGCAGATTGGATATAGAGGTAAAACATGGAATAGCAAAGGTGAAATTGTTTCAGCGGGTCATGCAATAAATTTCCTTAGATATGAAAATGTTTCTGGGCAGGATAGAATTTATGCATATGACAATAATTTCCCGGATTATGAAACTTTCTTTTATATGGATTCAAAAGATGTTCTTCATCAAGAACCAAGTCAAACTTTTAGCATTGAAATAGAAAGTATATGTCTTCGTGATATCTTTAAATACTATAGTGTTGTAGGCGAAACATATGATGACACACATGTTATATATGCTGACAGTGGATCTATAGATGTTGTGGGCATAAACCCATACAAGATGGATGGATTCACAGGAGAAAAAGAGCAAGTGATGTTTGAAATTCCAGAAACCATTTCAGAAATAACGATAATTCCGCTTAATAAAAATTCTAATTTTGAATATCTTGGGGAAAATTACAATATTGAGAAAAAAAATGAAAAAACAATCGGAAAACTTAGATTAGTGAAAAAGGAAAGTTCAGAAAAAGAAGATCCGATTTTTAAAATTCAGGAAAATGATTTTGAAACAAAGATAATTATAGACCACAATATTATCTTGAACTACAAAACATCAACAAACATCAACCCGAAAATTGATGTCGAAGCAGGAACAGAATACTCAGTTTCGTATACTTCCTCTAACCCGAGCGTCGCAAGAGTGGACGATAACGGAAATGTCTACGGAGCAAAGCGTGGCTCGGCGACAATTACTTGTACTGTCACCGATTCCGACGGAAATGAGGCTACCAATACTTGTGATGTTAAAGTAAAGTACACATTTGGCCAGTGGTTGATTAAGATTCTTCTCTTTGGCTGGATTTGGTATTGATCCCGTGATTTGACGATTTGATCGAATTGGTGTGATTGGGTGATTTGACGCCAAGTCATGCCAAACAAAGCACAAATATTCAAAGCTCCTCCATTTCGGGGGAGCTTTTTAAACCAATAAATTGTACTTTATTCTGTAAACATTATCTGTATTGTCGGCATGATGAGGGCGTCATGCACCACGATTAAAGCTTTATCGCCGCCGGTTGCATGATGCAGAAGTCCGATTTTGTAGGGTGCGATGACCTCTGCGACGAAAAAATTTTGTCTTAATCTCACTGTAAATTCCAACACTACATTTTTCTGCAAAGCAAATATCTGTTCCATAAAAATTTATCTTGACTCTACAATAATTGTAGAGTTTATGATATAATCATCAAGGAGAAATCGCATATCGGGGAGTGAAAATCGGATATTCCTCGCCGGAAGATGTGCGATTGACAAAAGCCATGGAAAAAAATCTCACCTCGGGCAGCGTATTCAAAAATCTCATGTTCTTCTCCCTGCCGTACCTGCTCTCTTACTTTTTGCAGACGCTTTACGGTATGGCGGATCTTTTTATAGTCGGTCAATTCAACGCAACGGACAGCATTACGGGCGTTTCGATCGGCAGTCAGGTCATGCACATGATAACCGTTATGATAGTCGGTCTTGCGATGGGAGCAACCGTCACGATCGGCAGGAGCGTTGGCGCAAGGGACAAAAAATCGGCTTCACGCTATGTCGGCAACACGGTCACGCTGTTCATGCTCGGTTCGTTTGCCTTGGCTGCGGTTCTTCTGATCCTCGTCAGACCCATTGTTTCGGTCATGTCCACCCCCGCCGAAGCCGTTGAAAGCACGGTCGATTATCTGACGATATGCTTCATCGGAATTCCGTTCATCACGGCATACAATATTATCAGCTCGATTTTCCGCGGACTCGGTGACAGCAAAAGTCCGATGTACTTCATTGCGATCGCCTGCGCCTGCAATATCGGGCTCGATTATCTTTTCATTGGCGCAATGGGCATGGGTCCCGCCGGCGCTGCACTCGGCACTACCCTTTCGCAGACGGTTTCAGTCATAATTTCGCTGATAGTTATCCGAAAAACCGACACGGGAATTACGCTCGGCAAGGACGATTTTAAATTGAAAAAGAACACGATCGGCAATGTGCTGAGAATCGGCATTCCCGTTTCGTTGCAGGACGGATTTATTCAAATCTCGTTCATCATTATCACGATAATCGCAAACCGTCGAGGTCTTAACGATGCGGCGGCGGTCGGAATAGTCGAAAAAATAATCGGCTTTTTGTTCCTCGTTCCGTCGTCCATGCTCTCGTCGATTTCGGCTCTCGGAGCGCAGAACATCGGAGCAGGCAAGCCGCACAGGGCAAAGCTTACCCTGCGCTATGCGATTTTTCTTATCATTATTTCGGGAATTTTTGTTATCGGAACGGTTGAGCTGATCGCACCCCAACTTGTCGGAATGTTTGACGACAACCCGGAGGTTGTTCGCCTTGGCACGCAATACCTCAGAAGCTATGTTGTGGACTATCTTCTTGCGGGAATACATTTCTGTATGTCCGGCTATTTCTGCGCCATTGAAAAATCGGGCATTTCATTCCTGCACAATTCGCTTTCGATCGTTTTTGCCCGTGTTCCCCTCTCATACCTCGCTTCAAAGCGATTCGCCGACACGCTTCTGCCGATGGGCTGCGCCGCTCCGATCGGCTCGCTGCTTTCAATTATAATCTGCGTCATTGCCTATGCGATACTGAGCCAAAAGGAGAAAAAGGAGAGCGTTTCAAATGGATAAGTCTTCGCTTTTTTCAATCGGCGATATTTCAAAAATTTTTCACCTCAGCCCGGGCAGTCTGCGCCACTATGAGAGCCTCGGAATTCTTATTCCCGAATATGTTGACCCGCAGACGAACTACCGCTATTACAGCGCAAGGCAGTTTGAAATTCTCAACACGGTGCGCTATCTGCGTGCGCTCGATATGCCGCTGCCGCAGATTGCCGATTTTTTCAAGAACAGGGACATTGATGTTATCGAAAACAAGCTGCTGACGCAAAAGCAAAGGGTTATCGAGAAGAAAAAAGAGCTTGAAAATGTTGAAAAGAAAATCGACAACCGCCTGCGGCAAATTCGGGACGCAAGAACCTCGGAGCTTGACCGAATCAATCTCACATTCAGCCCACCCTGCCGCATCAAAAAAATAAAAGGCACATTAAAGCTCAGCGATCAAGACGAGATCGAAACCTCGGTCAGCAAGCTCAGCGAACGGGAGGACGAGCCTATCGTTTTCCTTGGCAAGGTCGGGTTCGGAATTTCTCGGGAAAATCTGTGCAGCGGCAGCTACGACAAATACGATTACATTTTTCTTGTCATTGAGGACGAGGACAATGCCGAGGGAGATTTTGAGCTGCTGCCTGCGGCGCAATGCGTCTGCGTTCGGTTCAAAGGCAGCCACGGCGAAGCGGCGGCGCACTACAGTCGCATTTCTGATTTCATTGAAAAAAACGGGCTGAAAATTGCAGGATTTTCCCGTGAGATCACCATGATCGACTACGGATTCACGAACGACACGGAAAAATTTGTGACCGAAATTAAAATCCCCGTTGAAAAAATTTAAAAAAATTTCTTTTAACCTATTGACAAGGTAGGTAATATGTGTTATTATACACCCAACCTAAAAAATTCCAACAGGAGGTCAGCAAAATGAAAAACATTTCTTCGATGCTTTTTGCGATGTGTATTTGCGAATACGCTTCCTTTGTCGTGCCTTCCGATAGTAAAAATTGAGTTTAAGCTAACGGAAAGTCGAAAAGGCTTTCCGTTTTTTAATTAACGCCGCAACTGTGCGGAATTATTTTAACAGGTGATTTTATGAGCAATATTTTTGAAAAGCTGCTTAGGCAAAATTTCAGATACGGACGAATGTAATTTTTCCCTTGCAAAGAAAAATTTATTTTAAACAAGAAAGGAAAATTACCATGTCAGATTACAAATTTGAAACACTTCAGCTTCATGTAGGTCAGGAGACTCCCGACCCGGCAACAGACTCCAGAGCAGTTCCCATCTACGCAACAACTTCATATGTTTTCAAGGATTCCGCACAGGCGGCAGGCCGTTTCGGTCTGACCGAGGGCGGCAACATCTACACCAGACTGATGAACCCGACCTCCGATGTTTTCGAGAAAAGAATCGCCGCTCTTGAGGGCGGCGCAGCGGCACTGGCAACCGCCTCCGGCTCGGCGGCAATCTCGTATGCGATCCAGAACATTGCAATCGCCGGCGACCACATCGTTTCTTCAACTAACCTTTACGGCGGCACTCACAACCTTTTTGCAAACACGCTCAAGGAGCAGGGACTCGACACGACCTTCGTTGACCCCTCCGACCCGGAGAATTTTGAAAAGGCGATTCAGCCGAACACAAAGCTTCTCTATGCCGAAACGCTCGGCAATCCGAATTCCGATGTGATCGACCTTGAAGCGATCGCAGCCATCGCTCACAAGCACGGTATACCGTTCATCGTTGACAGCACCTTTGCAACGCCTTATCTTCTCCGTCCGATCGAGCACGGCGCAGATGTTGTCGTTCACTCCGCCACAAAGTTCATCGGCGGCCATGGCACGGTAATGGGCGGCGTTGTCATCGACTCGGGCAAGTTCGACTGGGCGCAGAACGACAAGTTCCCCGGACTTTCCAAGCCCAACCCGTCGTACCACGGCGTTGTTTTCACCGAGGCTTGCGGCAACCTTGCCTATATCCTCAAGCTCCGCACGACCCTGATGAGGGATCAGGGAGCAACGATTTCCCCGTTCAACTCGTTCCTGCTTCTTCAGGGACTTGAAACCCTTTCGCTCAGGGTCGAGCGTCATGTTGAGAATGCGCTCAAGGTCGTTGACTTCCTCAAGAATCACCCGCAGGTCGAAAGCGTGAACCACCCCTCGCTCGCAACCGGCAGGCAGAAGGAGCTTTACGACAAATATTTCAAAAACGGCGCAGCTTCCATCTTCACATTTGAGATAAAGGGCGACGCCGAAACCGCAAAGAAATTCACCGAAAGCCTCAAGCTTTTCTCGCTTCTTGCGAATGTTGCCGATGTTAAATCGCTCGTTATTCACCCTGCGTCAACAACCCATTCGCAGCTTTCAGAGGAGGAACTTCTCTCCTGCGGAATCAAGCCGAACACCGTTCGCCTTTCGATCGGCACGGAACACATCGACGATATAATCGCCGACCTCAAGCAGGGATTTGAAGCAGTCAAATAAAAATACTATCCCTTTTCATTTTCTTCCTATAAACGCAGAAGCTCCGAACGAACGCTCGGAGCTTTTGCTTTAAAAGAATGTTTTGTGAAGGTTTCTTGCGACGAGGCCTGCAATCAAAAGCTGAAACGGCAGCGCAAAAATAAAATTGAAGCAATAGGTTCTTAAATAAATCGGCACAAAATTGACGGAAAAGCCGCCCGCCTTGTATGCACCGAGAACACTCGCAAAGAGCATCTGAAAAATAACCGTGAAAATCTGAATTGTCAGCACTATTGCGATCGGTCTGTCAGTCGGCTCAATAATTTTAAACGCACATTTTTTCGCAATCGGCGACGAGATAAAATAAGCGCACAAAAAGATAACTATGTACTCGACCTACATTCCTTTTATCGCCGACAAAAAGGTTTGATTAGTAAACTCTCCGCTTGCCAAAACGATGTTGTACACCGTCAGGCATAGACCATAATGAACGCCGTGACTGCCGTAAAAATCACGCTCTTCGGCTTCGTTTGCGGCATCGGTATTTGCCTGTGATTTGTTTTTTCTTCTGCCAAAAAAATTACTCCCTTCAAAAAAGAAAGACAATAAATGCCCTCCCATCCGACAATGGGAAAGCGACATTTATTGTCTTGTTTTTTATTAAATTAACGGTATTTTAACACTTGAAGCGTCAAAAATCAAGTGTTTTTTTCGCCGTAAATCAATACGGATCAAAGAACCTGTCAAATACATTGTAGCCGAGCGCAAAATATTTGAACGCCCAGATGATAGGATTGAAACGGAAGAAAAGCCAATCCGTTACGGTTGCAAGTCCACGAAGGAATGTTGAAATATCATGCGTTTCGGGAACTTCGACAGGAGCGAATTCCTCGCTCTCAACGCTGAGCACGAACGGCTGAGCGTAGCAAATTCCGTTCTCTCCCGTGATATAGAATCTTACATAAAGATACGGCTCGTCGAGAAGCTCGTCGTTATAAAGGTCAAGCGTTGCCGTGCCGTCCGTGATGTTTTCCTCACGCAGAATAACATTGCCGTTTGAAACCCATGTTATGCGGTCAAAATTCGTGCCCTCGATTTTTATCGTTCCGTTCTCCTGGTCAACATCAATTCTTGTAACCATCGGCGTGTTGTCGAGAAGATACAGCTCCTCGTCATAAACCTTGTCCTCGTTGAAGCCCGGCATTTCCTCCATGCCGTTAAGCTCAACGCCGTTTGAATAATGTGAAACGGCAAAGCTCCAGCCGTTCTCCATGCTTGAGCGGACATTATCCATGTCAAAACCCTTCATCATGAGCATTGTGTAAGCGTCGTTGAGCGACCGCACATCATGCGAATCGGAGAAGGCGAAGCCCCACGGAACAACGCCGTTCGGGATAGTCTTTTGAAGGATCTGGTCATAGAGAATTCTGTCGCAGCGGGTGTGGGCGTCGGTTGCGCTGTTGATGCCCATGCCTATGCTTGAGCCTGCGTTGTCAAGGAACAGGCGGGCAAATTTATTCGCATAATAGTCGTCAACCTTTTGTCCGACATGGTCTTCGCTGTCCTTTTCGGGATAAACATACTCGCCGATATGGGCAAGCATTGAAATTCCGCCGGCTTTCTTTACGCCCTTGGTCGGGGTTTCGTAGTCGCCGTAAACTCCGGCAAGACCCTGACCGTAATCGGAGAAATAGCCCGTCAGGTGGCAATCTGCTTTCGGCGTTGCCATGTTAAGCTCGATGCCCTTAGGAACATCAAGCATTCCGTTTTGGTGCGTTCTTGTCGATGAAGCCGCCGTGCCGCTGAGGTAGGATTCATACTCCTCGTCCGTCAGGGGGATTATCGGCGCCATATGCGTTCTGTCTTTTTTTACAAGCCGAATGAGCGGAACAAGATCAGGCTCTTTGTTCCAGCCCTTGTTTATCGTTCCGTGGTCGGTCAGCGCAACAACATCGTAGTTGAGGTCATAATGCATCTGAACGAATTCCTTGATCGTCAGGTATCCGTCGCTGGCATTCGTCTGGCAGTGCGGCTGAAATTTATAGCTACCCCACTCGTCCCAGTCAACCGCTTCATATGGATTGGTTATGATGTATTTTTTGCCCTTGGCGGAAGCGCCGACCACAAAAAGCTGGGCGGCGAGAACCACGCTCAAAAAAACCGCTAAAATCTTTTTTGCCACTGTGTTTGCCTCCTTTTAAGGCGTGTGCCGCAATTTTTGCAGTATTGCCTCAACAAATTCTTTCCTTTATTATGCAATATTTTGTCTATTATGTCAAGCTATTTGTGATTTTTTGTGTCTACGCAATTTGTCTAAAATGTTCATCAAAAGCCGAAAAATTTCTTTTTTGGGCGGAGCGGGACGATTTTTCGTTTTGACGGGTTAAA
>CAVJDU010000052.1:0-9482 GCA_963648385.1 uncultured Coriobacteriaceae bacterium | reverse complement strand
TGCGGAAAAATATCTATACCGAATCGGCGGCAAATGGTATGTTGAGCCGATTCAGACGGAGGTGGACACCACTTGAGAAGCTATATCTCATTCGGAGAACTTGAAGAACTCGGCGAAACAATCGTAAGAGAGTATCTCCGAAAGACCAAACGCTATAACGCCCTATGCGTGGATATAGAAGGTTTGGTCACGGATTATTTGGGACTTACCGTTGTTTACGAAAACATTGCGGAAGATGATCCGAACAAGATTGCCTTTCTTTCCAACGGAAAGCGACCATTGTGGGTTTCCCGTAATGGAGAACGAATACAGGTCGTGTTTCCGAAAGGAACGGTTGTTATGGACAAGGTTTTGCTACACGAAAACGAAAGCAGCCGACGCAGATTTACACTCGGACATGAGGGTGCGCACAGCGTTATTGCGAAACAGAATCCTATGCAGGATGTCGGGTGCTTTCATAACGAATTTGATCCAGAGCGAGTGTATACAATAAAAGAACAAAAGGAATTGATGTCTTTTTCCGAAACGCAAGCCGACAGGCTTTCATCGGTTTTTCTTATGCCCCGGTTTATTTTGCGAAAGGTTATGAAAAAGTACAAATGCGAGAACGGATTGCCCGTATACGGTTGGAATGTCTTTGCCCCGGAGGACAAGCTGAAGCTTCGTAAAATGGCTGACTGTATGGGCGTATCCTTTCAGGCTTTGATTATACGGCTTAAAACATTGGGACTTCTGATGCCCCGTGATTTGACCGTATACTTGGAGAACGACTTGCAGCTCGGAGGTGCGAAATGACCGGAGAGATCTTATATGACAGCAGATACGGTCAACTCACACCCGAGGTTGCCGAAAAGATACGGAAATCCCGTGAAGAAGTAAAAAAACTGAAAAGCAGGACGCTGCGATGTCCCGTCTGCGGTTTTCGCCTTGAAGAAATATACGAACTGACAAGCGGATATGTTCAGGTCAAGTGCCGCAAATGCAAATTGGAAGAACCGCTGAACCTTGCTTATTTCAGAAGAATAAAGAAAAGAGTCTTAGTAATAAATCCGTATATCATCGGGAAAATTAAAAGATAAGGAAACGGAGGTATAAAAGTGGACAGAACCTATCTTTGCATTGACTTAAAAAGCTTTTATGCCTCCGTTGAGTGTGTGACGCGCGGGCTTGATCCGTTGACGACCAATCTTGTGGTTGCAGATGTCGGCAGGACCGAGAAAACCATCTGCCTTGCGGTTACGCCGTCGCTGAAAGCCTACGGTATTCCCGGCAGAGCAAGACTGTTTGAAGTTATCCAAAAGGTTGAGCAAATCAATCGGCAGCGCAAATACAATGCACCGCATCATAAACTCGACTGCGAATCGTATAACGCCGTTGAGCTTGAAAGAAATCCCTCCCTGGCTCTCAGTTATATTGCCGCACCGCCGAGGATGGCTTACTATATGGAGTACAGCACCCGGATTTATAATATCTATCTCAAATACATTGCTCCAGAGGATATCCATGTGTATTCCATAGACGAGGTGTTCATTGACCTTACGCATTATCTTTCAACTTACAAATGCACCGCGAGAGAACTCGCACGGATGATGATAAAAGATGTGCTTGCGAATACAGGTATTACCGCAACGGCAGGTATCGGAACAAATATGTACCTTGCCAAAATTGCAATGGATATCACCGCAAAGAAAATGCCTGCCGATGAGAACGGTGTCCGTATTGCCGAGCTTGATGAGATGTCATACCGCAAAGAGCTTTGGACGCATAAGCCGCTGACTGACTTTTGGATGCTCGGCAGCGGTATTGCCAAAAAGCTTGAAGCGAACTATATGTATACTATGGGCGATGTTGCTCGTTGTTCGCATTACGACGAGGCAAAGCTGTTTAAGCTGTTCGGCGTTAATGCGGAACTGATTATCGACCGCGCTTGGGGTTGGGAGCCTACAACTATTGCCGATATAAAGGCGTATAAGCCGTCCTCCAACAGTTTAAGCGTGGGACAGGTGCTCAAATGTCCGTATAACTACGAAAAGACAAAGCTGATTGTCCGCGAAATGATTGACCAACATGTGCTTGACCTTGTGGATAAGGGACTCGTAACAGATCAGATTGTGCTCGATATCGGGTATGATATAGAAAATCTGACCGATCCGAAAATCAGCGCAAAGTATCACGGAGATGTTACAACCGACCGCTACGGGCGTAAAGTACCGAAACACGCGCACGGCACGGCAAATTTAGAGAAAAAGACATCTTCATCGCACATCATAACAGAAGCGACAATGAACCTGTTTGACCGCATTATAAACAAGGATTTACTCGTTCGCCGTATTACGGTTGCGACCTGTAAGCTCGTCAGGGAAAGCGATGTTAAAAACGAAACCGTTGCTGAGCAAATGTCGCTTTTCGATGATCCTGTTGAAAAGGAAAAGAAAGAGCAAGCCGAAAGGCAGGCTCTTGAACAGGAAAAACAAATGCAGAAAACGATTATCGGCATAAAAAAACGGTTCGGCAAGAACGCGATTCTGAAAGGTATGAACTTTCAGGAAGGCGCAACAGCCCGAGAACGCAACGAACAGGTCGGAGGTCATAAGGCGTGAGCGAAAAAGCAGAAGAACTGTATGCGGATATAATAAATCTTCCGCATCACGAACTGACAACACGGCAGCGTATGCCGCGAATAAACCGTGCTGCGTCCTTTTCTCCGTTTGCGGCGCTGACAGGATATGACGATCAGGTAAAGGAAGCCGGACGGCTGACGGACGAGCGTATAGAGCTTGATGACGGCACAATAAGTACACTGAACGATAAGCTGAACTACGCCGTTTCGCTGTCCGATGAGCAGCCGGAAATATCCGTGACCTACTTCAAGCCGGACAGTAAAAAGAACGGCGGAGAGTATGTGACGCATACCGGAGTAATCAAGCGTGTTGACGAATATGAGCGCAGGCTGATATTCACCGACAAAACCGTAATTCCGATAGATGACATTTACGAAATCGACAGCGAAATCTATGACGGCATATATTGAAAGCCGAAAACAACTGAATAACAGACTTTAATTCGTGCAAGCAGAGCTGGTCGAAAGACCGTGATTTCCAAGCGCCGTACAAGGTTGAGACTGAATAGTATGGAAAACCATATCTATTGGTCTTGATTTGTACGGCGCTTTTTTTGTGCGCAAAATTACTTGTACGGTAATTGGAGTCCTTTCCTCGGCTTGCCCGGGAAAGGACTTTTTGTGTTTATACAAAAGGAAAATTATTTATTTTATGACTTCTTCACTGTACTGAACCGCAAAGGAGAAGATGCAGTGGAAAAGTGGCAGTGCTACATAGCCGGATATCCGTAATCTCCGATTTTTGATTTCACCCCAAATTCAAAAATCTAAGGAGATTACGAAGTGAGTACCAAATTCTATATCAAAGACAATAACGGCATTTATCTGTCCACGGACGGAAAAATCAGATACACCCTGCTGGAAGGGAAGGCATTGTATGACTTTCTCAAGACAGAAAACGGAAGGTCAAGATGCTTCCATGTAGACATTGATGAAAACGGCAACAAGATCGGAATTGAAGCAGAACCCAAAATGATCACGGCATGTGCAGCACAGCGGGAACGGGATCGTTATCGCTACAAAGTGATGACCAAGTTAAACATTACAGTTGTGTCGGCAAATGCGCTTGTTTCAATTCCCGGCGAGGATGACCTCGAACTGCTTGATACTGTTGCGGACGAAGATGTCGATTTGGAGGCCGAGGCGATGCACCACCTCGACCTTGAAATTTTGAAAAAGGCTTTACAGACACTCACAAAGGAAGAATACCGTATCATCCACTGTCTGTACCTGTCCAAATCCCCTATGAGCGAAAAAGAGATTGCCAAGCATCTCGGTATGACACAGCAGGCCGTGAGCAAGCGTAAGAGAGCCATTTTCGAGAAACTGAAAAAATTTTTCTGATTTTTGGTTGTGAGCCTTTGGATTTTTCCCAAATAAGGAATGAGAGGACTCAAACAGCCTCTGTTGCACCTTGAAAACCGAATAACGAAAGGATGCCGAGGTATAAACTCACCGGACCGTAAAAGGAAAGCTGTCGGACAGAAGCGCTATGACTCCACGCAAGTGGACGAGCGATACATTCTGCGCCGAGTCGAAAGAGGTACAGCATATTTCGATTGGCCATGACTCCGGTGGAGAACTAAGGATACTTCTGCAAAAAGCAGCTCGCCGGAAGGCGGGATATGTTGTTTCAGGCTGAAAACCATGTCTGTTACACCATATATGATGCTCGTTCCCCCACTGCGAATCCGACCGCGGGGAAATATGCTGCGAGATACTCGACATCCTTAAATCCAAAGCTCAATAACGAATTATTTGCGTTTGAGCGATGGAACTACTGTGCAGGAGCAGCAATGCTCCTGCATACCATTCTGTCGCTCAAACAAATCTGAATCACTAAGAAACAAGGAGACATTAGAAATGTTTGAAATTACTTATAGCGACAACGAAACCTTTGAAGCATACCAAAATGCGGGAAAAGCCCATAAAGGCGGCACCTACGATTTTACTTTTGAAAACCGATATATTATTTATCATGCGAACCTGCGTCATAAGGTGGATTACATTGCCATCGATATGAGCACCGGTCTTGGCTCTTTCGTTATTACCAAGAACCCCGGCAATCTCTACACCGAAGCGTCCTACAAACGGCTGATCCCCCATATTCTTTACTCCGTGAAATATACCGGAGACATGAGATACCTCAATCGCTTTGCGGACGATCCCCTCACGGTTATTGACTCCATCTTCCGTGTTGTTCTCCCAAATAACGGATATAACATTCGGGAAGAACAGATTGCTCTTGCAAAGAAGATGTATATCGGTTTTACCGAAAAGCAGGTTGCTCTCTGTGAGGCGGAGGTCGGAACAGGCAAGACTCTTTCTTATTTGGTGGCAGCCATTGTAGCCAAACACCACAACGGTATTACCTACAGGCAGAACCTGCCCGTAACCATCACCACATCAAGCATTGAATTGCAGAAAGCATTGGTGGAGCGTGAAATCCCCCACCTTTCCAAAATGCTTTTAGATTATTATATTATCGAGCATCCGCTGACCGCGGTTCTTCGCAAAGGCAAGGAACACTATCTTTGCCGTTATCGTTTCGATGACTTTCTCAAGAATATCCGTATGTATCCCGAAAAATACAAGACCACTATTGAAACGCTCGAGCAGATGAGCAACCTGCGTGCAGGAATTGACCTGGACAGATACCGCCTCAGCGGAGCGATTAAGAGCCGAATCTGTATTAAGGGTACATGCGCAGGCTGTGCGCGAAAGAAGGAATGTACATACAACGAATTTGCTAAACGGATGTACGACCTTCCCGACCTGGACTTCCAAGTTACAAACCATAATATGTACCTCATGTCCCAAAAAACGAAGACCGATGACCATCCCCCTCTGCTGCGTGAGAGTTGCTTTGTGGTCGTAGATGAGGCGCATAAGTTCAAAGAGGCGGCTGAAGACACCTTTGGCGAGAGAATCGGAGAGAAAGACATCCCCCGCTATGTAAATGCAGTAAAAATTCTTTGCTCAACCAAGGCCAATAGGGATAAGTACAAAGAATTTCTCGCAAATATCATCAAGGAAAACGATGCCCTGTTCAACAGCCTTCGCAAGAGACAGCACAGCGACTTCGAAGAAGAACGAGGAAATATTATTTCTCTGTCGGTGTTTCAGACAGCCAAACTCAACAAGATTATGTACCTCATTGATAAAATCGAAGGTATGAAGATCAAACGCAATTACGGTATCCCTGTAACCGGCAGCTACTTGAAAACGGCGATTACCGCTATCAATATGACAAGTAAGTCCACCATTTGGTTGGACACAGATGAAAACGGACTTCTTTCGTTATGCAGTACCCCAAAAGATATCAACAACATTTTCAGGAGTAAAATTTGGGACAGAAATGTGAGCCATGTGCTGACCTCCGGTACGCTTTCGGATGGAACGGATTTTGAATACTTCAAAGCGGAAAACGGATTGGACTTTATTCCGCATCGCCTGCTCTTGGAGTCCCGTACAGAATCGCCTTTTGATTACACAAACCACACAAGGCTGTACATTCCCACGGGGATGCCCACTCCGGACAACGACAACGAGGACTACTTCAAAGCCATCGCCGACGAGATTTATAGAATTATCAAAGCCACAAACGGTCATACAGCAATCCTTTTCACATCCTATAAAACGCTCAACCTGGTACACGACCTTCTGCGGGACAGACTGACCGCATACGATACCATCTGCATGACCCGCAGCAATAAAAATGCCATTACCGATTTCAAAAAATCGAAGAACGGTATACTTTTTGCTTCCGGCTCTATGTGGGAAGGAGTTGACTGTGTAGGTGACTGTCTTTCATCCGTAATTATTGTTGGCTTCCATTCCCGATGAGAAGCGCTCTCATGGAGGAAAAGAAGAATAACTGCGACAGCGTCGGAGATTTCGTAGACAGATACTGCACTCCCAATATGCTGATCAAACTCCGTCAGGGCGTGGGAAGACTCATTCGCTGTGAAAGCGATACCGGCGTCGTGTCCATTCTGGACCCGAGAGCCATCTCGAAGTCCTACTCCGGTAAAATCGGACAAGCCCTTCATAAATTCCCCAAGGTGGACTCCGCTCAAGAAATTGAGTGCTTCATGAGAGGCGTTAAGGACGAAGAATACTACGGAGAAAAGAAGGAGCACAGGAAATGATAGCAGAGAAACAAACCAAGTCCGCAAACTTCCTTCGGATTATCGCCATACTGAAAAGCCTTCGTGATGACGGCAAAATCAGTATCCAGGAGTACAGCAGAGCGAAAAAATACTATAAGAAACTTACCGGTGCCGATATAATTATTGCGGATTGATATCAGCATAATTCGGCAAGGCACGGCATATTTTGCACCTCTGTTCTGCGCAGCAAGCCATATCGAGAGTAAATCAAGACGATAAAATCAAATTTCTTGATTTTATCAGTTGCATTTCTCTAAAAAATGTGGTATACTACAGTTGAGAAAGCAGAGGTGTAATATATGCTGATTGAATTCAGATTTAAAAACTACAGATCTTTTCGAGATGAAGCCGTACTTTCTATGGAAGCGACGGGACTTAGCACCTTCAAGAATTGTTTAATTCAAGAGAAAAGCACAAAGTTGCTTCCGGGAGTTGCGATTTACGGAAAAAACGGCGGCGGCAAAAGTAATGTTATCAGGGCATTTTGGCTTGCGGTACAGTTTATCCGAAATGCGCAGCGGACACAGCACGAAAAAGCCGAGATACCGGTTATGCCATTTGGTTTGAATGATTATTCCAAATCCGAGCCGACCTCATTCGAGTTTATCTATGTCCAAAACGGGATTAAATACTGGTACGGATTTTCTGCAACAAGAGAATCAATTGTCAATGAATATCTGTATCATGCACCAAAAGGACAGAAGGCGGTCGTTTTCTTAAGGGACGGTCAAAAATTCAACTTTACCGAGGATAAAGCCAAGCGAAGCATGATCGGTGAAATGGTAGCTGCAAATCAGTTGTTTTTCTCGGTAGCCTGCACGATGAACGACGCTGCCTGTATCGGTGCAATGCGATGGTTCAGAGACTGCATATTCTTCTCGCGGGATTATACAGATATCCCAAGACAGCTTCTTGAATATTCGGAAGACAAGAATATGTTAAAAGCCATAACCGAATATGCAAAGACCGCCGACCTTGGCATAGAAGACATGCAATTCGAGTTTGACAGTAAAGAAATCAAGGATGACGAATCATTCCCTGCGAATGTTCCCGAAGGAATCAGAGCGGCTCTTACGCAATTCATGCATGCCCTGTCCGAAACATCAAACAATTCGGAAGTAAAACTCAGAATGGGCGAAGTTACGGCAAAGGCAAAGCATCCGGGCGAAAACAAAAACGGAGAACGAGTTCTGTATTCCCTGGACCTTTCTGATGAATCGGACGGAACAAGAAAACTGATGTCATTAGCACCCGCCATAGAATCCGCACTGCAAAACGGCGGTGTATTACTCGCTGATGAAATAGAACGCGAACTGCACCCTGTCCTTGTGAATTATATCATCTCAAAATTCCAAAGCAAAAACAGCAATCCAAACGGTGCGCAGATTATCTTTACTACGCACAACACAGAACTGATGAATATGGAACTGCTGCGTAAGGATCAACTGTATTTCGCAGATAAGCGGAATAACGATGGTGCATCCGAATTGTACAGCATCAGTGATTTTGCAACAAGGACAACGGATAACATCCGAAAAGGATATCTTGTCGGGAAGTACGGTGCAACTCCGGATATCGAAATTGAGGAGGTGGAATAATGCCTCGTCAATTAAGAAAACAGAAGCCCTACATTGTTGTCTTTTGTGAAGGCGAAAGCGAAAAGGCATACATGGATTTTTTGAAAAAGAAATTCTCGGATGTCGCGGCTTTCAAATTCAATTGCTCAACGAATCTATTTGAAGAAGCGGACAGCAAATTCAAAAAGGATAAAAGATACAGCGATTACACAGAGGAAACCGATGAAATTTGGTTTTTCTTTGATGTTGAAACAAAGGATATACCAAAGTGGGACAGCAGGCTCGAGATCATAAAGCGGCTTCGCAGACTTCGCAAAAAGCCAAACATAAAAGTTCGTCTTTTGATGACATCCGGATGTATCGAGTATTGGCTGATGCTACACTATGAGATGTTTGCACCTTCCGTTCAGACCGAAGCGGAGAAAAAGGAAATGCTGACAAGACTTGTGCGCAAAGAGCCGACATATCAAAAGGGTGACTTTGTTTCGACTGCAAAAATCGCCGAGCATTATCCTACCGCCGTTATCAACGCCAAACAAACCATATCATTCCTTCTGCAAGACGGTTTGCCGGGGCTTGATGACACAGATGAGAGAAACAGATGGCTATGCACAAACTGTCTGACTTTTTCAACTGTATACGAGGCGATTGACTTCCTGGAAAGTCTCGCATAACACGAATAATATCGGCAGAGAGCGCTATCCGCAAAGGTGGCGCTCTTTCATTATACTCGCAGACTGGAAAGTTTGAAAAATATCAAGATTTCGCTGGACTTGTGCGGTTCTATGGATATAATGTTGTGTTGAAAAGAGGTTGCGCATAAAATGTATGCGCAACCTCCCCACCAAGGAAAGGAGAGAAAACGATGGCAAAGCCGATGCTGATATCCCCGATATCAAGGCAAGGAATCAAGTTAGTGCGGGTGGCAGCATACTGTCGAGTTTCCTCCTCTTCTGCGGATCAGCTAAACTCATATACAACTCAAATTGATTATTATACCAGGCTTGCAAAGAAGAAAAAGAACGAGTGGAACATGGTTGAGATTTTCGCCGATGAAGGCATCAGCGGCATGAAAGCCAAAAATCGCCCCGAGTTCCAACGGATGATCCGCAT
>CAVJDU010000051.1:0-10305 GCA_963648385.1 uncultured Coriobacteriaceae bacterium | reverse complement strand
AATCCATTCCGTAAAGCTCGCCGCTGTCGTCATAGAGATATCTTATTGTAATGGGTTCGTCGGCATCCATAACTTCCATTCTGCCAGCAAGGAGTATGTCACCGTCCCAAATGTAGGTAAATGTGTAGACAAGTTCGTTGTTTTCATATACCTTTTTGACGGTTCTCATTCCGTCCGAGTTATACGAATATTCATAGCGGCGGTCGTCTTTGGTGAACGACGCCATAAGTCTGCCGTTCCACGTTACCGTTTCGCCCCTGTATGATGTCGGGTTTCCGCTTGCGTCATAGGTTATCGTTTGTCCGTCATATGATGTCAGCTTATCAGACCAGTTACCGTCGCCGTAACCGTATACGATAGCTGTACCCTGAGTTGCGGTCGAAAGGTCGGAGCTTGTGACATTTGTGTACGGTGTTTTGAAAACTATGTTTCCATTTTCATCGTAAACATAGGTCATTGCCGTTTTTTCGGCGTAGTTATATTCCGCCTTGACCTGGCTTGCCTCGTCATAAACATATTGCTGGAACAGTACGCCCGACTTGCTGACAGTGAGGATATTTCCCCTGTTGTCGTATGTATAGCCGTAATCGGATTTCACTTCGCCGTTGAGCGTATTTTTAACTCGACTGATCTTGTTCGCTGCCGTTGTTTCGGTGTCGGCATAAGTGTATTAATTTATCTTTATCCCCTCCACCGCACGCGATCCCCCTCCCCTTGAAACATTCAAAGGGGGCTGGGATTACTGCGGTCGGTCGAGATTGTTCAAAAGAGATTAGCTGTATCAAAACTATTTACAATATTGCTCCGTCTTTAGCCATACACCAAATTCCACCTTTATCAGGATATTTAGGTTGACTTTGAGAATCGTAATTATCAAAATAATAATCCATAATCTCTTTCTTTGTTACAATAATGTATTCAATTCCAACATTATCCTTTTTATCCTCATCCTTTAAAATGAAATTGATATCAACATAATACTCTGATTTATCCGTCTTAGCCAAGACAGTAATACTATAAGATTGCTTTAATTTATTACCGTAAGACACATATTCATCTTCACCGGGTAAATCTTCTTCGTAGTCAATAAAGCTTCCATCCACATACTCAAATAGAGTATTCATTTGTTTCTCTATATCGCTTTCTGCTTTAGACGATTTGGATATCATTTCCTTGAGTGCTTTTCTATCTTTTCGATTAATGATATTCAATACTTTTTCTGCATTTTTGTTTGCATACCAATACGGATATCCATTAAGAAATTTTGAAATATTGTGTTTTTTTACAGTTATCCCTTCTTTTTCTTTAACAATATCTTTCTGTGATGTGGATTTCCGATTTGTAATATCATCGGTACTTTTCTTTGTGACAATCGTGGTACTTGAATTCATGTCAGTTTCTGATGTTTCAATATTACTATCAAGCCTTGATTGACTTTTATTACCGCACCCCGAAAACAGCATGATAATAACACACAGAATTATAAAAACTCTTTTCATGCACACCACCCTAATTTTAAAAGTACAGTAAAGCCATTTTGTACTGATCCCATAATGTCCAATCTTTTGCATATTCTCTTTTGCTCCTAATTGCTTTTGCAAAAGCATTATACATATCTTCATTATCAAAAGTCAAACAGCTCATAACATATAAATCATTGGCTTTAACATTTTGATATTGAGGATTAAATCCAGTAATCCACCATTGTTTTTCAGTCGGTGCATACCCAATAATCACATCATTATCAGTAAGTTGTTCATTTGAAATAAACCCTTTTTTATAATAAACCAACAGAGTCATTTTCATTGCCAAACTCTTATCGACCTTCCATATAAGTCTTCCAAATTTTATCACACTTCTATATATTCCAACCTCAGCTCCAGCACCCAAATTCAGATAATCGCCTCTCCATGCCCAAATTATGTAATTCTGATTCAAATATCTAAAACTATACTTTCTTTTTTCCATATCAGTAGCAGCATCAAAAACCCAATCATACAAATCAACATATCCAAAATATGATTGCCAACAATCAAAATTAGTATGGTATATTCCTTCCTTATCCATATAAAAATCAAAAGTATTGAAAAATTTGGAATGTGTATTGTCCTGCGTTATTTTTCTAAACCATTTATATGCAGGGGTTCTTTTGGCTAATTTGGTTATCCATGCTGTCGCTCTTGGTTGGAAGCCATGATAATCTAAAGTATTCACCGGATTATTTTCACAGTATGAAAAGAGGTTCATACCAAGCGATGTACAAGTATATCCCAAATAATCCGTATCATCCGCATTGATAAAGCGACCGATTTCGGGGTCATAGTAACGGGAGCGGAGGTAATAGAGACCTGTTTCAAAGTCGTAGAAATAGCCACGGTAGCCGACATTAACTGCCGCCATAATCATAGCTTTTACAAATGCCGCTCCAAGCGATGATTCTTCAAAAATCGGTTTGCCCCATGCATCGTATTCAATATTCAGCTCAACATTGCTTTCGGAGTCAAGCGAAACAATTGAAACAATATCGCCTTGCAGATTCTTAATGAAACCGAAATATCCGTTTCCGTTATAATCCATTCCGTAAAGCTCGCCGCTGTCGTCATAGAGATATCTTATTGTAATGGGATCGTCATTATCCGGCACTTCCATTCTGCCTGCGAGAAGAACATCACCGTCCCAAATGTAGGTGTATGTATAGACAAGTTCATCGTCCTCGTACACTCTTTTGACAGTTCTCAATAATTTTTTGGCAGACCTGTCTTTATCCCCACCACCGCAAGCGGTTCCCCTCCCCTTGCAACAAGGGGAGGCTTGGATAGTTTCTGCGGATTTTTTCACAAACCCCTCAGTCACGGACGAGCCGTGACAGCACCCCTACAGGGGTGCCTATGGTGGGGGTGCCGCACACGGTTGCGGGTTACGTTTGGGAAGGAGACGTACTATGCAATAGCCCTGTAAAACTATAGCACTACATCTATGAAATACAAATTTGAAACTTCAATTAAAAAAATATAATTGGAAGCTTAGTGTCATATTTTTGTAAAAAAGAGTCAACAATAGACGCCTTATATTTTGAGCCAACTAATATAATATTGTTTAACCAATAAACAAAAGCATTGCTTCTATAACATACACCATATTTCTTTCCATTTTTATATGTCCAAAAAGGATGATCGTTTTCTTTGTTATATAGCCACTTATCAAACTCCGCTTGGTACTTTTCAATATTATTTCCAATATGATTTGGAACCTCAATAATATCAGCATCATACGTCATTCGTACAACTACTTTCATACTCAAAATCTCCTTATTAAACTAAAATAAATACCAAACATGACCTACCTTACGCCCGTTTCTATGATAATGATAATAATAGCCAACTACACTTTGCTTTCCAGCATCAATTTCTGGTCCAACAGGGTTTTTCCCAGTCGCATTTTTAGCAAGTTTATACGCCTCTGATTTTGTAACGGTAAATACATTTCTTCCGTTTCTTATTTCGTTCAACGCTACAGCATAGCTAATAGGCTTTCCAATATCGACATAACCCGGTCTAAGTGTAGCTGTCCAATATCTATCTTTTGAATTTTTCCTAACTTTTGCTCTTATAGCCGCATCCGCTTTAGCTGCGGTAACTGCTAATTGAACAGCCTTTGACGCAGTAGACAATCTATACTTTGTCCAATTCCAAACAACATTGCTTGCAAGGCTTACTTTATACTGCAACGAATATGCATAACTGTTCAAAGCATTGACAAAGCCATTCCAAGAATTTTGAAAGCCAAATCGCGAATTATAATTATTTACAATGGTATTACATATAGCAAATGTGAAAAAAGCGGCAACAATAGCGATCAAATAACTTGCCGCTATACTTGCAATTGCAAAATTGCCCCTTGGATCACCATTATTCACCGGATTATTCTCGCAATAAGCAAACAGATTCAGGCTTATAGGAGATTTGTCATATCCCAAATAATCCGTATCATCCGCATTGATGAAACGACCGATTTCGGGGTCATAGTAACGGGAGCGGAGGTAATAGAGACCTGTTTCAAAGTCGTAGAAATAGCCACGGTAGCCGACATTAACTGCCGCCATAATCATAGCTTTTACAAATGCCGCTCCAAGCGATGATTCTTCAAAAATCGGTTTGCCCCATGCATCGTATTCAATATTCAGCTCAACATTGCTTTCGGAGTCAAGCGAAACAATTGAAACAATATCGCCTTGCAGATTCTTAATGAAACCGAAATATCCGTTTCCGTTATAATCCATTCCGTAAAGCTCGCCGCTGTCGTCATAGAGATATCTTATTGTAATGGGTTCGTCGGCATCCATAACTTCCATTCTGCCAGCAAGGAGTATGTCACCGTCCCAAATGTAGGTAAATGTGTAGACAAGTTCGTTGTTTTCATATACCTTTTTGACGGTTCTCATTCCGTCCGAGTTATACGAATATTCATAGCGGCGGTCGTCTTTGGTGAACGACGCCATAAGTCTGCCGTTCCACGTTACCGTTTCGCCCCTGTATGATGTCGGGTTTCCGCTTGCGTCATAGGTTATCGTTTGTCCGTCATATGATGTCAGCTTATCAGACCAGTTACCGTCGCCGTAACCGTATACGATAGCCGTACCCTGAGTTGCGGTTGAAAGGTCGGAGCTTGTGACGTTTGTGTACGGTGTTTTGGAAACTATATTTCCGTTAGCATCGTAGACATAGGTCATCGCCGTTTTTTCGGCATAGTTATATTCCGCCTTGACCTGACTTGCCTCATCATAGACATACTGCTGGAACAGCACGCCCGACTTGCTGACGGTGAGAATATTTCCCCTGTTGTCGTATGTATAGCCATAATCGGATTTCACTGCGCCGTTGAGCATGTTTTTAACTCGGCTAATCTTGTTCGTCGCCGTTGTTTCGGTGTCGGCATAGGTATACTCCGTGCCGAAATTCGGATGATCGTCTTCGCCGAGATTGACTGTATAATGCTTACCCGTTGTCCTGCCGAAGAAATCGCTTTCGCTCTCTGTGTTTAAAACTTCCCATCCGTTCCATGAGAGAGAACTCTTTGTCTTTACCGAATCCGTGCTTGAAATATACTCTTCCGTCGAATTATGTTTTGTATACGCTCTGCCAAAGGTTGTGACAGTTTCCTCTCCGTCATCGTTCACCGAGTAGAAATATACCGTCTCGCCGAGCACAAGCTGAGAATCCTCAACGGTGAACAGCCTCATTGCCGAAACTCTGCCATCCTCATAAATTGAAGCAAGCATACTTGAATAGTCGTATGACGCAGTGAGGGCTTTGTCCTCGTTATATGTATAGGTATATTTCTGACCCGTGCTGTACGAAATCTCCGAGATATTTCCGTCGTCATTGTAGGAATAGGAAATAACAGTTCCGTTGCCGTACGTTATTTTGTTATTCCTCTGCTTTGAATCGTAGCCATAAGAAACGATTGACTGCTTATTCTCGGAATCGGCACTGCCCGCAACCTTGATATTGGTTACGTTGCCAAAGGTATTGTACTCGAAGGTATATACCGAGCCGCTGTGTGACATTGAGGTTATTCTGTCGCCCGAATAGGTGTATTCGGCGGACATTGTATTACCCGAAGAAAGTCCGCTGACCGCCTGGGTAACCCTTTCAAGTGCGCCGACTGCATTATAGGTGTACTGCATAAGATTACTGTCGACACCCGTGAGCGAATAAGAATCGAGCATACCTGTATTCGCATTGTAATTGTAATAAACCGTGTTACCTGCGCCGTCCGATGATGAAGCAAGGTAATTCCTGTTTTCGGTATAGGTATTCGACACATTCGTCATTACCTTACTGCCGTTTATAACAGTATCGGTCAGCAAATCGCCGTTACTGTTTTTGGTTGTGTTCTTGCTTCTCTCCTGTCGGCAACCGAAGCAATTGCAATCAACATTATCCTTGAAGCAAGCACAGTTGTAGTAAACTTCTGTTTCCTCGGAATCAACGGTTACGGTATGCGTCTGTGTGCACTGAGCGCAGGAACATCCACACTGCTCAAGGCGGTAGGTTGTTCCGCTGACCGTGACGGTCTGATCCTCATTGACCGACATTGTCTCGAAAGTTTCATCTTCCTCCTCAACGCAGTAGCTCGAGGTCGATTTAACCAATCGCAAATCGTCAAACATTGCGAAATGGACTTGATTGTCAAGAATTATAGCAACTTTGGCATTTTCAACGGGTTCTTTGAGCTTGAAAGAAATAGCTGTAAACTGCCAGGCAGATCTGACATAAGGACTAAAATCGCTCTTGGCGATAATTTCACCGTTGCTGTCGAGAATCGCTACCGCAAAGGTTCTGTTCATGTGCGTATAGTTATGGATATAGCTACCCGTAGATGTATAAGAATCGTTTCTCGCCCATCCCGACAAGGTGTATACCTCGCCGTCAGCATTGGCTTCAAGCGTCGGAAGAGTACGATAAACTCTGTAATTTGTATTTATCTGTGAGCGGACATAGCACAAACCCTCACCGAGATTTTCAAAGGAAGAGTCTGCATAACTATATAACTGATCGGTAATTATACTCTTACCTGCCGGTACAATTTCCCAGCCGTCTGCCGATGAAAAGTCGCCGTTAGTGATGAGATTTACCGCATTCTTCTCATTCGTGGAATATGAAACAATGTCACCATTGCTGTCATATTCAGTATAGGAGAAATTTCCTCTGTTGTCAACACTGGATTTTTTCTTCATTTCACGGTCATACTGCTGAAGAACTACAAATGATGAATCATACTCAAGTCCGTTGTATGTAAATCTACGCTGGTGAACTGAATCATATTTTATACTAATTCCATGAATTCTTTTTCCGTCACTTGTATAGTTTCCAACTCCAACGACCCTGCCATTTCGGTAATTGATATGTACATATGAGCCATCAACATTGGTCATCTTTGTCAACAAATTATCGGTATTATACTCGTAATTAACTTCCTCACCGTCGGGATAAGTAATCTTGGTAAGCTGTCTTACTCCCGAATCGGTAAGTGTATAATCATAGTCAACACCTACATTGACCGCTCCATTCTTGGTATTAACGGATATCAATGCACCATCGCTCGACTTAACTACAAGCTTATCGGCAAGCGGCTTTCCGTTTGCATCATAGCCTGTCTGCCAATCATATTTTCTGCCTGTTCCGTCAGTTATCACTGAAATAGTTGATGAGCTCGACCCCTTGAACGATATATTTGCTGTACCCTCGCCTTTTTTGCTCGAAATTGCACACACTCTCTGAGCGCTGTCAAGCGAATAGATATAATCCGATGTTTCTATTTTCATTTCCGCATAATTTATATGCTCGGTATCGTCTTTCTTGACCCAAAGGCACTTATCGCTGTCGCCGATTACCGATTTATAATATACATAGTCCTCGGCAAAGGACGAAGTGAAGTTTTCGGGAATAACACCGTACTCACTGTCGGACGAAACAACTTCATAGAAATATGTTCTTTCTCCGCCGACATCTGCCAGCTTGAAAGCGTTTCTCTGCGCATTATCATAGGTAACAGTGCCGCACGGGAACATCTTCATAAAGTGGCTGTTTATCCAATATGCACCCGTGTACAGACCCGTATCAACCGCAAAGCCCCACGGATTATATATCGTCCCTGCTTCAACGGGCATAACATTACCGTTAAGGCTCAAATCGCTGCGCTCAACATAATATGTACCGCTGTACTTATTAAGATACAATGTTCCCGCACGACCCATATCAAAGCTTTCCACATCATCGTCCGTAAAACGGTTTGGCTCAACATAATCAATTTCGAACCAAGGTCTGTGCACCGTATAATTCAGTGAAGTCTCATTAAAAATCTGAGTATTGCACGATGAATCTTTATACGGAGTGAAAACAATTCCATAATTTGTCTTTAAGCCCAATGACCACTTGTTAGCCAAGTCCGTTATATCCCAAACGTACCTTTGTGTCGACGCGCCACCACGAATAACATTGAAATCAAGAACTGCCGGAACTTTTGAAATCACCTCGGTTGTTGTTGCGTCCCACGGCTTGTTGATTTCGTGAACCGAGATAGTGTCATCATCACCTAAAGCGATACAGTTCAGCGAAACCTCGGCGCCTGTAATAATATAGTTTGTGCCTAAATTAGAGAGAAAATCATCCGTCAATCTCATATACAGCTCGGTGCTGTTTTCCGAATCCTTTTGAAGATAATAATATCTCGTTCTGGCATCTTCGGATGCACTGCATGTACCGACCTGAGCAGAAACCATCTTCCTCTGCTGATAAACCCTAACAGTTGGGTCAATTGTTACAGGATAAACGCGATCCTTTGATAAGAGCCATTCGCTGTTCGGCCCATATTTCAATGTATATGTGCTGTCGCTGTTTTCCGTAAGAGATACGCTAACATCATACGAGGTGTTATTTTCGGCATCGAACATATACGGCGCACTGATAATAAACTTAACCTCGGAATTATCATAAACATTTACGCTTCCGTCAGAATTAAGCGTCATTGACCCCGATGAGGATACGGTATACAAATATTCCTTTGCCGCAGTCGGCTTAGAATTTAAAATAATACTTTCTTTAAGAGCGTCCGAATTCAATTCATATTTCAGATTTGTATTGTCCGCTATATTCTTATACTCAACAGCCGAGCCTGTATTCACTGACTGCAAAAGCTCGGGTGTTCCATCGACCGCTGAATTATCTATAACGGCAGCAGATGCGCCGATATTGTTCATTGAAAAAGACAATGTGCTGCCTCTGTCGGCAATGGAAACAGTACTGTTTGAATCAATCGAAGTTGGAAAATCAACCGAAAAGCTGCTTTCCTTGTTCGTAATCTTATTATTTGTCCTGACAAGAGTATTGTCGATTTCTTTCCACTCGCCATTGTCCTCATAATGAATAGGCTCAGAAGTAATGACCGCCGTGTAGGAACCGTCTCTTCTCTCAAAGACCTTTGTGTTTTCGTCTCGTTTGTCAATCACTTCACCGACAATCGGTGACTTTTCTTTTTTATCGGACTCAATCTCAACCGTTTTCATAAGCTGAGTTTCGTTATACTCCTCCGCAAAAACCGTCATCGGAAGAACTCCAACAATCATTATAACCGTCAGAATAATCGCAATCACTTTCATAGAAATACTGTAATTTTTCATATTAACCTCCCCTTAAATACATCCTCAATAATCTTAAAACATATTATAGCTTAAAATTAAAATGTCTATATCATCTTAAATTTTCCTTTAAAGTAATTAAAAGATATCGTATCATTCAAATCACTTTAAAAAACACCACTATCATCTCCCAATCCTCTAATTTAAATATACCTTATATGATATGTTTTGTCAACATATATTTATAATAAAAGTATTTACAATAATGTCATTTTGGTTTATTATATATAAAAAAACGGAGTTGGTATGATTGAGTAAAAATCAAGAAAACTTCAAAAGAGGATGTACCGAAATACTTGTACTCTATCTGTTAACCAAAGAAGATCTTTACGGTTATCAGATTACACAACTGTTTAAAGAAAAAAGCAACGGCCGTTTCACCATGCTTGAAGGTACCCTATATCTTATCCTCTATAAATTGGTAGAATTAGGTTACTTGTCAACTTATTCAAAAACAGTCGGCATTAAGAGAACTCGTAAATATTATCACCTTGAGCCCTCCGGTCAGGAATACTTAAACCGAATTTTAAATGAGTACGACGAAATAACCAAAGGCATTGCCATGATACTCGACAGGGAGGTTCAGAATTATGAGCATGATTAACAAAGAAATTGATGAGTACATTGCAGAAATAAAGAAGAATTTAATTTGTTCCTCATCTCAAAAAAATACAATCATAAACGATTTGCGAGAAAGCATTGTTAACTTCGTCGAAGAAAATAATATTGATGATATCAATAAGGTGTATGCCCAATTCGGAACTCCTGAGGAAATAGCGAATCAGTCAATTTCCGATACAGAACCGCAAAAAATCAAAAAGAATTATAAACATCACAGAGTTATCATTGTCGGTGTTGTTGTCGCAGTTTTAATTATTGCAATTGTAATAATATGGGCAGCTCTTGATGGACATAAAGCAGTTGATGGGCATTATGTTGATTCGTTAGAATCAATTGAAGCAACGGTTATAAATTCAAGCACTCAAAATATCAATTAAGGAGACCAGCTATGAAAAGTCAAGAGAAAATTAAGAGTTAACAAGACGGGAATGATCGAACAAAACATTGTGCTTTAAAAGAGTGAAAATGACACGAACGAGTTTGTG
>CAVJDU010000050.1:0-10370 GCA_963648385.1 uncultured Coriobacteriaceae bacterium | reverse complement strand
GGTCGTTGCTGCGGTCGTTGCCGAGCCGAGCTTATTGTTTACCTGATTTGCGATATCCTGCATATGGTTTATGAGATACTGACCCGGACAAGCCGTGTTCGCAAAATCCCTGTGCAAGGTCATGTTGCAGCCGTTGCGATGGTTTACTCGGTCGCTTTCGCTGCTTGACCATACCAGCTTTTTAATGCCGTTTCTCTTGCAGATATCCGTGCAAAGATTGATGAGTGCCGTATATGCGGCTGCCGTGACGGCATAAGGCGATTTCGTGTCCGATGCAACTTCAATCGTGATCGCTCTGTGGTCGTTTGAGGGAGATGAAGATGTCCATGCTCTGTTCTTCTCCTCAACGGAAAGACCGATCGAGCCGTCTCGACCAACAACATAGTTTGACGAAACCTCCCTGTCTGTGTTGTAAAAATAGTCGCAGCCCTGCTTCGCCGTGACCTGTCCAACATAACAATGAATTGTGATCGTGTCTATGCTGTGATTTCGGGTGTCATAATTTCCTGTAAGCCTTTTGTATGTTGCGAGTGTGCTGTTACTCATGATCATTCACCCCTTCCGTTTGTCAGCTCCGGACTGTCCTTCACATCGTCGGCAACCTGCGCATTCTTCGTGAAGCTGTTGTTTTTCCACCACGCAACGATTGATGCTCCGACGGTGAAAGCGTATGTAACATATTCCTGCCAGCGGTCAATGTCGATCGCTTCGCTTCTCTTGCCGAGAATAACGGTGAGCTGACTGATGAGCGCAAGGACGAGTACAAGAGTTCTCGCCCATGTCTGTGCCGTTACGCCCTTGAGATTGATTTTCTTCATGAAAATTCCTCCTGTCTTATATCATTTATGTTTGTTTTCGAGGTCGCTGATTCGATGATCGGCGACCTTTGCCTTTTCTTCAAGCACCGGCACACGCCTTGCGAAATTGTTATGCTCCCGAACCTCACGGGTAAGCTCTTCGATTTTCGTGTCCGTGACCGCCTGTGCTTTTTCAAGCTCCTTTGTCATTTTGGCATTTGCCGCAAGATTGCTTATGACAACGCCGATGAGCGACAAAACGCCCGTGATGATTGCTGCGATAATTCCTTCCATACCGCCCTCACATTAGAGCCCTGAGAAGCTCTATAACCATTGCAAAAATCGGCAAAATCACATTGAATGCGATCGCCGATCCTGCGACATATAAAAAAGTGTCAATTGCTGTATTTCCTGTCGGTGTCATTTGTTTTGACCTCCTGTTGATTTTCTTGTAAGCCGTCGTTCTTTTGGCGGCTTATCGCCTTTTACCCGATTTATTGCCCTATAACCTCCCGAATTTATTATAGAGGCAACATAGCGCACTCCGAGATTTCTTCGGCTTCTGTCGGCTTTTTTGTGCCTTTTTTGATGTTTGATCTTATTCGAGCATCAAGGTTCTAAAGCTGTTGATCGTGTCTGTTGAAACGCCGCAACCTGTCGTTGCGAAATCAACGAACTTTTCGGTAATCGTACTGCCCGAATATGTTTTCAAAGCAGTTACCATCGCTGAATAACCGTAGACTGTGCTGTTTCTTGTGCGGTCATACATTCCGATCGGGCTAAAGCTTGATAACTCGTATTCTCTTGCAAGGTCGCTTTCGCTTACGCCAAGTAAGCCGAGCATTAAAAATGCAAGTGTGCCTGTTCTGTCGCAGCCACCTTGACAATGGAAGTATATAGGCTTTGGTGAGCTTGCCGACAATTGTGTAACTATCCACTCAAGAATAGTTTTAAATGTTGTCCTATAGTTTGCGGTAGTAATCGATTGCGCATATGAGCCATACGCTGCACAGAGATAGGTCATGTCCTTGCTGATTGCACTTTCGGTATAATTCCATCTCAAGTCAAGATCTGCTCTAATGCCAAGCATACTGACCATTTCTCGCTTACCGTTACCTGTGATGATCAGATCACGGAATGTACTGTCATCAAGAGCCGAACCTCGAAACAGTTTGCCGTACTTGACTATTTGACCGTTTAAGCCCGTCCAGCCACCGAGATCACGCACATTCTGAATGCCGTCTACCTTGATAAGTCTCCACGGAATACTGCTTGTTGTAAAGCTGCCGCTTTTGGCGGTTACAAGTGAACCATCTGCAAGCATATGAGTGACGCTGTAATAGTAGGTCTTATTCGGCAGCAAGTTGTAAATCGGGAAGTTGTCAAAACCCGTTGCGTCATACTGTGTCATGCTTGTTGACAGCACGGTTGAAGCCGTGTTAACGGAAATAATTGTTCGCACCGCATTTTCGTTGTGCTGCCATTTCAGCGTGACCGGCTGCGGAATATCGGCACGATAAGGCAATGATGCACGAACGATGTTAGTTGTGCTGTAATCGCTGTCGGAATAAGCCGCCTTGTTGTAGAATTCAACAACAGCGGGAGAGAGCAGATTGAATGCCGTCGTGTCGCTCCCCTCATTGTTAAGAGCCTCTACTTTGGTTGTAAGTTCGGCTTTGGAGAGACTTTGAACTGCTTCCGTATATGTGATTGTGATGTTTGAATCAGCAACAGCGCCCTTGCCGCAGAAGCGGAGATACCCGATCTTAACTTTTGAAGCACCGTATGTCGGTGGCACTGTGACAGTAACTATTGCCGAAGTCGTGCTATTGTAAGTAACTATAATTGTACCGTTCTTGGTATCAGCCAATCCGACACCGTTCAAGTTGGTATCGCATGTATAAGGTCTGTCCTCCAACGGCGTCTTGTCAAGGCCGTAGGTTCTCGATTGAATCCATTGCGCATAAGCTCCCGTTGACGCATACTGACAACCCTCCAAGTGAATTTGGAGTGTCTTACCCTGATACTCCGCTTTCGTCAAATCAATCAACGGGGTAAGATGGTAGCCGGTAGCGTCATTGTTCATTGAATCGGTAGACATGCTTGATCCGAATCTGTAACCGTCATAGTACGGATTGTCGTCCGTGGCAGCGATCGTATCGGTAACAGTGATTTCCGTTGTTTCTTCGCTTTCCGTGCTTATCGTATCAATCAACGCTGCCATATATCCATCTGCGGTAAATCATATCCCGTAGAGTCAAATCCGAGATCAGCCGGCGAATTGAGAAACAGTGCCCACGATGACACCCATAGCCAAAACTCCTGCTCTTTGTGCGGATACAATGTAAGATGGTTTGCTTTGGTGCTGTCACGCTTAAAAAACCTCGTTAAAGCTTGTCCGGTGTCCATAACCTCAAGATAACCTGCATAATGTATTATCTCTTTGTATTTGTTTGGGTCGGGTGTCGCTGTTGCAACGAGTTTATACTTAATGCCTTTAAATTTCGGCAAAAACATCTGATATGTTTTCGAGCCAAACGAGCGTAAAACCGATGCTTCGTCAAGGCAGACGCATGAAAAGTATTTCGGATCGATGTCACCGTCACGGACACGCTCATAATTTGTCATACATATTTCATCGGCGCAGTTTTCAATCTCGTCCATTGTTCGGACATACTTCGGAGGATCGATGCCGAGTAAATTCACTGCATCGTGTGTAAACTCCTGTCTAACACCGAGTGGGAGAACAAGCAGCGCACGGCCGCTCTCGTGTTTTAACACCAGTCGGCAAAATTCGAGCTCTTGCACCGTCTTTCCAAGTCCGAAAGACTCGAACAATGCACGCCTGCCGCCCTTGCAAGCCCACTTAACGGCTTCTCTCTGGTGCGGCTTAAGGTTTGCGCTTATCTCGTCATCAGTGACATCAAAGCCACTGTCCACCGCAATGCAGACTTTGCTATTTAAAAAATCATCATATGTCATTTTGCTTTTTCACCTGTTCTCCGCTGTGTTTTGTATATAAATTGTATAGACCCTACATCAAAAACTCCGATTATTTCGCCTTCCTGCCGGACAATGTAGCTTTCAATGCTTTCGGCGAGTTCGATGCTATCGCCTTCGATAGTGCACGAAACGCCTTTTGTTGTTTGTACATAGACCATACTTCACCTCAAAAATGCTGTTATTTTTCCAGGCAGACCTTCAAGCATTTGCTTAATCGCCGGAAGCGTCGGGACTTTGGCTGCTGTTGTTGCTTTGGTAAGCTCGGCGAAATAAGCTTTTAACTCCGTGCGCTCCCTCAAGATCTTGTTTACTGCCGTATCGAGTGCTCCGATGTAAGCATTCCAAGCTTCGAGCACGGCCGTCGGTGAGCTTGTAGAGACAGCAAACTCGCTTTCGTACTTTTTTGTTTTCTTGTTGTAGCGTGACTGTATGATATATGCTTGTTTTCCGTTGTCGTCCTCACGCAACACCATTCGAGCGAGGCGTGCCGTGTCGCACGGGAATAGCTGCTTTTCTTTCATTCCGCCGTCTCCGTTCTATGTAATGGTTGAGTAAAGTGGATTTTCGGTTTTGAGCTTCGACCGTTTTGACGCCGATCTCCAAGCCGCCGATACTCTTGAGATATTGGGTAAATTCCTTTCGGTATTTTTTTGACATCGCAATTTCAAATTCGTCGTGCTGAGCGTCCGAAAGCGGAAAGTTGGGCGATTCGCCGATGCTCCTGCAATATTCGTCACGCTCGGTTTTCATGGTACGATCTCGCAAATTGACCGTTCGCCCGTACTTGTCCGGGGGAAATTTAAAGTACATTTGCATCGTCCTTCGTCCTTTCGTACAGCAAACGAGCTTTGAGCTGCTTGTTTTCCTCCGTAAGCTCACGGTAAGCTTCAAGCACTTTTCTGTGTTCGTCGAGGATTGTATCGTTAAGCTTTCCGAGCTCTTCGTTGAGTCGTTCAGACTTTTTGCAGTTTTCGTTAAGCGCAAAAAAACAAACCGTGAGAATTATCGTGCTTGCCATAAAAGCAATGTAAAAAAGGTTAAGCGTATCCATATTATTTACCCCATTTTATTACCGGGAAACGGAGTGCGCATTCCTCGGTTTGGTCTTTTATCAAATCAATTGTTGCTTCAAAAATCTTTCGTTGTTCGGCGTTTAAATCTGATTTCAGGGCATTGACATATCTCGCAAGGATAGCAGCTACAAACGGTAAGTTACGACAAATATTTCTTTATCAACCGTACAAAAGACGGCAGGCTTGCGTTCAAACGCAACGATAAGGCAATTGACGCCCGTATTGCGCAATGCGGTTTTTTCCTTATTGCGGAAACGGATTTCAAAAAAACAACGGCGGAGATATTGGATATCTACCGCCACCGAGATGTTGTTGAAAAATGCTTTGACAACCTAAAAAACGAAACCGATATGAAGCGTTTGCGCACTCAATCTGACGCTACTTCAAGAGGAAAGCTTTTTGTTGTGTTTATATCACAGATAGTGCGTGCGTATATGCTCAACAATTTGACGGATTATATGCGCAAAAACACTTATACAATGAAAAAAATTCTCAACGAACTTGATAAAATCAAATGCTTCGCTCCTCGCCCTACATCCTCACGCCTCATTGACCCCCTTACAAAAAATCAACGCGAACTCTACTCCCTCCTCGAAATCCCCACTCCGGATTGTATAGGTTAATTTTGTGGGGAAGTTGGGTTGAACCGCCGTGTGCCGAACGGCACGCACGGTGGTGTGAGAGGTCGGCTACTCAACTAATGGGTAGCCTCCTACTCGATTTACGATTCGTTTGGCAATTAAAAAAGACTGCCGCAAAAGCGACAGTCCGATAACTGTTAAATCAGTCAGAAGTGTAAGGCATAAGAGCTACGTGGCGAGCACGCTTGATAGCTGTTGTAAGCTCTCTCTGATGCTTTGCACAAGTACCTGTTACACGACGGGGAAGAATCTTCGCTCTGTCGGAAGTGTACTTATTGAGCTTGTTTACATCCTTGTAATCAATGCTCTCAACTTTATCAACACAGAAGGAACAAACCTTCTTGCGGCCTTTTCTGTTGGGACGGCCGTTGTTCTTATCATAAGCCATTACAAAATACCTCCTTATAAAATTCGGGTGACATCTGCTCAGAACGGCAGATCGTCATCTCCTGAAATCTCCTCAAAGTCACCGTCGGAACCGGTTGAGAATGAAGGAGCGGCAGGCTGCGCAGGGGCAGAATAGCCCTGGTTATAGGAGTTGTTGCCGGTGCCTGTTTCTGCCTTTGAGCCGCAGAAGCTTGCCTGGTCAACAATAACCTCAACCGCTGTGCGCTTATTTCCGTTTTTATCCTCATAGTTGCGAGTCTGAATTGAACCCGTTATAGCAATCATAGAGCCTTTCTGAAAATATCTTGTGATAAATTCAGCCGTGCTTCTCCATGCCACACAGTCAATGAAATCAGCCTGACGCTGTTCACCCTGACGAACATAGGAGCGATCGACCGCCAATCTAAAGGATGTTACGGCAAGACCTGTCTGGGTATTGCGCAACTCGGGAGTTGCAACAAGTCTACCCATTAAAACTACATTGTTAATCATGTTGCGTCCCCCTTATTTTTTGATTATAAGTGAACGAAGCACGCCGTCCGTGATGTTAAGGACGCGGTCAAGCTCTGCCGGGAATTCCGGCTCAGCCGAGAAATTGTAAAGAGCATAGTAGCCTTCTGTCTCGTAGTTGATAGCATAAGCAAGCTTGCGCTTACCCCACTCGTCTACGCTTTCAACAGTACCATGCTTCTCCATAAGACCCTTGAACTTTTCAACCAAAGCCTTAGCTGCATCCTCGCTCTCCTTTACGGAGTAAACGATCATTGCCTCATAGTTCTCTACTGCCATTTAAAAGCACCTCCTTTTGGTCATTCCGGCCGCCTTTTCAGCGGCAAGGATAGCTGTAATCAATATTTTACAGCCATAATATTTTATCAGCTAACACAGATAATGTCAAGCGTTTTTCGTTATTTTTCAAAATATTGCGCCACTTGTTCATGATTTCATATATTTTATCATTTGGACGATAAATGACGCATTGGTTTTTTATTTAATCGTCATCAAATCAAAGGACAAAAACTCCGACGAGAGTCAGGGCGATCCAAATGAGAATGCCAAGGCCGTTTTTTTCAAACCATGCCGAAACAATGAAGTAAACGGACGGAATGAAAGCGAAAATTTTTGCAAAGATGTTTGTCTTTTTACCTTTGCTGTAGAGGAGATCCCAGTTGTTGAGAGCGTCCTCATAGAGCGGCGCATTGTTGCACATCAGCGAAACGCCGAGGTAATAAAGGACAACGCAGAACCAAAAGGCGATGGTGTCTGTGCCGACTTTCATATAGAAAAGACCGAGGTATCCGCCGACGAGCATTCCGTAGCCGAAAAGGCGATTCATCATGCCAGGGAGATAGTTGATGAAAAATGTTACTGCTCTTGTCTTGGTAAAGTCGTGGTCAACATGGCCGCACAGCTCCGTTGTCTGAAGATAACGGGCGTCGGAAACGGGGACGCCGAGAATTCGGCAGAAAAGATGCTCCCAGAAGCCTTTGAGAATCGAGCCGATAACGGTGATGTATTTTGTAATTACATAAACTGCTGTCATGATATCTCACCCGATCCTTTCATGAATATATCTTCAAATGTGATGTCGCCCTTGATGCACTGCTGAACGGAGTCGCTCAGTTCCATGCTGCTCTGCTCAAACATTGCCTTAACCTCATCATAGGTCGTTGTGTCGCCGCAGATGAAGCAAATAAGAGCAACGGTGTTCGCTGTCTGAATTGTCAGCTGCGAATTCTGAGTTGCAAGCTCATAGGACTGCTTGATGGCTTCAAGTGCATTTTCCTTGTCGCTCTTGAGCAGATAAGCGATAGCCTGCTGACGGTAGATTTCGGAATCGGAGCCTGCAACGATACCCTTGCGGCAGATCTCGATCGCTTCGTCAAGCTTGTTTTGACGGCGGAGAACTTCGGCCTTGGTGCTGTAATAGTCGATTCCGTCGGGATTTGCCTTGCGCATTTCCTCGCAAATCTTATCGGCCGTTTCGTAATCGTTTTTCTCAATATATACCTTGACCGAGTAATAATAAGCCGAAGCGTCGTTGACATTCAGCTCTGTTGCAACCTTTGCAAGCTCAAGCACCTTGTCGTAATCCTCGTATTGCCATGCCATTGCCATATAGTTCTGGAGATAGAGATATCCGTAATCGCCGGACTTGGTATAAGCACCGTCAATGAAGCCGAGGACGGTTTTGCTGTCCTTGCTTGCATAATAGGAGAGCATGAATTTGTAGTAATCAACAAGACCCTTTTGAACATCGGATTCGGCGGAGAGAGAGTCGAGATACTTTATGCCGTTGTCATATTTGACATCGTATGTTCCGTCCTCTTTCTGCGAAATGAAGCTGTTCATTTCCTCTTCGATCGAGGTCGCCATTGTGTCAAGCTCGTTGACAACATCATAGAGCTTCTTGATTTCCGCATTTCTCGGCTGATCCAGCTCACCGTCGGTGAAGTATTTCTCAACCGCTTCAATAAAGGTTGAACGATCGGAATAATTGATCGTCATGGTGTGGATATAGGTTTCAAGGATAAGGTGAGTCGCCTTGTCGCCCTCCGTGAACCAATCCTGGTTGGTTATATTTGAATTGATGCCCTTGATAACGGCATTAACTCCGCTGTTGAGCTTGTCGGTCGCTTCAACGGCGTCGCTGCAAAGATTGAGAGCATCGTCAAATTTATTCTCGGAAATGCATTTCTCCGCTTTGTAGAGCTTTGATGAAACGGTAACCGTTGAGGTTGCAACAAAGTATCCGAGTGCGGCAACAATAACCATAACAAAGGCAAGAATAATGTGTCCTACACCGTAGTTCGTTCTCAAAAATTTAGCACGGCATTCGTTGCAGTAAAGGTCACTCGGGCTGTTGCCTCTTTGCTTGCCGCAAACGATGCAAAGTCCGTCGTCGTTGGGGTCGCCGTTTTCCTCCTCTGCGGCTTCTCCTTCAGCCTCTTCGGCAGGTTCAATAACCTTTTCCTCCGTTTCCTGCAAATCGTCAAGCGTTATGTTGCTCGTGTCGGTTTGCGGAACAGCGGCGTCCCAATCCCAGTCTGCGGAAGCTTCCTCAGACTTTTCCGGCAGGGTTTCATCCGTTAAGGATTTCTCTTTTTCTTCTGCCAAGGGAATTCCTCCTAACTTTATAATGTAATAATAATCATAATAACACGAATTCAGATGAATTTCAATTATCTGTTGCAAAATTTACAGAATGATAATATATTTTTTGATTTTTCTTAGGCGACAAGCTGTTGTGCTTGTTTCTTCAAATGATATTTATGAAGATTAAAACCGCAAGAAATGAGTGCTAACTCAAAATTTGCACCTTTTAGCCCTCGCCTTCGCGCCCTCTTGTATTCTCTGTTCCATTTGATAGTACCAAATGCTCCCTCTTCCTGTATACTTCTGTTCATTCGTAAAAGTGCACCTTTTGTGCTGTTGAGATTGTTCAAAACTTCTTTATGAAATTTTGTCAATTCCTCATTTATACGAACACCTCTGTTACCTGAACATTTACAACATTGTTCTTTTAGTTGACAATTTGAGCAATAATCGTATTGATACATTTCCTCTGTTCTTCCGAATCGGTTTCCTCTCACAGGTCTGCTGTAAAGATAATGAAACTCCTTTCCGCCCGGACATATGGGTTTGCCGTTTTCGCTTATCGGAAAATTAACTGCTCTGTATGGATCTTCTCTGTATTTTTTGATCTTCCGTTTCTTTTTTGAACATTGTAAATTTCATATATTTTTCCATTCCGTGTTCTTCACAGTAAAGATAATTGTTGAAGCTTCCGTAACCTGCATCAGCCACAGGATACAACGGATATTTATGATATGTATTATTGAATTTCTCCATTAACGGCTGAAAGCAGTCCATATCCGAAGCGTATTGCTGCACATCATAAACTGCAATATATTCGTCACATAAGCCAAGCTGAATGTTGTAACCGGGGAGAAGCTGATCATTCCTCATATAGTCTGTTTTCATTCTGAAAAATGTTGCTCCGTTATCCGTTTTTGAATAACTGTTTCTGTGTTCGCCGCTTATCCTGATATGCTCTGCATACTTCTTTAATTTTTCGGTATACTCCATCAATTTGTCATAATATCTTTGTTCTGTTGTTTTGCGGTGACCTCTGCCTCTGACAAGCTTTGCCAATTTAGCCTACAAGTAATTAACGAGGTTTCGCATCGACTAAAAATAGCCAGTGCACCTGTAAATAACATTTCTATATTTTCTATCGGTCTCATTTTTCTTTTCTTAAGGTTTTTATGTTTGTCATAATGGAGCAGTACATTTCATTTCCGCTTTCCTTACGAAAACCACCGGACATTTTCTGACGCTTTTAGCTTTCCTAGCGTTTTTTTGAAAAAATCTTGACTTTTTGAAAATGAATGTGCTAAAATATGTACCGATAAAAATAAGATACTTGATCCACGATACAGGAGTGCACTCTGATACGATACGGAGTT
>CAVJDU010000049.1:0-10370 GCA_963648385.1 uncultured Coriobacteriaceae bacterium | reverse complement strand
CTGAATCGGCTCAACATACCATTTGCCGCCGATTCGGTATAGATATTTTTCCGCACTACCGATCAACACCGTGTAGCGAATTCCTTCATACTCATCTTCGGAGGTGCAGCAGTGAAGCGTTTTTCGGATATCAAAAGCTCTGCCGTCGTGCCAATAAATCCGAACCGGCTTTATTGCGCCGCCGACGAGCACCTGATAATCTACATTGACATATACCTTTTCCAAGGTCAGCACCTCCGTTTACAGCTTAAAGTCCTTTGATAACATTCTGTGCAACGCCTTGGATTTGCAGGTCATAAACCTCAATGTCCTTATATCCCTTCGCTTTGTTGGCAGAGCGAAGAACGGCACAGTTCTTTTTTTTATTCCAATAAAAGTATTTCAGATTGTTCAGCCCCTCAAAGAGCGCCACAACAATATCTCCTTCGTTTGCGTCCGTCTGCTTACGGACAACAATCCAATCTCCGTCCTCAATACCGGCGTCAACCATAGAATCGCCGTTTGCTTTGAGCAAAAAGAGGTCGCCCGTGCCGAACACGGTTTTTGGTAGCTTTACATATTCAAGCACCCGTTCTTCTTCGGGGAGTCCGATGCCGCAGGAAACAGAGCAGTCAAGGATAACCGCATTGTTTCCCGGATCGGTATATTTGCGCGTAACATCGGTTTTGATTTCAGATCCGTCATAATCAATCATTCCGCGCTCAGCCATATCTTTTAAGTATCTGTATACCGTTGCCCTCGTCACACCGACAGCACCGGCAATTTCGGAGGTGGAGGGGGATTTCCAATATTCGAGGTAGTATTCCTCGGCAAACTTTTTGATTTCATTCATAAGGTCAGTGTTTTTAGAACGCATTTTATCGTCCTCCGTTCTATCCGATACAATCTGTATCGGATAGACTTATTATAGCAGACTCATTTAGATTTTGCAATAGGTTTTCGGCATTCAATTTATAGGTGTCAGATTTTTTCGACAATAGTAGATTGCACGGAAAAGGGGGAATAAAAAACGCCTGACTTCGTAAGAAATCAAGCGATATAATCATCTGTAAATTCTATACAGCATTTTATCAAATTGTTCTGCTTCAGCCTTAGTTTCATTTGAAACTTCTGATTTCTTCAGCATATCAAATGTGCCTTTACAGCCGATATATGAGGCACCAAGTTTTTTTGCAAGCGCAATACTCGCTTTATTATATTTGAATGCGTTGTAGGCGATATATTCGTAATCTGTTTTTTCGAATAGTTTGTTTACAAGTACTTGGCATGTTTCGAAGCCGTATCCTTTGCCCTGATATTTTTCCGCCAAGTCTATGCCTATTTCAGGTGTTCCATCAAGGTTTTTAAATTCAGTATATCCAATAAAATCATTGGCTTCGGAATAAATAAGAAATACAATGTGGTATTTATCTTTAAGCATTTCCACGCACTCTTGTTTCATGAGCGCAGCTATATCTTCCGAAACATTTAATCGGCCAAGTATATAATTTATGAGCAAATCCCTTTTATCCGAGGTCAGAGCGTGAAGTGTAACCCTTTTGCCGGAGATTAACTCATCGTCGAATAACTCCAAAAGTTCATTTCGATTCAATTTTAACTCTCCAATAATACATTCTCAAATCTTGCTTTATATAGTTTTATGCCTGTGTTTCCATCGCAGATTTCAGCATTTCAGCGTATTGATTTTTTGCCTTGTCGGGAGATAAAATCTGTACCTTACCGCCGAAGCCGAAGACCCAACCATAAAATGTGGGGCTTAGTTCTACATTCACAAACGCTCGGAACGATGTCATATCGTATGCTGCCGTTGTTACATCCTCGCCGAAGCGTTCAATAATATATTTCATTATACGGTTATCGCAACGGAGGGTAACTTCGCATTCTTCACAGCCATACATTTGAAATACCGATTTTGCGTAATCTGCAATATTGAAATCAGCAGGCTTGGGTATAATATCGTCTTCTAAGATCGTTGGTGATTTTGCTATTCGGTCAACACGAAATCCACCAATACCATTATGCTTTTCAGAATAACCGACGACATAATAAAAATCTCCGCTCCATATTAAAGCATAGGGACTGAAAACATACGGATTTCCGGCGTTCTTCAGCTTCTTTTCCTTTTTTACATTGTATTCAAAGTACAAAAACGAAATCTTCTTTCCGCTATTTATGGCTTCGTTAATCGTATCAACAATGTAATAGATCATTTCGTTGTCGGGCTTAATCCTGTCAGTGGGGCATAGGTTTCGTTTAAGCTGTTCTGCTTGATGTTTGCTTGCGAACGAGGTGAGTTTTGCAACCAAGGCCTCACTTTTCTTTTCGGTTATGAACTTGGAGGATTCAACAGCGTCTATAAGCAGTTTTAATTCCGGCAGTTCAAATGTGCGGCCTGCAATATAATATTTGTTTTGTGTTGAGTTTATAACATCAATGTCTACACCGTATGCCTGCAGCACCTCAACATCAGCTTTTATAGTTGTTCTATGTGAAGATATCCCGTATTGCTCAAGCAACATTTTTATCAACTCAGTTGTTGATAACGGATGATCTTCATCTGAGTATTGTTCAAGTATTCTCAGAAGATATAAAACTCTTGCCTTGGTTTCCACAATGATGCTCCTTCATATTATGAAACATTGGTGTTATTCGCTCTGCACGGGTATATAAACCTTCTCAAGCGGTATCATTCTTTGATACTTTTCTGATAGGCTCTCATAGTGTGCAAGTATAAGATCAACTAAATTGCTACCATCTATGCCTCGAATAATTGGGTTGTTATCGAGGTATTTTCTTGCGTTTTTTGTGTAATTGGAAAGGGTTACAAAAGTACCGTAATCTCCTTCTCGAAGTGCTCCTTTAAGAGATTGTAATACAGATTCTTTTATATCACCGTCCTGGCTTTTCACTTGAACAAGGATTCGAGGAGGTAGTTCGTCTTTATAAGCCGTGATATCTACACCGCCATCGCCACCATGAGGTGATAGGGTGGTTCTGTATCCCATTGCTCTAAACAAGTCAGCAACAAATTCTTCAAGGTCGTATCCCTTCAAGTTTTTGCTGAGTTCTTTCAAAATAAAATCTTTAGTGCTTTCCTTTATATCCTCGGCAGTTGCGCCGATTGTCTCATCTTCTGTATCTGCAGTATCCTTCTTAAAGTTATCGTCAAGCGCTGCAACAAACTCATCAGAGTAATTTTTAATGAGAAACAAAGACAAGAAAGATCCGGACTCATATAATGCACCTTGTGAGAACAGGGTTCGCGGCAGGTGCTTAATCCATCTCACTTTGCGCTGTTGCACATATTCCGGCGCGGAGGGGACATACTCGTATTCTCCCTCAACAACACCAATATTGATTTTTCTATCACTCTTAGACGGGAAAACAATATAATCTCCGGCCTGAACTTCGTAAATAAAACGATATAGCATGCCTGCACTGTTAGCAATTGCTTGTTTTTTGCTCTGCGGATACACAGTCGCGTAATGTTCTTTGAAGGCCTCTCGTGTATTCTCTATAGCCTTTAAGTCACCGAAATCTTTCCAGCCAATCGCAATAACATCTTTGTGTAGAAACAAGTAGTCATCTTGGGTATGTACTCCCCATACCTTTTTATCTTCGTTGATCATGCTTAACCCCCGTCAATTCTTATTCCGCTGTTTTTCTATTTTTAATTGCAACACCTGCATATGCTGCAATAATCAATACAAGTACTATGCCAACCGCTGTTATAAAGATATACTTATTTGCAATGATCCATTTGCCAACCATTATTGCACCATATGTAATCGCCCAAAAGACAAAGTAAAACAGGGCGCGGACTACCCAATGAAGTATTGAGCCTATCTTTCCGCCGGATATGTATCCGCCACTATATAAATCACCAATAAATTGAAAAGCACATCTATATGCAAACTGAGAAATCACCACTATTATTAAGTGCTCATACAGAGCGTTTATGGGCAGTCCCAAGGGATCGGTTATTCTATCAAAAAAGAACTTGAGTATTTCGGTCAATGTAATCTCCTTTGCCATATCATAAATTCTAATTATAGTTTCAAGTTGATTGAAACAAAGCCATTATACCATATTAGTGAGATTTTTTCAATGCTTTTTACGAGTTTTTGCTCTGTGTTGTCGGAAAACGCCGACAATAAAACGCAATAAAATCATACCCATTCATAAATATTAAAGGTGCTACCGATTGAAACGATTGCACCTTTAAATTGCTTTTCAGCTTATGATTTCTTAATGCTGCGGAACATCTTATCTATACATCGTTTCTTCTGTTCGTAATTCGGGTGGACATACAAATTCAAAGTTGTGCTTATGTTCGAATGCCCCAATATCACGCTTACTGTTTTGTAATCGCACTTGCTTTCGATACATCGTGTGGCGAAACTGTGCCTGAGACCATGAAACTTTATCGGCGGTATACCTAATTTGTCAAGCAGTCTTTTGTAATAGTTTCGGTATGTACGAGGTTCTGTCGGCTCTGCATCATTGGTTAAGACATAATAATCACTTCGTACCACTTTCTTTAGAGGCTTTAACACTTCATAAAGTTCCTTGATCATAGGGATATCTCTCATCGATGTGGCTGTTTTGGGCGTATCAATTAAGAGTTCTGTTTTTCTTACACCGCCTTCATTTACATAAATCCGCTGAATCGTTTTTCGTATATGAATGACTCCGTTATCAGTATCAATGTCATCCCATGTTAACGCGCATACTTCGCCTATTCGTATTCCTGTACTCAAACATATGAGTATACCGAGATTTCGAAATGTAAAGTTGTCTCGAACATAACTGACAATTTTCCTTTGGTTAACCACTGAAAGAACATCAAGTTCTTGCTTTTCTCTGTCTGTCGGGAATATAACATCAAACGGGACATAAGCACAGTATTGCTTTTTTGCGCCGAACTTCAAAATCATCCGCAGTACAATCAGCATATCCTTAATTGTTTTTTGAGATAGACCTGACTGCAGTTTTTGCAGCACAAATTCCTGCACATCTTTTTCTGTGACGGTTGTTAAATCACCGAATGCAGGTAAAATGTGAGTTTCGACAATAAGCGAATACGCTGCATAAGTCGATTTCTTTACAAACTGCCTTTTTTCCTCCTTCCATAAATTCGCCATCTCAGCTATTGTTTTTTCTGTGACCATAATCGTTTTACCTCCTTGAAAATAGTCCACAATAATTTTATAAGATTATTGCAGATCGAAAAGGAGTTAAATGATACTATGCTCCCAATTAGCGAAAGAATGGCTATGGCGATCTCAATCACCAATGATATTATTTGTGATTTTTTGACCGGAATGATTTTGTTTTGGACGGCGATTTTGTCGTCAAGAGCAGACAAAAAAGCAGCAATCTGCGTTTGTTCTTCTGTGCCAGGGACTGTGCATTTTGTTTTTCTAATTTCGGAATTTGATATTTCAAGGAATGTCGAGCCAGAAGCATACTTTATAAAATGATGCTTTTTTGTTTGCGCCAAGTAGTAAAGAAATTCGTTGTTCGTATCCTTTTTAGGAATCAAATTTTGAAAGCCTTGATTTGTTGTGCATTCTCTCTGCGCGATAGAGCATTCTCCAATGGTTGCTCTACTGCTCAACAGAATACTGCCTACCGGTAATTTTTTTGCACTTGATTTTTGTAAGCCAAGTTGCGTTATTGTTCGCGCACTTTTAGAGACATATTTTTGGTGTCCTACTTCCGTAGGTGTAAACCATTGAATATCTCCATTCCAAAGAGAAGGCACAGTGGTGTCTGGTGTTCCGCCGCCAACCACTTCTGCGATATCCGATAAAAGATATGTACTCCATGGACAGTGATACTGCTTGAATCTCAAAGTTGGAACTTTTGAGAAAATGGGATTGTAATGTTCCAACTTTGAGATTTCAAGAGTTCACCAATCCTTGGACGCTGATGCCATTAAAGAAATTGTTATGTTTTCAAAATGGAATAAATGCTGACTCGGCCAAATACGGTAAAGGAGTTAAGTTCATTTCGGTTTCTGACATATTAAACAATCAATATATAACTTATGATTGTATCAAGGGTATGATAGACATCGACAAAAAGACAATGGAAAAATTCCTTGTCGAATATGGTGATATACTTTTTCAACGCAGTTCTGAGACTTTTGAAGATATTGGGCGTGCAAATGTTTATCTCGACAAAGAGCACCCGGCAACATTCGGCGGATTTGTAATTCGCGGCAAAAAGATTTCGGAATATAATCCATTGTTTTTTAGATATCTATTATGTACACCTAATGCACGCAAACAAACAGTACGAATGGGGGCTGGTGCGCAGCATTATAACATTGGGCAGGATGGTTTGGGCAAAATAAGTTTGTACTTTCCCACAATACAAGAACAACAAAAAATAGCAGGTTTCTTATCTGCAATTGACGACAGAATCGCCGTCCAAAACAAAATCATTGAGGATTTGAAAGTCCTAAAGAAAGAACTTTGTAACGACCATTTCAAGTCGGTTCTTCATGATGCTTCGCTCAGATATATTACACTCAAAGAAATTCTGACCGAACGGAAAGAGTATTGTAGCAAAGATGGCACTTATACTCACGGTACTCTATCAAAAGAGGGTGTTGCGCCAAAAACAGAGCGCTATGATAGGGACTTCCTTGTAAAAAATGAAGATAAGCAGTACAAAGTAACGCATTTAAACGACATTTGTTATAATCCGGCAAATTTGAAGTTCGGAGTAATATGCCGTAATACCTATGGAGATCTGATATTCTCGCCGATATATGTGACTTTCGAAATATCCGATAATGTGTATCCTGCTTACATAGAACTTTTCTTGACGAATCCAAACTTTATAGGAAGAATCAGACGGTACGAACAAGGCACTGTTTATGAAAGAATGGCTGTATCTCCGGAAGATTTTTTATCGTATGAAACACACATGCCGACATACGAAGAACAAGTGAAATTTGCTAACGAAATGCAATGCATTCAGAGAAAAATAGAATTAGAAACGGCGTTTTTGAGTTCTCTACAGAGACAGCGCAAATATCTTCTCAACGCCATGTTCATATAAACATAGCGTTGAGAAGAAACTTCTTTTCAGAAACGAAGCAGGACAACAGTTCTCCCGCACTTTCGATCTTTTTATCTAAAGACATAAATAGACTTGACAGGCTTTTTTGCGTTTGAATGTCGGGCATGAATATTTCGATTTCTGCCATGACATTGTTCATCAGCTTTGGATTGGCAAGGTTTTTTGAAACATATTTTTCGGTTACCATCTGAATGCTCAGAGCGGTAATGTAATAATCAAAATCCACCGTCAATTTTAGTGTTCCGCAGACATTCGTGCAATTAAACCTGCCGTTTCGATAAAAAACAGTTCCTGCATTTGCGCCATCTGTAGTCCATGTAATGTATTCGCCCTCAAAGTCATATTGATCTAAATAGCCCATTATGCCGTTATTTGATGTTTGCGAAGAATATACGGGATAGAGTGTGGAATGTTGGGAGTTTATCTCATCGGTATTTATAACTCTACCTCTTCCCAAATTGGCAATATCCCGTATCCTAAATTTGGGCCATTCCTTATTGTTGAGTATCTCTTTACAAAGTTCTTTCAATAGAGAAAGCAAATCTCTAATTAAAGGGCTTTGCGATATGGTTTTTTCCAGTATAGAAGGAAACATTTTGCCCTTAAAAGCCATAGCGAGTATAGAAAAGGGACAGCAGATCAACGGTATGTCACTTGCGAAGACGGGCAAGTATTATTACTTGAACGGCGGAATAGTCCCATCGGGATATATTGACGATTACAACACATCCGAAGAAACTATATCAATTAGCGAAGGTGGAAATTCTTGCGGATTCGTATCGTATAATCACCAAAAATTTTGGAGCGGTGGACACTGTTATACTCTAAAAATCATAGCCGAACAGTGCCGCTCAAAGTATCTTTTTTTCTACTTGAAATACAAAGAAAAAGACATCATGCAACTTCGCGTTGGATCAGGATTGCCGAATATTCAAAAGAAATCACTTGAGAACTTCAATGTCAAACTACCGAATTATAAGAAACAATGTTTCGTTGAGCGTGTTTTTGAAGTTGTAACGGCAAAAAAGGAGATTGAAAACGCCCTACTCGAACGCTTTCAATCCCAAAAGAAGTTCTTATTGAGTAAAATGTTTATATAAACATTGACTTTATGAGAAATGCTTTTTGCTTTTGCAGAGCAGAAAGCATTTCTTTTTCTATTCCAAGTTTTATGTCGTAAGCATCAAGTGCTTCTGTAATCCTTTTTCGCAACGATTTTTCGGGATAATAGATTCGCTCATTAGAATAATCTTTGAAATATATGTGCGGAATACCGGAGCCGACCTTGTATTTTTCAAAACCAATTGATGACATTGCAAAGTAGAGATACCTTGCATCGCATGCTTCATTGGGGATCAGTACAACTGATGTTCCAATCACAGAGTATTTCCCCTCCGCAAATTGAATTTTTCCTGCTTTCGAACCGTCTTTCAATACCAAAATTCCGCTCTCTTCAAACTGATATGTATCAATGGCGGCGATTGCTCCACTTGCACCAAGAACCTTATATTCACCACGGTGACAGGTAGATACCATATTTTCTTGCAATGCAGAAGTCTTACATTTCACCAAGTCCGACAGGCTTACTGATTTGTTGTGTCTGAAAATCATATTACAAAGCCCTTTAATTAGGGTTTCATACTTGCTAATGATTTTGTTTTGTATCTCGATGCGCCTCGTGATAGCATTGAAAAACCGAGCTATTTTCTTTTGTTCGGGCAATGATGGAAGATAGTGCTTTGTTGCAAAATAATCATCAACCGCCATGTTCAATAAGCCATGGTTTCTTGCGCCTTCGCCGGCAATGTTGGAAATACCTTTGTGCCACTTACTTGATTCAAAATAATGAGTCAAATAGTCAGAATCGACATTATCATTTGGACGGAACACAAAGTATAACCTTGACAGACAACCTTTTTCATACTTATCCAGTCGCTTGACCGCACCCCAGGCATAATCATTTGAGTAGCTTTTGTTATATGCGAAATCACCATTATAAAGGAGATAATATCCGGACAAATCAACACTTGCGACCGTCTTATTAAAAAACGATATTTGATCTACAAGTCCATATTGTGCTGATATAGTCAGAGGTAATGAAGATTCATTGTTTTTGTTTCTGCGCGTTATACGAGTTACAAAGTGCGATAATTCGTATTTTTCCCATTCGTCCGTAAATTCCGCAAATCTCAAAGTTGGAACATTAGGGGTTGTTTTATCACTTTTCATACTAATTAGTCCTCCAATATTCCGAGTTCTTTCAGATACTTGTTAATCTCATCATCAAGGCTTGCGCGTTGGCTTTCGAGTTCTTTTATTTCAGCCATAACTGCCTTTATATCAATTTCCGGTTCTTCTTCAAAGGTGTCGACATACCGCGGAATGTTTAAGTTGAAATCGTTTTCTTCGATTTCACTCATCTCAGCCACATGGCAGAATTTATCGATGTCTTTACGCTCAACATAAGCATTTACAATACGATCTATATCCTCGGCAGAAAGTTGGTTCATGTTTTTGCCGGGGGTATAATACTTACTTGCGTCAATAAAGCATATATTCCCCGCATTGCCATTGCGATATTTCCGAAGAACAAGGCAGCAAACAGGGATGCCCGTGCCGTGGAAAAGGTTTGCCGGCAAACCAATTACGGCGTCGAGTACATTCAGATCCTTAATTAAATACCTGCGAATCGTATCCTCACTGCCACTGCGGAACAAAACGCCGTGCGGAAGTAAAACGGCAATACGACCGTCATCGTCCATATGATAAACCATATGCTCAACAAATGCAAAATCTGCTTTACTTGACGGAGCAAGTTTGCCTGCGCCGCTAAAGCGAGGATCGTCAAGGAAGGAGGATGAGGCAGACCATTTTGCAGAGTATGGAGGATTTGCAACCTGGACAGTAAACTTAGTTGCCCCGAAGTTATCCTTTTCAAGAGTGTTATCATTGAAAAGATTGAAATATTGATAGGGGACATCGTGCATCAACATATTCATACGAGCAAGGTTATATGTTGTCCCGTTAAGTTCCTGTCCATAGTAATGTCCAACTGCGTGTTCGGCCGTTCCGCCGTTGGCTATAACAGCCTTACGAACTTCCAAAAGCATAGAGGCAGAACCGCATGTAGGATCGCACACATTTTTTACGGATTTCAGACCGACAGTAGCAAGTTTACTGCAAAGTTCTGAAACAGCGCTCGGGGTAAAGAACTCACCACCCTCGTATAATAAAGTAGTAGTTATTAATGTCCCTCTTCAAGGACGAAAGATGCT
>CAVJDU010000048.1:0-10586 GCA_963648385.1 uncultured Coriobacteriaceae bacterium | reverse complement strand
AGCATCTTTCGTCCTTGAAGAGGGACATTAATAACTACTACTTTATTATACGAGGAGGCGGATTGGAATGACCGTTCCTCAGCAAATAATAACGATAGCAGCCTGCGCCGGCGCAACGATGCTGACAAGATTTCTTCCGTTCGCCATTTTCCGGTCAAAGAAACGACAAACGCCGAAATTCATCGAATATCTCGGCAAGGCTTTGCCGGCAGCAGTGTTCGCAATGCTGGTTGTATATTGCCTCAAGAGCGTTGATATTCTCGCCGGAAGTCACGGTTTGCCGGAACTGATAGCGATTGCCGTCGTTGTTCTCCTCCACCTTTGGAAAAAGCAGATGCTTCTCTCGATCGCCGGCGGCACAGCCTGCTATATGCTCCTTGTGCAGTTTTTGTTTAAATAGATTTTAATGCAACACCGCACAATTGAGGCGTGCGGATTGCCTTAGATATTAGACCTGCATTAAATTCTGCTTTATTCGTAAGCATCTCTATATTGACGGCATAATGTGGGCATCATGCCCTACTTGCGAAAATTCAAAACGCTGCATTTTCCGTCCGCTAATCTAAAATCTATCTTAGCATTGACTTTATCGGTTAAAAGTGATAAAGTATTTCATAATGGATTTTTTAGGCTGCAATGCCTTAGAATCAGGAAGTTATATCAATCAGAGGTGGAAAAAATGGTCATTACCGAGCTTCTTGAAAGGAACGCCCGACTTTATCCCTCGGACACCGCTCTCGTTGAGGTCAATCCCTCCGTTGAGCGTGACAACGCCGTAACCTGGCGTGAGGCAAGCCTTATCGAAAGCGCAAGACCCGGCGCACCCTATCGCCGTGAGCTTTCGTGGAAGGACTTTGACCGCAGGGCAAACCGATTTGCAAATCTTCTGCTCAGCAGAAATGTTAAAAAAGGCACAAAGGTTGCAATTCTCCTGATGAACTGCATCGAATGGCTGCCGATTTATTTTGGAATTCTCAAGGCCGGCTGCATTGCCGTACCGATGAATTACCGCTATTCAAGCGATGAGATCAAATATTGCCTTAACCTTGCCGATGTTGAGGTCTTTGTTTTCGGTCCTGAATTCATAAGCCGAGTCGATCCCATTCATAACGAACTGGATAAAATCAAAATCACTCTTTTTGTCGGCAACGACACACCGGAATATGCCGAAAACTGCATGACGCTTATCCGCTACTGCTCATCGTCGCTTCCCCCGATCGCTTTGGACGAAAACGACCACGCTGCAATTTATTTTTCTTCGGGCACAACGGGATTCCCGAAAGCGATACTTCACCGCCACAAGGCTCTTTATTGCTCATGCCTGACCGAACAGAAGCACCACGGACAGCAAAAGAACGATGTTTTCCTTTGTATTCCGCCGCTTTATCACACGGGCGCAAAAATGCACTGGTTCGGCAGTCTGCTCTCGGGCGGCAAAACTGTTATTCTCAGGGGAATTAAACCCGAATGGATACTTCGCACGATCACGGAAGAAAAGTGCACGATCGTTTGGCTTCTTGTTCCGTGGGCGCAGGATATTTTGGACGCAATAGATTCGGGCAGGATCAATCTTGAGCATTACCTGCTCGACCAGTGGAGGCTCATGCACATCGGCGCACAGCCTGTTCCGCCGAGCCTTATCCACAGATGGAAGAAAGTTTTCCCGCATCATCAGTACGACACAAACTACGGACTCAGCGAATCGCTCGGACCGGGCTGCGTTCATCTTGGCGTTGAAAACATCGACAAGGTCGGCGCAATCGGCAAGGCGGGCTATCTTTGGGAAGCGAAAATCATCGATGACAAGGGCGAACCCGTTAAGCAGGGCGAAGTTGGCGAGCTGGCGGTAAAAGGTCCGGGCGTTATGCTCGAATACTACAACAATCCGAAGGCTACCGACGAAATTCTCAAGGGCGAGTGGCTCTATACCGGCGATATGGCAAAGCAGGACGAGGACGGATTTATCTACCTCGTTGACCGCAAAAAAGATGTTGTTATCTCCGGCGGCGAGAATATTTACCCTGTCCAGATTGAGGACTTTCTTCGCCGCAACGATAAAATCAAGGATGTTGCCGTTATCGGTATTCCCGACCACAGGCTCGGCGAAATCACTGCGGCAATCATTGAAATCAAGGACGGCATAACCTGCACCGAGGAGGAAATCAATAATTTCTGCGAGGAGCTTCCGAGGTACAAGCGTCCCAAAAAGATAATGTTTGAAAAAGTTCCCCGTAACCCGACGGGAAAGATAGAAAAACCTGTGCTCAGGGCAAAGTATTGCAAGGGCAGACTTGTCGAATCACAGATTACAGGCTAAGAAGTAAACGGAGGTTATATAATGAAGCAGTTGATGCTCGGCAACGAAGCGGTTGCCAGAGGACTTTACGAAGCCGGCTGTTCCTTTGTTTCCAGTTACCCGGGCACTCCGAGTACCGAAATCACGGAATATGCCGCAAAGTACAAAGAGATTTATGCCGAATGGGCACCCAACGAAAAGGTTGCCGTTGAGGCAGCTTTCGGCGCATGTGTCGCAGGCAAAAGAAGCTTCTGTTCAATGAAGCATGTCGGACTTAATGTTGCCGCCGACCCAGTTTTTACGATCGCATACACCGGCGTAAACGCAGGTATGATCATCGGCGTTGCCGACGACGCAGGTATGCACAGCTCACAGAACGAGCAGGATTCTCGCCACTATGCAATCGCCGCAAAGCTCCCGATGCTTGAGCCGGCAGACGCAGGCGAGTCGCTCAGCTTCGCAAAGCTTGCATACGAAATCTCGGAAAAATACGACACACCGGTTTTCATAAAAACGTGCACCAGAGTTGCTCACTCTCAGAGCGTTGTTGAAACCTCGGACAGGGTGGAAACATCAAAAACCTACGAAAAGAACGGCGCAAAATATATCATGATGCCCGGCAACGCAAAGCGCCGCCATCCGATAGTTGAGGAAAGAACCGCCGCCCTCACCGAATATGCCGAAACCGCTCCGTTCAATCGCATTGAGGACGGAAGCGACCATTCGATCGGCATCATAACATCAAGCACAAGCTATCAATACGCAAAAGAGGTTTGCGGCGAAAAATATCCGGTTCTCAAGCTCGGCATGATAAATCCCCTGCCTGTCAAGAAAATCCGGGATTTTGCAAAAACCGTCAACAGGGTTGTCGTTATTGAGGAGCTTGACGGCATAATTGAAACCCACTGCCGCAACATCGGCGTTGAGGTAACGGGCAAATCGCTTTTCAGCTGCATTGACGAGCTGAGCCAGAATATCGTTGCCGAAAAGCTCGGATTTGAACCGAACTGCGGAAAGAAGCTTAACGAAAACATTCCGGCAAGGCCGCCGGTCATGTGTGCAGGCTGTCCGCACAGAGGACTTTTCTATACGCTCAAGAAGAATAAACTTACCGTTTTCGGCGATATCGGCTGCTATACGCTCGGCGCAGTTCCGCCGCTTGCCGCAATCGACACCACGATATGCATGGGTGCTTCCGTTTCGGGAATCCACGGCTTCAACAAGGCCAACGAAGGCGCAAGCGAGGGCAAAACGGTTGCTGTCATCGGCGACTCGACCTTCATGCATTCCGGCGTAACGGGACTTATCAATATTGCATATAACGAGTCAAATTCGACCGTCATCATTCTTGATAACTCGATAACAGGCATGACGGGTCACCAGCAGAACCCGACAACGGGCTTCAACCTCAAGGGAGATCCGTGCACAAAAATCAACCTTGAAAATCTTTGCCGCTCGGTAGGCATCAAGAGAGTCAGAGTTGTTGACCCGTATAACCTCAAGGAATGCGACGACGCTGTCAAGGAGGAGCTTGCGGCGAACGAGCCGTCGGTCATCATCTCAAGAAGACCCTGCGCACTTCTCAAATATGTTAAGCATAACGGACCTATCACGGCAAATGCGGACAAATGCGTCGGCTGCAAATCCTGCATGAAGATAGGCTGCCCCGCCATCAGCATTGTTGACGGCAAGGTTAAAATCGACGCAACACTTTGTACCGGATGCGGCGTTTGCAGTCAGCTCTGCAAATTCGGCGCACTTCCGAACGGAAAGGAGTCCTGATCATGCAGACGAAAAATATTATGATCGTCGGAGTCGGCGGACAGGGAACATTGCTTGCGAGCAAGCTTCTCGGCAGACTTCTTCTTGAAAAAGGCTATGATGTTAAGGTCAGCGAGGTTCACGGAATGAGCCAGCGAGGCGGCAGCGTTGTAACATATGTCCGCTACGGTGACAGAGTTTATTCTCCCATCATCGACAAGGGTGAAGCAGATGCCATCATCTCATTTGAGCTTCTCGAAGCGGCTCGCTGGACGGAATATCTCAAGCCGGATGGAACAATAATTACAAACACTCAGGAAATCAATCCTATGCCCGTTATCACGGGTGCGGCGGGATATCCGACCGAACTTGTTGAAAAAATCAAGGCTCTCGGCGTTAAGCTTGACGCCATCGACGCTCTTTCCCTTGCGGAGGAAGCCGGAACATCAAAGGCAGTCAACCTTGTTCTTATGGGCAGACTTTCAAAATATTTTGACTTCACAACGGAGGAATGGATGGCAGCGATTGAAAAAAGCGTTCCGCCAAAATTCCTTGAGATAAACAAAAAAGCATTTTTACTCGGTAAAGAAGCATAAACGGGAGAACTTGTTATGGAAAGATATTATCAGCAAGAAATTGAATGTGCTTCACGGGAAAGAATCCGTGAGCTTCAAGACGAAAGACTTGTTAAGCAGGTCAAGCATGTTTGGGATAATGTTCCTTACTACAGAAAAAAGATGGAAGATAAAGGCGTTACACCCGACGATATCAAGGGCGTTGACGATCTTCACAAGCTCCCGTTTCTTTCAAAGGCAGATCTTCGTGACGCTTACCCCTACGGTCTTCTCGCCTCTCCGCTGAAGGATTGCGTAAGAATTCAGTCCACCTCCGGCACAACCGGCAGACGAGTTGTTGCGTTCTACACTCAGCATGATATCGATCTTTGGGAGGATTGCTGCGCCCGTGCCATTGTTGCGGCAGGCGGAACGAATGAGGATGTTGTTCAGGTTGCATACGGCTACGGACTTTTCACCGGCGGCGCAGGACTTCACGGTGGCAGCCACAAGGTCGGCAGTCTCACTCTCCCAATGTCCTCCGGCAATACGGACAGACAGCTACAGTTCATGACCGACCTTGGTTCAACCATCCTTTGCTGCACTCCGTCCTATGCGGCTTACCTTGCGGAGAGCATCCACGAGCGTGGACTCAGAGATAAGATCAAGCTCAAGGCAGGCATTTTCGGCGCAGAGGCATGGAGCGAAAAAATGCGTCAGGAAATTCAGAACCAGCTCGGCATCAAAGCATACGACATCTACGGTCTTACCGAAATAAGCGGTCCGGGCGTCTCATTTGAATGCTCGGAACAGACGGGTATGCATATCAATGAGGATCACTTCATCGCCGAGATCATCGACCCCGACACCGGCGAAGTTCTCCCCGACGGAACTCAGGGCGAACTTGTTTTTACATCGATCACCAAGGAAGCTTTTCCGCTTCTCAGATACAGAACTCGTGACATCTGCGTTCTCACAAGGGAAAAATGCTCCTGCGGCAGAACGCTTGTTAAAATGTGCAAGCCGATGGGCAGAAGCGACGATATGCTTATCGTCAAGGGCGTCAATGTATTCCCGTCGCAGATTGAAACGGTTCTCATCGAGCAGGGCTATCAAGCCAACTACCAGATCATAGTTGACCGTGTGAACAACAGCGACACGCTTGAGGTTATGGTCGAAATGACTCAGGACAACTTCTCCGACAACCTCGGTAAGATCACCGAGATGGAAAAATCCCTCGTTGCCGCATTGAAGGCGATGCTCGGAATTTACACCAAGGTTCGTCTTGTTGCGCCTAAGTCCATCACCAGAAGCGAGGGCAAAGCAGTCCGTGTAATTGACAAGAGAAAAATTTAAGGAGGCAGGAAAATGGCTATAACTCAGATTTCGGTTTTTTTGGAAAACAGAGCGGGACAGCTTTCGGAGATAACGAAGATCCTGTCCGATAATAATATCGACCTCAAGGCGTTGAACATCGCCGAAACAGCCGATTACGGAATTCTCCGTCTTATTTCCGACGATTCCGACGGAGCCGCAAAGCTTCTGCGCAATAACGGCTTCATCGTTACGGAAACTCCCGTTGTTGCGGCTGCCGTTCCGAACAAGGCAGGCGGACTCAACGAGCTTCTCAACATCATTTCAAACGAGGATATCGACATCGAATATATGTATTCGGTTTTCGGTCAGAAAGACGGCCTTGCATATATGATCTTCAAGGTCAAAGATACCGAGGCTTTTGTTTCGGTTCTCAAAAGCTACTTTGTTGTTGTCGCAACGGGCGATGACCTCGGAATTAAATAAATTAAAAAATAAAATAAATCGGCTTTCCTTTCGGTCGATTTGTTAAGAAAGGAACTTATAACAATGCAGGAATTAAGCAGAAAAAATGCACTTTTCACCGATTCCGTTATCAGAAGAATGACCCGTGTTGCTCTTGATTGCGGTGCAATCAACCTTGCGCAGGGCTTCCCGGATTTTGATCCTCCGAAGGCAATGACGGATCGTCTTGCGGAGGTCGCACACACGGGACCTCATCAGTATCCCATCACAATGGGCGCTCCGAACTTCCGTGAAGCACTTGCAAGAAAATGCGGCCGTTTCATGGGTCGTGAGCTTGACCCGAACACGGAAATGGTTGTTACCATCGGTTCAACGGAGGCAATGGTTGACACGATCTTTGCTCTCACAAATCCGGGCGACAGAATAGTTATGTTCTCCCCCTATTTTGAAAATTACAGAGCGCAGGCTATCATGGCTGACTGCGAGCCGGTTTTCATTCCGCTTGTGCCGCCGGAATTTAACTTTGACGCCGATGTTATTGAAGCCGAATTCAAAAAAGGCGCAAAAGCCATCCTCATCTGCAATCCATCAAATCCGAGCGGTAAGGTTTTCACCTATGACGAGCTGAGAACCATTGCAGACCTTTGCATTAAATACGATGTTTATGCAATCATGGACGAGGTTTATGAACATATCATCTATGAGGGACACAAACATATTTATATGAACAGTCTCGACGGAATGTGGGAAAGAACGGTAAGCTGCTCATCACTTTCCAAGACTTATTCGGTAACGGGCTGGCGTCTCGGTTATGCCATTGCGCCGAAGCCGCTCATGGACAGAATCAAGCAATACCACGACTTCAACGCAGTCGGTGCGGCTTCTCCGCTCATGGAGGCAGCCTGCGTAGGTCTTAATATGCCCGACAGCTACTATGACGAGTTCGGCGCACACTATGCCCACATGAAAAAACTCTTTACAGAGGGACTTGACCGTATCGGAATTCCTTATACCGATCCGCAGGGCGCATACTTTGTTCTTGCGGATATCGCACCATTCCTCAAGCCGGGTCAGTCCGATGTTGATTTCTGCCTTGAAATGGCGCAGAAGGTCGGCGTTGCCTGCGTTCCGGGCACTTCATTCTTTAATGAAAAGGGCATTAACAATATTGTTCGTGTTCACTTTGCAAAAAAGGACGAAACCCTCAACGAGGCTCTTGAAAGACTTTCTCATATCAAGGAAAAAATGTGCTGAAAATAAAGCAATGCCGCACACCTAAATTGTACCGTATTATCTTAAACGAAGGTCGGAAATTTTTTCGGCTTTCGTTTTCTTTTTGCTTCTTGTGTGGTATAATATTATAAAAATTATCTTTGGAGAAACCAATGAAAAAAGAAACCGTGAAAAATATAATCAAAATCATCTTCGCCGCCGCTGTTTTTATCACGGCGATCGTGAATTATGACTATCTTTCAAAGCTCGATGTCCGTGTGCTTATTGCCGGTGCGTCGTCACTCCTGGCAGCCGAGCTGATAATTATAGGCGTTTACGCCGTTAAGGCTGTTTTGATGGTTGTTCCGGCTTCTCTTGTTTATATTTCCGTCGGAATGGCTTTCGACACAAAACGAGCCGTTATAATAAATCTCATCGGTATTGCCGTTGAGGTTATCATAACTTTTTTCATGGGAAAATTTCTTGGCAAGGATACGGTCGAAAAGAAAATACGCAACACAAAATCAGGCGATAAATTTTTCTCAATGCTTGACAAAAACCGAAATGCGGCAATTTTTCTCATGAGACTTATTCCGGCGTTTCCGATTGATTTTTCTTCGCTTTTTATGGGTGCGTTTGACTTTAAATTTTTGCCCTATCTTTTGCTTTCGGTTCTCGGCATTGCTCCGAGAGTTATAGCTTTTACTATTCTCGGCGACGGAATATATGACCTTATTCCGATGAAATACATCGTTATTGCGGCAATTTGCGCCATTCCGATAGCAATTGCGGTTCTGCTGATAAAAAAATACATCGGCAAAAAGAAAAAACATGAAGAAAATAAATAAATTTTTATAAAATCCCTTGCTAAAATATCAGAAATATATTATAATAATTAAGATATTGCAGGAGATTATATCTGAAGCATTATTTCAGTCATGTGGTGTGTTGGTCCTGTGCGACGGGGTGCCGCGAACCATGTCAGGCGGGGAACCGAGCAGCATTAAACGGTTAACACCGTGCGACACAGTACGGCCTGCACACCATGTGACTGAGATAATGCTTTTTATTATTACTTTTTTATCGAGGAGGAATATGCCGTGTACAGAGTTCTTTACAGAAAATGGCGACCTCAGACCTTCAGCGATGTTGTCGGTCAGGAGCATATCACCTCGACCCTTGCCCATGAGATTGAATCAGGCAAGGTTTCTCACGCATATCTTTTTACCGGATCAAGAGGAACAGGCAAAACCACCTGCGCAAAAATTTTTGCCAAGGCGGTCAACTGTCCGCATACCCATAACGGTAATCCCTGTAACGAATGTGAGATCTGCAAAGGAATTGACGACGGTTCGATTCTCGATGTTATTGAAATCGACGCTGCCAGCAACAACGGCGTTGACAATATCCGTGACCTTCGTGAAGAAGCGAATTATACACCGGTTCACACAAAATTCCGTGTATATATAATCGACGAGGTTCATATGCTTTCAATCGGTGCTTTCAATGCGCTTCTCAAAACGCTTGAAGAACCGCCGGAGCATGTTAAATTCGTTCTTGCCACAACAGAGGTTCACAAGCTGCCCGCAACCATTCTTTCAAGATGTCAGCGGTTTGATTTTCACAGAATTACACCTGAAAACATCAGCGCAAGATTAAAATTCGTAGCCGACGAAGAAAAAATCGAGCTGGACGACGACGCATCGCTTCTTATTGCAAGAATTGCAGACGGCGCAATGCGTGACGCTCTTTCAATTCTCGACCGCTGCGCAGGAATAAACGAACATGTCACATCGGAAATAGTCAGCAACGCTGCAGGTCTTGCCGGAAAAGGGCATCTTTTTGATATGGTTGACTATATAAACAATAATAATTCGTCCGAGGTTCTTTCCGTAATCGACAAGCTTCACGGCGAATCATGCGATATGGAAAGGCTTTGCTCTGAGCTTATCAATCACTACAGAAACCTGATGATGATAAAAACGGTAAAAGAGCCGCAAAAACTCATTGTTTGCACGGATCATGACCTTGAACTCTACAAAAAGCAAGCAAACGAAACCAATCTTTCAAAAATTCTCAACTGCATTTCTCTGCTTGAAGAAGCCTCGACGGTTCTCAAAAACAGCTCAAGCAAGCGCACCGAAATGGAGCTGACTGCGGTAAAAATGACCATGACGGGAATTTCAAACGACAATTCCGCTATCATAAGCAGAATTGAAAAGCTTGAAAAAGCCGTTCAAGGCGGAAAATTTATCGTTGAAAAGCCTGCTCAAAGCGTTAAAGAAGATATTAAATCAAATAAATCAACCGACTCCGAGCTTCCGCCGCCCGAAATTCAGGAAGAAGCTAAGTCCGAGCCTTCATCAAACGACTCTCACAGCAGCACTGATGAAGATACACTCTTTATTCAGTGGGGCGAGGTTCTTTCACTTCTCGATATTTCCGATAAACCGCTTATCGGAATTCTGGGTACATCTTCAGCTTATATCAGAGGAGATTTTATCCTCATCAAATGCGACAATCCCGTATTTTCACAGTTCATTCGCCAAAATAATCATTCGCTGGCGATTCGCAAGGCTGTTTTTGATGTTACCGGAAGAAAATACAGACTCGGAATTTATAAATCAAACGATAACAAAGCGGTCAATAACGATCCTCTCGCAAACCTGATAAAAAAGATTAATGGGTGATAAATATGTCTCCTAAAATCAGCATCATTATTCCGTCATACAACGAAGAAAAAAATATTTCCCGTTGCCTTGATTCTGTTTTGAACCAAACTTTCACCGATTTTGAAGTTCTTTGCGTTGACGATGGAAGCAGCGACAGAACTTTTGATATTATAAAAAGCTATTCGGAAAAAGACAGCAGAATTATCCCGCTGAAAAATCCTGAAAAGGGTGTTTCCTCCGCAAGAAATTTCGGCATAGAAAATTCAAGCGGCGATTATATTGGTTTTGTTGATTCAGATGATTATATTCAGC
>CAVJDU010000047.1:0-10699 GCA_963648385.1 uncultured Coriobacteriaceae bacterium | reverse complement strand
GGATTTTTTGCAAAATCTTTATTTTGGGGCTTGACTTTTAATAGTTAGTCTTTTATTTTTTTACAGTTAAATTGTAGCATTTTTGGCGATTTTTCTCAAGTTAAAAAGTTGACAATATTATTCGTGAAAAATTATGCAAAATTTACCGCACGGAGGACAATGCAACCGTGCGGCAGTACCTATAATATAATATTTATTTTGAAAAAAGCTTTGCAAAGCTGAAATTGATATACGCTTTGTTGATTTTGTGCTCGTCATGCTTATAGAATTGAATCACAAGAATTCCGCCGATAACTCCGCCGATCGCACCGATGATAAGTCCGCCGATAACATCGGTCGGGTAGTGAACGCAGAGGTAAATTCTCGACATTCCCATGAATATTGCAAAAAGGAAAGCCAGCCAGCTGACTTTTTTGTTTGTCACGCAGAAAAGACCCGTTACCATCGCCATTGCCGAGGTCGTGTGACCCGAGGGGAAAGAACGGTCGCTTTCGACCTGCGCCCCCGCATTCAGCCACCATTGGTAAACCGGGCTGTCAAGATGAGTGTACGGCCTCGGACGGGAAACAAGGGGCTTTATCGTCAGGTTGGTGAAAATTGCGCCGACGATAATTCCCATGAGCATCGCCGAGCCTGCTTTTCTCGTCTTTTTGAAAAGCATGAGAATGAGAGAGATGAGTATCAGGGCGATTCCGTCGTGTCCGAGCGTTGTAACCGCATTAAAGAACACATCGAGAAAACCGCCTGCCGAACTGTCATGCAATCTGTGAAAAAAATCGAAGATCGCAAGATCAAAGTCAGCAAATGTTGAGTTGAGCCAAGTGGCAACTGCCGTTACTTCCATTATTTGAACCTCCAAAAAGTTTTATGATTTATGTTAGCATTTTTTGGGGAATAAATCAATGCTCTTGAAAAATAATTTATCTTTTGTTATAATCGATTCATAATTTCACGGGAGGGTGTATTGAATGACTGTCATAGCCAAGCTCCTTTCGGCTTTTATTGCAATAATCACGGCGATAGTTCCGTTGAACGCCGCCGTTACAAAGAATACGGAAGCGGCGGAAAGCTATCCGTATACGCTTGAGGATATGTCCGTCGTGTATGACAATGTTGACGAAAACGGGAATTATTATCCGCTCGTCGTTGTGCCCGGAATTTCCCATTCGATAACCTATGTTGTTGACGAGGATTATGACAGCTCGGCTGCCGATGATTCCTCACGACCTCCGATAAAGAAGGACGCTTTCGGCAACGATCTTCAAAGCGGAACGATAATTTTTGATGTTCCCGAGATACTCAAGTCGGTTGCCCGCTATCTTATTGCTCCGCTGATCAAATCGCTTGCTGCTCAAAGGGACTGCGGCATTGTTGACGCAATCGGCAAGGTGGCGGATACTGCGTTCTCGGCGCAGAAAACATTGCCGGACGGAAGTTTTGCGAATAACGAGATAGGACTGCTTGAATTTAACGGTTCGTTTGCCGAGTTTGCAACTCCCGAAGATGCCGAAACGCAGAGTTATATGCAGTATCAATGCTCGTATCTTTACAGAATTCTTCCGCTCCGCTCGGTTTCGGACATAATTGGCGAGGAGAATCTTTTCTTCTTCACCTTTTCGCTTTTCGGCGATCCGATGTCCTCGGCGCAGCGGCTTGACGAATACATAGACGCAGTGCTCCGAAAAACGGGCGCAAAAAAGGTAAATCTTCTCCCGATAAGTCTCGGCGGAACGGTTTTCACGGCGTTCTGCGACCGGTTTACCGACACGGAGAAGGTCAATTCGATCGTCAATGTTGTCCCCGTTCTCAACGGAACGCAGTCGGTTACGGATATGTTCAACCGTGATTTTGATGTTTCGGCGGAATTTTGGTACAACGAGGGATTTCCGATGATGATTTCCGAATTCACGGAGTACGGTGAGCTTATCGGCCATGCCGTCAACCTTCTTCTTCGTTTGCTGCCTGCCGAGGTCAACGCCGCAATGCTGACGAGGATATACGATGTTTTGCTGAACAATCTTTTTGTCAACACGCCGCAGATCTGGGCGATGGTTACAAGGGAGGCATATCCCGAGCTTGCCGAAAAATATCTCGGCGACGGTGAGCACGCTGCCGTAAAGGCGAAAACCGACGCTTTTTATCAGGCTCAGCTTGACCTTGAGGATAATATTAAGACCATGACGGCGAACGGAATCAAGATAAATATAATTTCGGGCTACGGGCTTCACACGGGCGACGCACGGTATAAATTCTTCCGGGTCACGGCGAATGCCGATAAGGTAAACGGCGACGGCGTTATCAATGTCGAGTCAACGACTCTCGGCGCAACGGCGGCTCTGCCGGGCGAAAAGCTCACCGATGGCGGCAGACTTTCCCCCAACGGTGAGGTTGACGCCTCAACGGGAGTTCTCCCCGACAACACATGGTATTTTTACAATATGCACCATGAGGATACGGCTAACAATGCGCCGGTGATTAATCTTTCGGTTGCGCTGATGTATTCGCACGATGTTGAAAATGTCAACTCAGATCCCGAAAAATATCCGCAGTTCAACGGCAATTCCGACAACTGGTTTATTCGCCGCTGGAGATACGACGATATTAAAAGACTCTATGCTGGCTATCTGTCGGGCGAGCTTGACTGGTCGCAGGAAACGGTCGATGAATGCGAAGCGATAATGTATGACTGCGAACGGGTCATGCGTGCAACGATCGCCGATGCGGAGTTCTGCAAGGAAACAACAAGGCGGGTCAATGAATTTTGTGCAGCCTACGGCGGACTCAGTTCGGAGAACGCAAAACTTTTGACGCAGAAACAGCTCAACGAGCTGCCCGAATGGGCAAAGGTCTTGACGAAGATAATTGCCTTTGTTGACGACACGCTTTTTAAGACGATAAATCCTATTCGGAATTTTGAACAATAAAAACAGTAAACAAAAATCATAAAAAGGAGACAGAAGCATGGAAAAATGTAAGGTCGGCGTAATCGGAATCGGCAGAGGAAAAATGGTTTGGCATTTCTGCAAGGAAGCCGAAAATGCGAAAATCGTAGCAATTTGTGACAAATGGGAGGAGGGGCTTAACAGGCTGTCCAAAGAGCTTGACATGGATTCGATAACATATTATACCGAATATGAGGAATTCCTGAAGCATGATATGGATGTTGTCGTGCTGGCTAACTATGCAACGGAGCACGCTCCTCTTGCCATAAAGGCAATGGAGGCGGGCAAAAATGTTATCAGTGAGGTTCTCCCCGTCCAGACCATGTCAGAGGCGGTTCGCCTTATCGAATGCTGCGAAAGAACCGGAAAAATTTATTGCTATGCCGAAAATTATTGTTTCATGAATGCGCCGGTCGAAATGAAAAAGAAATTCCGAAACGGCGAGCTTGGAGATTTTGAATACGGCGAGGGCGAATATCTCCACAATTGCGAATCCGGCTGGTCAACCATAACCTACGGCGAGAGGGATCACTGGAGAAACAGAATGTCGGCGTTTTTCTACTGCACCCATTCTGTCGGTCCGCTGCTTCACATAACGGGGCTTGCGCCGAAAAAGGTTACCGGATTTGAGTGTCCGTTTAACTCCAGAATGGCAAGAATGGGCGCAAGGGCAGGCCACACGGCGATTGAAATGGTAACGCTCGAAAACGACGCGATTTTCAAAAGTATACACGGCGTCGGCTGCTCCAAGAATTCCGTTTGGTATACGGTTTACGGCTCGAAAGGAAGAATAGAGTCCGCAAGAGAGGCGGCGGAGCAATCGGATATCAACAGGGTTTATGTTGACCTTGACTCGGCGGAGGGCGCAAACGACGGAAAGGTTCAGACCTATATCTGCGATTCCTTTGACAGCGAGATACTGAAAAAATTCGGACACGGCGGAAGCGATTTCTACTGCCTTTATAATGCGGTTGATTATATCCTCGGCAATAAGGAAGCGGACATAGTTGATGTTTACGAAGCTTTGAATATGTGGATGTGCGGCTTTTTCGGATATATTTCCGTGTTGTCCGGCGGTTTGCCGCAGGAAATTCCCGACCTTCGCAATCCCGAGGTAAGGGAAAGCTTCAGAAACGACAACAGATGTACCGACCCGAAAGTTGCCGGCGATCAGCTGCTCCCGTCATACTCAAAGGGTAATCCCGAAATTCCCGAAACCGTTTATGAGGCAAGGCGCAAGGAGCGGGAGGAAGAATTGAAAACCATATCACTTGCATAAATTAAGGCTGTACCGAAGCGATTTGCTTTGATACAGCCTGTTGTTTTGGCTTTTATACTATATACGGATTGGGCTTGCAAAGAATAGAGATTAGATCGATGAGCCAACCGATTCCGCAAAGACCGAATGTGAAAAGGTAAAGAATACCCATTCCGGCTTTTCCTTCGTAGAATTTGTGCGCTCCGAAGAATCCGAGGAAAAAGCAAAGAAAAAAGGAAACCCACTTGTTGCAGACCTTTCTTCCAAATGCGCCGTTTACATTTGTGTTTGTGTTCGTGTTAGTGTTTGCATTGTTGATTACTATTTGCGGTTGAGCCGCATCAGCACCGTTCAGCGCTTCAACCTGACGACCGCAGGAAGTGCACATAACGGCATCGAACGGAATAGTTGCTCCGCAATGCTTGCAAAATTTTGTTTTTTCTGAGTTTTCCATTATTTACCCTCCATCTTGACATTCACTGAATGTCATATTTTGACCTATTATAACATATAATTTTCTTGTTGACAAGCACTAAATGTCAAAAAGGAGAAGAAATGTTTATAAATAAAACCGATGAGGGCTTAAATAATTTTTGCGGAATCAGAATTGCCAAAAAAAGAAAAGAAATGAAGATCTCCCAGCGGGAGCTTGCCGACAGGCTTCAAATTATCGGACTTGATGTGGACAAAAACGCCGTTCAGCGCATTGAGTGCGGAAAAAGATTTGTAACCGACATTGAACTCAGGGCTTTCTCAAAGGTTCTCGGACTTTCGTTTGATGAGCTTCTTTCCGATTGAAAACAGGCTGTACCGAAGCGATTTGCTTTGATACAGCCTGTTATTTTTGTGGCAATGATGTACAGGGTTGCCTTATCTTAAATGTATCGTGTCAAAGAACGAATTCTTTGACTTGCCGATGAGCGTGGAAATCAAAATGCAGATCACGCACACACCGACATCGGCGAAAACAGCGAGCCAAACGGGAGCATAGCCTGCCGCACCGAGAATGAGAACTATCATCTTGATTGCGATTGCAAAGATGATGTTGAAGTGAACAATGTTTACCGTTCGCTTGAAAAGCTTATGCGCCGGGGCAAGCTTATCGAGCCTGTCGTTTGTGAGGATAACATCTGCCGCCTCGCTTGCCGCCTGAGTGCCGAGCCCCATTGCCACGCCTGCGTCCGCAGAGGCAAGAACAGGAGCGTCATTGATTCCGTCGCCGACATAAACGACATTGCCGTATTCGTTCTTGATCTCCTCAAGGTGGCTGAGCTTTTCTTCGGGGAGGAGGTTGCAGTAATATTCGTCAAGGTTGACCGCTTTTGCAACTTCGTCCGAAGCGGTTTCGTTGTCGCCGGTGAGCATTATGATGTGCTCAACTCCTTGATCCCGCAGCTGCTCAATCATGTCCTCAACGCCCTTTCTCAGCGAGCTTCTGAGCGTGATCGTGCCGACGATTTTTCCTTCAAACACAACGCAAACATCGCCGTCCATGTAGTCGGGAGTTTCGATTCCCTCAGTTTCGAGCAATCTCTTGCCGCCGCAAAGAATTCTTTTGCCGTCGAAAACAATGCTTGTGCCGCCGCCGGCAACCTCACGGAAATCGGAAAGATATGTTTCCTTGATTTTCGGAGCTGCCGCAACAATACTCTTGGCGATCGGGTGTGAGGAATAGTATTCCGCCGCCGCCGCAAGCGCAAGGATCTGAGCCTCGGAAAATCTGCTGAGTGATGTTACCTTGCTGACCTCGAAGCTGCCCGTTGTCAGAGTGCCTGTCTTGTCAAAAACAAATGTCTTTGCCTTTGCGAAGGCTTCAATAAATACCGAGCCTTTGACAATAATTCCGTCCTTTGCCGCTGCACCGATTCCGGTATAAAATCCGAGCGGAATTGAAATCACGATGGCGCACGGACACGAAGCAACAAGGAATATGAGCGCTCTCTTGACCCATGAAGCGATATCCTTTGTCACGATCGAGCCGATGATAGCCAGCGCAATCGCCGCAATGACAACGACCGGGGTGTAATATTTCGCAAATCTTGTAATGAATTTTTGAACATTGCCTTTCTTTTCGGCAGCGTCCTCAACCATCTTGACTATTCTCGAAGCCGTGGAATTTCCGAAAAGCTCCGTTGTGATGACGGTAACGCTGTCCTTGCCGTTTACCATGCCGCTCTTGACCTCAACGCCCTTTCCGAGGGTTATCGGCAGGCTTTCACCCGTGATGGCGGAAGCGTCGGCGGTCGAAATGCCGCTTTCAACAATGCCGTCGATCGGGAAACGCTCATAGGGGAGAACGGTGATTTTTGCTCCGACGGGAACTTGGTCGGCATGAACTTTTTTGGTTGTGCCGTCGTCCGTAACAAGGTGGGCATAATCCTGTTGGATCTTGGCAACGGAGTCGATGGACTTCCTGCTGTTTTCAACCGCTTTATCCTCGATAAGCTCGCCTATTCGGTAAAGAATAGCAACAAGCGCAGCGTCTCTCAGCTCGCCGATGCAGCAGGCGGCAATAACGGAAATGAGCATAAGCTCGATCTCGGTAAATTTTCGGGATTTAATATCGCCGTATACCTTGAAAACAAGAGGGTAAGCCGCAAGCACGACGGCGATTATGCCGACTATCGTTTGAACGACCGGCACGGATTTGAGAAAAAGACCGACAACCACAAGCACAGACGAAACGCCGAGCAGAGAAAGGGAAAGCTTCGTTTCCTCCTCTTCGTCATCGTGAGCGCAGCCGCCGCAGCCGCAGGCACAGCCATGGGAGAGGCAGTGTTCGTGTTCATGATGATGCTCATGGCCGCAGCCGCAATGCTCATCGTGTTCAAATTCGTTTTCATGCGAATATTCATGTTCAAACATCTAACATTCCTCCTTTGTGTAATACATGTGCCAGACCTGCGCCGAAGATTTCTTCAACATGCTCGTCGTCCAGCGAGTAATAGCTTTCCTTGCCCTCCTTACGGGGTCGCACAAGACCTGCGCCTCGGAGAATTCTCAGCTGATGCGAAATTGCGCTTTGACCCATATTGAGCTTTTCGGAAAGGTGGTAGACGCACATTTCACCGTCCATGAGGGCGGATATAATTCGGATTCGTGTGCTGTCGCCGAAAACCTTGAAAACCTCGGCAAGGTCATAGAGTGTATCGTCGCTGACCTCGGTTTTCGCAACCTTGCGGTTACACCTGTCATGCGGACATTTGTTGCAAGCGGTCGCTGCTTTATTATCTTCCATTTGTTTCACCTGCCTGTTCGGATTAACATATGAATAAATGTTCATTCGTTAGCTTTATTATATGCACCTTTTCGTCGTTTGTCAACAGGTATTTATATATTTTTTAAAATATTTTTTCATTGTTCACCGTTCAATCGCAAAAATTGACTTTTTTCGATTCATATGATAATATAAATAAAAAAAGAAAAGGAGCCTTTTATGGCATACGATATTATCAGATGGATAGGCGGAGCAGTGCTTTTTGCGATTCTTTTGATCGTGCTTTGCCTTGTTTCAAAGAAAAAGAGTAAGGCGGCAGTCACTGCGGCGTTTACGGCAATAATTTTGACTGCGGTTTCGTTCGTGATCCCGCTTGAAAATTATATCCACCCGTTCACCTCGGTTGAGAAGCTTTTTGAATACAGGTATCATGAGCAGCTGATAACATATTTTGAATGTGACGAGGGCGTTGTGTGCATCGCCGAGCGAAATAACGGCAGCAATGTCAACTACTGCTTCAATAAGGACGGCGAGAAACTATTGCTCCCGTTCTCCCTGATGGACGATACTCAGCACCGCTCCAGCAAATACGGTGTTTTTCTCATCAAGAAGTTTAAAAATCAAAGCCTGATTTTCACTCAGGTTGACGATGTGAAATATGACGGCGAGGATTTTCGGAACGGCGGAATGGGATATTACTATTTTGTTGTGGACGGCAATTTTATTCCGTCACGCATGACCTGTAGCGGCGAAAAGGTCGAGTTGGTATAAAAAAGCGGCAGAAGGACGATTAAATCTTTCTGTCGCATTATTTTTACAGTGTTCTCAATCCTTTGGGATAATGATTTTTTGCGGTTTTGTTGACGGCTTTTGCTCCGCCTATCGGGCAGCCCTCAATCGTTACGGCGCACCAGCCTTTATCAAATTCGCAGTCCACGGTTTCGCCGTGGATATATTTTTTTGCCTGCTCCGGGGAAAGCTCGATTTTTTGTCTGAATGTTTTTCCCATCGCCGAGAAAAATTGATGATGAGGTTTAATGTAATTTTTTTGGAGGCTGCCGATCGTAACACCGCAGGAAAAAGCACCGTTAGGAACGGGAAAATCCGAGTCGAAATAAACAAAATTTTCTTTGTATTTTTTGACCGCTTTTTTGTTGTAGCTTATCAGCGTTTCATCAAGAAAGTCGAAAATTATTTTCTGCTCGTTTTTCGGAATATCATTGAGCGCATTAGGGGGAAGTTCCTCGATTCCTAAGCCGTCGGTCTTTTTCATCAGTGCAATGAACTGTCCCTCGCCTTTTGCAACATGAGGATAAAATCGGCGGCAGCGTGAAATAATTTTTTCTTTGCAGCCGTCAAAAATAATTCCATCCGCCGTAAAAATTTTCACGCTGTTCTTGACTTCAACCAGTTCAAAATTTTCGTTTTCGCCCAGAAAGCGATCAACATTTTTTTCGTTTTCGTCGAGCGAAAAAGTGCAGGTTGAATACAGCAAAAATCCGCCGGGCTTGACGGCTGTTTTTATTTCGTCCAAAATTTCATGCTGGCGTTCGGCGCAGTGCAGAACATTCTCGACGCTCCATTCTTTTTGTGCGTTCTCGTCCTTGCGGAACATTCCCTCGCCGGAGCACGGAGCGTCAACGATAACAAGGTCAAACGCCTCGCCGTAAAGCGAAGCGATTTTTTTGGCGTCGGCGCAGGTCGTGATAACATTTTTGAAACCCATTCGCTCAATGTTACCCGTCAGTGTTTTGCAGCGCGACGGAACTATCTCGTTGGAGACAAGAACTCCGTCTGGAATTTGCGCAGCAGCCTGAGTTGATTTGCCGCCAGGCGAAGCGCAAAGGTCAAGAATTTTCAGGTCGGGCTGAATGTCAACGCTTGCGACCGCCGCCATTGCCGACGGCTCTTGAATATAAATCATGCCTGCGTGATGGTACGGGTGATTGCCGATTCCGTCATGAGAAAAATAAAATCCGTTCTCCGCATACGGGATTTTTTCACCGCCGAAGGGATTGATTTTTTCAAAATTTTCTTCGCTGATTTTGTTTGTGTTTATTCTGAAAGAGCGCACGGGTTCTTCGGAATACGACGCTTCAAATTTTTCGTATTCCTCGCCCAAAAGATCCTTCATTCTTTTTGTAAAATCAAAAGGTAACATAAAATTTTTCCTTATAAATTCGCTTCGATGTTGAACATACAAATTGAAAGCGCAGCGATCGCCGCCGTTTCCGTTCGCAGAATTCTTTTGCCGAGCGAGAAGATTTCGCCGCCATGTTCCTTGGCTTTTTCAATCTCCTTTTCGTCGTACCCGCCCTCGGGACCGATGAAAATACCTGCGCTCATGCCGGGCTTCAGCCCGTCGATTTTTTCACGCAGCTTTTTCAGGCTGTCGGCGCATTCATACGGAACAAGGAGCATATCGAGTGTTTTTGTGTATTGCAGAGCTTCGCTGAAAGTCATAACATTTTTGATTTCGGGAATCACAGTCCTGCCGGATTGCTTTGCCGCACTTTCGGCAATCGACTGCCAGCGTGCAAGCTTGCTTTTTTTCTTTTTTTCGTCAAGCCTGACCACGCAGCGAACCATTTCAACGGGAACAATTTCTGACGCTCCCAGCTCAACCGCTTTTTGAATGATCAGCTCCATCTTATCCGCCTTTGGCAAGCCCTGAAAAAGAACAAGGCGCACGGCCAGTTCGTTGCTTTCAAGCTGTCCTTTTTCGATATCGGCAACGACGCTTTCGCCGACGAATTCGCGAATCGAGCAGCAATAGCTTGCCCCGTTGCCGTCGTTTGCGACAAATCTTTCGCCCGGCTTCATTCGCAGAACATTCTTTATATGGTTGAAGTCGCCGCCGGTGATAACGACCTGTGAATCGGAAATACCCTCGGACGGAACAAAAAAATGGTACATAACTATCGCTCCAAAAAAGTTTTCGGTTAATTATATCATCTCGTTATGATAATTGCAAACAATAAAATGAAAGAATAATCTTGACAATTTCCCGTTCTATGCTATAATCTTTTATACGGTCAGCAAGTTGCGGATCGCAAAATACGCAGGAGTGGCGGAATCGGCAGACGCGCTAGATTCAGGTTCTAGTGAATGCAAGTTCATGAGGGTTCAAGTCCCTTCTCCTGCACCAGGACGGGTCGCTTAGGCGACTCTTTCTTTTTTTTATGCTTTTCTATTGGTTTATCGGGACTTGAACCCTAACTTCCCCAAAAATTAACCTATACACAAGTGCAAATCGCGAAAGAATTGCGAAAACAGGCACAA
>CAVJDU010000046.1:0-10775 GCA_963648385.1 uncultured Coriobacteriaceae bacterium | reverse complement strand
GCATCTTTCGTCCTTGAAGAGGGACATTAATAACTACTACTTTATTATACGAGGATCATAGAAAGATCCTCATATTCCGAGGATAAGCTGCGCTTTGTAAAATGGCTGGAGCGTGAATATCCCCAAATAAGCAGCGATGACAGGCAATATATAGGCAGATTGAAGTTTAAGGATTTCGGCAGACTGTCAAGAAAATTTCTCTGCGACTTTGAGGGAGCGGACAGAAAAACCGGAGAGGTATTTACAATTTTAGGGGCACTTTGGGATACGCAAAATAACCTTATGGAGCTTCTTTCAAATGATTTTACTTTTGCGGAAAGAATAGAGGAGTATCAAAAAGAATATTACAGCGAAAATCCGAAAACTCTTAACGACAGATTAAACGAGATGTATATTTCCGATTCGGTTAAGCGTCCTATCTACAGAACTCTTGATGTTGTGAAGGATGTTGTAAAAGCCTTCGGCGTGCCGAAGAAAATATTCGTTGAAATGACAAGGGGAGGCTCTGCCGATCAAAAAGGAAAGAGGACAAAATCAAGGAAGCAGCAAATTCTTGATTTGTATGAAAAATGTGATGGAGAAGATGTAAGAGAGCTTAGACAACAGCTTGAAAGCATGGGCGAGCTTGCCGACAACAAATTGCAGGGAGACAAGCTGTTCCTGTATTATATGCAGCTCGGAAAATGTATGTACAGCGGTGAACCTATCAAGATTGAGGAACTTGGAACCAAGAGTTATGATATTGACCACATTTATCCGCAGGCTTATGTTAAGGATGACAGTATCATAAACAACAAGGTGCTTGTATTATCAAAGCTTAACGGAGAAAAGGGAGATATTTACCCGATAAAGTCGGATATCAGGCAAAAAATGTTCGGTTGGTGGAAACACCTAAAAGATAAAGAACTTATAAGCGGCGAAAAATACGAGAGACTTACCCGCTCAACCCCGTTTTCAAACGACGAAAAGTTTGGATTTATTAACAGACAGCTTACCGAAACCTCACAGTCAACCAAAGCCGTTGCCACACTTCTCAGCGAAAAATACGATACCGAAATCGTGTATTGCAAGGCAAGGCTTACATCTGAATTCAGGCAGGAATTTGATCGGCTCAAATCGAGAACTTTTAATGATTTGCACCACGCCAAGGACGCATATTTGAACATTGTTTGCGGGAATGTTTATAATATGAAGTTCACCAAAAAGTGGTTCAATATTGATTCACAATACAGCATAAAAACAAGGACGCTGTTTGCGAACCCTGTGATCTGCGGAGAAAAAACCGTATGGGACGGAGATCCGATGCTTGCAAAGGTTAAGTCTACCGTTGCGAAGAACAATGCACATTTTACAAAGTATAAATTTTTTAAAAGAGGCGGATTGTTTGATCAGAATCCCGTACCTGCCGGTGCGGATAAAACTCCGCTGAAAAAAGGATTACCGACCGAAAAATACGGCGGATACAACAAGGCGGGAGTAATGTTTTTCCTCCCTGTAAAATATACGGCCGGCAAGAAGACGGAAGTAATCATAATGTCCGTTGAATTGCTTGTGGGAAAGAAGTTCCTTGCGGATAAGGACTTTGCCGTGGAGTATTCGTATTCAAGGCTTCGGCATATCCTCGGAAAACCTGTTGACGAAATATCTTTCCCGATGGGTATGACGCCGTGGAAAGTCAATACCGTGTTGTCACTTGACGGATTCAGAGTTTGTATTAACGCTTCATTAAACAAGGGAAAAACGCTTTCAACTCAGAATATTACTCAATTTTCAGAGAATGTGCATTGGGAGTTTTATTTGAAAAAAATGGAAGAGCTTGTACGGAAGACAAGCAAAAATCCCAATTATGTTTATTCTGAAGAATATGATAAAGTTTCGGCGAAAGAAAATGAAGAACTTTATGATATTTACATTCGTAAATTTGAACATTCCATTTTTTCAAAAAGAGACAGAACATCATTAAGTCTTTTGGAAAAATGCCGACCGAAATTCTTGAAATTAAACATTGTAGAACAAACAAAAGTGTTGCTTAATATTCATCAACTGTTCGGAAGGCTGTCAAACGGTTGCGATTTATCTGCTGTTGGTGCCGGAAAGGCTGTCGGCTCAACTACATTAAGCACAAATGTTTCCAACTGGAAAAAGTATTACTCGGATGTTCGTGTTATTGATCAATCCGCTTCGGGATTGTGGGAAAAGAAATCCGAGAATCTTCTTGATTTGATATGAGTTGGCGGACGGTAATAATTTCCAATCAGTCAAAGCTTGATTACAAGATGGGATATCTTGTTGTAAGGGGCATTGAAACGCGCAGGGTTCATATTGATGAGATACTCAATCTTGTTATTGAAAATCCCGCCGTTTCAATGACCGGCTGTCTTGTCGAAGTTCTGATTGAAAAGAAAATAAAGGTGATTTTCTGCGATTCAAAAAGAAACCCGACAGCCGAGCTTGTTCCTCACCACGGCAGCCATGATTCGTCGGCAAAAATTCGCACACAGGTCACATGGCAAGACGATATCAAAGCCGCTATATGGAAAGAAATAATCAGCGAGAAGATACGAAAGCAGTCTGATTTTCTTTTTGAATTGAACAAAGAAAGAGAAGCGGATCTGCTCTTGTCATATATCGGGCAGGTTGAAATGCTTGACGCAACCAACCGAGAGGGTCATGCGGCAAAAGTGTACTTCAACGCTTTATTCGGCATGGATTTTACCCGCAGCGCAAATATTCCGGTCAATGCTGCTCTGAATTACGGATACAGCCTTATTCTTTCCGCTTTCAACCGTGAAATTGCAGTGAACGGATATTTGACTCAACTCGGGATTTTTCACAATAATATGTTTAATCATTTTAATTTGAGCTGTGATTTGATGGAGCCTTTCAGAATTGCGGTGGACAGAGTTGTTTATTCGGCTAAGCCGATACAGTTTGAAAAAGAAGAAAAGCATGCAATGTGGAACATACTCGATCAAACGGTTATTATTGATTCAACACATCAAAATTTGTCAAGGGCAATTAAGATCTATACACGAAGCGTATTTGAGGCGATCAACGACGGAGATGTTTCGGAGATTAAGTTCTTTGAATTTGACCTTGATGATGGATTTATTATTGATATATGAGCGGATTTAGATTTATGAGAATATTTGTATTTTTTGATTTGCCGATGGATTCCCTTGAGGAAAAAAGAGAATATCGGAAATTTAGAAAAGCATTGATAAAAAACGGGTTTATTATGATGCAGGAGTCGGTATATTGCAAGCTCATGACAACACCCTCGGTTGAAAATTCCGTAAAGAATATGATTCAAATGAATAAGCCGTCCAAGGGAGTTGTGCAAACGCTCGTTGTAACCGAAAAGCAATTTGTTAAGATGGAATATGTTGTTGGCGAGAATAAAAGCGATATAATCGACAACGAGGATAGGGTGATTATACTTTGAAATATGTTTATCCCGAAATCGGTAAGGTCTTTGAAACCGACGGCAATTTGGTAAACACGCTTGTTATTGAAAACCAAGGATTATTTTGCAGAATAATAGAGGATATTCAGAACCAGATAAACGGTTTTGATGGAAAAAGCGTGCTTTCAATAGACAATAAAATTATACCGATAAATAAAAATCTTGAGGTGCTTTCACAGTTTATTCCGTTTGAAATAAATCGAAAAAATTTGATATCAAAAATTTGTTCTGCTATTGAAGCTAAATCGGCAGAAGAAGAATTTTGCTATAAGGCATCGGAATTGATGACCCAAATCGAAAGCTTTATGATGGAAATTTCATTTGATTTTGCCTGTAACCTCAGCTTTGAAAAACTGAATTTTGCATCGTTGGTGAAGGCGTCGGGATTGGAAATAGCAGATGATTATGACTCGCTCGGCGAAAAAATAATTGATCTCATGGAGCTCATTACAGAGTTTGACAGAGAAAAATTTTATGTTATAATAAATTTACGCAGTTATTTGTCCGATGAGGAAACGGCACAATTTATGGACACGGTTATCCGACATCGATTTTCGGTGCTGATGATTGAAAGTAACGAGCATTTACTGTTGCCTTGTGAAAGTCGTTTTATTATCGACAAAGACTTGTGTGAAATAAGTTGACATTGCTTTGTTGTGCTCTTTTGCATTGCTCTCAGCGGTTACAGGCCGCTCTCCTCAAATTCGGTTTTGGGGTTTGAGAGCAGTGTAATTCCATAGGGTACTCAAACTGAAGGATTGGCAGAGGCAGCAAACGAAACGTTTGAGAGCAGTGTAATTCCATAGGGTACTCAAACGGACATAAATATTCGATTGATACGTGGTATGTTTGAGAGCAGTGTAATTCCATAGGGTACTCAAACGCCATTGCCTTTTATCAGGTCCTCACGCAGGTTTGAGAGCAGTGTAATTCCATAGGGTACTCAAACGTTCGCCTATATTGACAATTCTTTCGGTTTGTTTGAGAGCAGTGTAATTCCATAGGGTACTCAAACTTGTGTTTGTATCTAAAGATACATTATCTTGTTTGAGAGCAGTGTAATTCCATAGGGTACTCAAACTCCAGCTCGAACCGGAACTCGCCGAGCTTGGTTTGAGAGCAGTGTAATTCCATAGGGTACTCAAACAGAATTAGACGAAATAATTCAAGAGTATTTGTTTGAGAGCAGTGTAATTCCATAGGGTACGAAACTTTAATACAATAATATTTAAGAAAAGCATCGTTCGGTGCTTTCTTTGTTGCGTGTGCTCGGCATGCGTAATAACTTGGTGGTGAAAGTCCACTACAGGCCTGGCAGTAGGAACTGTTTGCCGAAGACAAGGGCATCCGTCGTGAGGCAGAGTCTGAAAGAAGTCGGATGTGGGGGCTTGAAAGTGCCCCTGCGGGCAAAACCTCGGTCTGATGAACAGAAACTACATACAAGGCATATCCGAAGGTATAATTTTATGCACTACCGCATATCCCAATTGTGCGGTAGTGTCTTTATTTTTTCAAAACGATGAAGAAGATATTTGAATTTTATAGGAATATGATTTGCATAGAAAGATTGAGTTAAGAAGCAAATGCGATGAGGGGTGGAGGAATTCGTTATTGGGATAATTGATAAACGATAAATAGATACAGCTATAATCAATAAATGATTTATTTATTATAAACAAATCGGGTTATGGTGGGAAAATGCAGCAAAAAAAGGTTGCAAAATCAAAAAAATTGTCAAATTTGAGCCATTTTGGCATGATTTAATTCGATAAATGGGTTTACTATTTAATTTCAGTGTGATATAATGTATCAGCATTAAAATGTTGTATTGTGGGCTTTCGGAGTGTTAATATTTTAACAGACCGGTTTTTGTCCTGTTTCGACCGTCCGCATACGGCTAAACTGTTGTAAAGGAGGAACAACTTAAATGCTCAAGAAAATCAGCAAAATCCCGTTCAAAGGAACGCCCGAGCAGGAGGCGCAGCTTAAAGCGATAATTGAGGAGTGCAAAGATAACAAGAGTCTGCTCATGCATGTTATGCAGCAGGCACAGGCCATATACGGATATCTTCCGTTTGAAGTGCAGACCATGATCGCCGACGGTATGAATGTACCGCTCGAAAAGGTTTACGGAGTATCCACATTTTACGCTCAGTTTGCTCTTTCTCCAAAGGGAGAGTATAACATTTCTGTTTGTCTCGGTACGGCTTGCTATGTTAAAGGTTCGCAGGAGCTTCTTGACAAGATCAGCGAGGAGCTTGGAGTCGGAGCGGGCGAATGCTCGGTTGACGGCGTTTTCTCGGTCGAGGCTTGCCGCTGCATAGGTGCGTGCGGACTTGCTCCCGTGCTTACCGTTAATGACGATGTATACGGTAAGCTTACCGCAGACGATGTGCCCGGCATTCTTGCAAAATACAGAGCGTAATTACGGAGAAAAATCATGCGTGAGTTATCATTGAATGTTCTCGATATTGCGCAGAATTCGATTTCTGCCGGAGCTTCGCTTATTGAGATTGAAATCGTCGAGGACACGAAAAAGAACGAGCTGCTTATTGGAATTTACGACAACGGCAAGGGTATGACTCCCGAACAGGTGAGGAATGTTCAGGATCCTTTTTTCACGACCAGAACCACAAGAAAGGTCGGCATGGGAATTCCTCTTTTTAAGTTGGCTGCCGAACAGACGGGCGGAAGTCTTTGCATTGAGTCCGAGGTCGGCGTCGGGACAAAGGTCACGGCGATTTTTAGAACCGACAGCATTGATTTTACGCCGCTCGGCGATATTGATTCCACGATCATTATGCTCATCAGCATGAACACAGACCGTAATTTTATCTATCGACTCAAGGTCGATGAAAAAGAATTCACTCTTTCCACCTCCGAGCTTAAAGGAATACTCGGCGATGTGCCGCTCAGCGAGCCGTCGGTAACGCAGTGGATAAAAGAGTACCTGCATGAACAAACCCAAACTATCCGTGGAGGTGTACTGTAAATGAAATCACTCGAAGAATTGCTTGCTATTCGTGACAAGGCGAAGGCGGCAATGACAGACCGTGAGGGCACAGGCGACGGAATCCGTGTCGTTGTCGGAATGGCAACCTGCGGAATTGCTGCAGGCGCCCGCCCCGTTCTCAACGCTTTTGTTGAGGAGGTCGAAAAAAGAAATCTTAAAAATGTTACGGTCGCTCAGACAGGCTGCATAGGCTTGTGCCAGTATGAGCCGATCGTTGAGGTTTTTGAACCCGGCAAGGATAAGGTAACTTATGTTCAGGTCAGCCCCGAGAAGGTTGCCGAAATCGTTGCTTCTCATATTGTAAACGGCAATCCGGTTATTGAATACACCGTTGGCGCTGTTGTTAAAGATTAAGGAGGAAAAACAATGTATCGTTCACATGTTCTCGTCTGCGGCGGTACCGGCTGCACTTCCTCGCACAGTGCCGAGATCATTGAAAAGCTTGAGCAGGAGCTCAGAGCCAAGGATCTCGAAAACGAGGTTAAAGTAATCAAAACCGGTTGCTTCGGACTTTGCGCATTAGGTCCGGTCATGATCGTATATCCCGAGGGCTGCTTCTATAGCGAGGTCAAGGTTGAGGATGTTCCCGAAATCGTCGAGGAGCACCTTCTCAAGGGCCGTATGGTCAAAAGGCTTCTTTATGAAGAGACAGTTCATCAGGAGGATATCAAGCCGCTCAAGGAAACGAATTTCTACAAGAAGCAGCACAGAGTTGCGCTCCGTAACTGCGGCGTTATTGATCCCGAGAATATTGAAGAATATATAGCTATGGACGGCTATCAGGCTCTTGCGAAGTGCCTGACCGAGCTTACGCCCGATGAGGTAATCCAGATCGTTAAGGATTCCGGACTCAGAGGTCGTGGCGGCGGAGGATTCCCCACAGGCCTCAAGTGGAGCTTCACGGCTAAGAATTCGGCTGACCAAAAGTATGTTGTATGCAATGCCGATGAGGGTGATCCGGGCGCATTTATGGATCGTTCCGTCCTTGAGGGCGACCCGCACTGCATTGTTGAGGCAATGACCATCTGCGGTTACGCAACGGGCGCAACCGAGGGCTATGTTTATGTCCGTGCCGAGTATCCGATTGCCGTTCACCGCCTTGATGTTGCAATCAAGGAAGCTCGTGAGGCAGGTCTTCTTGGCAAAAATATATTCAATTCCGGATTTGACTTCGATCTTCATATCCGTCTCGGCGCAGGCGCATTCGTTTGCGGTGAGGAAACGGCGCTTATGACCTCCATCGAGGGCAACCGTGGTGAGCCTCGTCCCCGTCCGCCGTATCCGGCAGTTAAGGGACTTTTCGGCAAGCCGACAACCGAAAACAATGTTGAGACATTTGCCAATATTCCGCAGATCATTCTTCACGGCGCAGAGTTCTTTAACTCAATGGGTACGGAGAAATCAACGGGAACAAAGGTGTTCGCTCTCGGCGGAAAGATAAACAACACGGGTCTTGTTGAGATCCCGATGGGTACGACGCTTCGTGAAATTATCGAGGATATCGGCGGCGGAATTCCGAACGGCAAGAAATTCAAGGCTGCCCAAACAGGCGGTCCGTCCGGCGGCTGTATTCCCGCTTCTCTTATGGATACTCCGATTGATTATGACAACCTCACCGCCATCGGCTGTATGATGGGTTCAGGCGGACTTATCGTTATGGACGAGGATAACTGTATGGTTGATATCGCCAAGTTCTTCCTCGACTTCACCGTTGACGAGAGCTGCGGCAAATGTACCCCGTGCCGTATCGGCACAAAGAGAATGAGGGAGCTTCTTGAGAAGATCACCGACGGCAAGGCTACTCTTGAGGATCTTGACGAGCTTGAAACCCTCGCTCATTATATTAAGGATAATTCACTTTGTGGCCTCGGTCAGACAGCGCCGAACCCTGTTCTTGCAACACTTCGCTTCTTCAAGGACGAGTATATCGCTCATATTGTTGACAAGAAGTGTCCGGCGGGCGTTTGCAAAAAGCTTGTTGCTTATTCGATCGAAGCCGATAAGTGTAAGGGCTGTACTGCCTGCGCAAGAAAGTGCCCTGTCGGCGCAATCTCCGGTGCGATTAAGACGGCTCATTCTATCGACACAAGCAAGTGCGTAAAGTGCGGCGTATGTATGGATACCTGCCGCTTCGGCGCAATTATCAAGAAATAAGGAGGATGTCTGAAATGGAAATGGTTAATATCAAAATCAATGGCATGCCTCTGAGTGTGCCGAGCGGGATTACGATCCTTGAAGCTGCCCGCTATGCGGGAATTGAGATCCCAACGCTTTGCTATCTTAAAAAAATAAATCAGATCGGCGCATGTCGTATCTGTATGGTTGAGGTCAAGGGCGCAAGAAGCCTTGTTGCCTCCTGTGTGTTCCCCGTAAACGAGGGCATGGAGATCCTCACCAATTCCGACAGAGTTCGCAATTCGAGAAGAACAACGCTTGAGCTTATTCTTTCAACGCATGAGCGTAAGTGCCTTTCCTGCGTAAGAAGCACAAACTGTGAACTTCAGAAGCTTTGTAAGGAATACGGCGTTGAGAACGAGAGCAAATTTGACGGCGTAACGCCCGACTATGCTTATGACGACTCAATGCCCCATATGATTCGTGACAACAGCAAGTGTATTCTTTGCCGCCGCTGCGTTGCAGCCTGTGACGATCAGGCGATCTCCGTTATCGGAGCAAACGCCCGTGGCTTTGACACCTGCATCACATCTCCTTTTGAGAGAAATATCAAGGAATTTTCGTGCATTGCCTGCGGTCAGTGTATTGTAAACTGTCCGACCGGCGCACTTCGAGAGAAAGATGACACGCCGAAGGTGCTTGAAGCTATCAACGACCCCGAAAAGTTCGTTGTTATCCAAACTGCTCCGGCAGTCAGAGCTGCTCTCGGCGAGGAGTTCGGACTCCCGATCGGAACGGATGTTGAGGGCAAGATGGTTGCTGCCCTTCGTCGTCTCGGATTCGACAAGGTGTTTGATACCGATTTTTCAGCCGACCTTACCATTATGGAGGAGTCAAACGAGCTTATCGAGAGGATCACAAACGGCGGCGCACTTCCGCTGATAACCTCCTGCTCACCGGGCTGGGTCAAATATTGTGAGCATTACTATCCAGAGCAGCTCGACCACCTTTCAACCTGCAAATCGCCGCAGCAGATGTTCGGCGCAACGCTCAAAACATGGTATGCCGAGAAGATGGATATTGATCCGGCAAGCATTGTCAGCGTCAGCGTAATGCCCTGCACGGCAAAGAAGTTTGAGGTCGGCAGGGACGATCAGAGCGCATCGGGCTATGCCGATGTTGATATCTCCATCACGACCCGTGAGCTTGCAAGAATGATCAAGAGCGCAGGAATCAGCTTCAATTCGCTCCCCGACGAAACATACGACAGCCCTCTCGGCGAAGGCTCGGGTGCAGCCGTTATCTTCGGTGCGACCGGCGGCGTTATGGAGGCGGCTTTGCGCACTGCGGTCGAGAAGATCACCGGTCAAACTCTCGACAATGTCGATTTCACTCAGGTCAGAGGCATGGATGGAGTTAAGGAAGCCACCTACACAGTCGGCGACCTCAGCATCAAGGTAGCCGTCGCAAGCGGCACAAAGAACGCAAAGACGCTCATGGAGCAAATCAAGAACGGTACGAGCGAGTACCAGTTTATCGAGATCATGGGTTGCCCGGGCGGATGCATCAACGGCGGCGGGCAGCCGATCGTTTCCGCAGCGGTTCGCAATTTTGAGGATTTCAGAAGCAAGCGTGCGTCTGTTCTTTACAATCTTGACAAGAACAACGAGAATCGCAAGTCGCATGAGAATTCGGCTATCAAGCGTGTGTATGACGAGTTCTTCGGCGAACCCGGCAGCCATAAGGCGCATGAGGTTCTCCACACAACTTATGTTAAGCGCGGTCTTTACAACAACTGATTATAATAAAAATGCAGCAGAGATGAGCGATCACCTCTGCTGCTTTTATATCAATATCCTACACCTGAGATTTTTATAGTGAATTTCCAGCAGATATTTTATAACCACAGCCATGATTGACATTAGATTTTTGATGTTAGGCCTACATTAAATAAATTCTACTTTATTCATAACCCACATCTGATACGGCGGCATGATGTGGGCATCATGCCCTACGGTCAGCGTTACATCGCCGCCGGTAGTATGGCGCAGAAACCTAATTTCGTAGGGTGCGATGCCCTCATCGCACCGAGGAAGTTTGCTTTTACATCTCTGTAATTTCTAATACTGAATTTTCTGTAATCACATCCAATATCCGCCGTCTAACATCTAAATCTATCTC
>CAVJDU010000045.1:0-11211 GCA_963648385.1 uncultured Coriobacteriaceae bacterium | reverse complement strand
GAGATAGATTTAGATGTTAGACGGCGGATATTGGATGTGATTACAGAAAATTCAGCATTAGAATTTGCGGAGATGTAAAAGCAAACTTCCTCGGTGCGATATATTTTAAAATTGTTGATTGCGAAAACTTTCTGATCGGCTGATATGTAGTTTGTGAAAGGTATATTAATTTTTGTTAACAATATCTATAATGTGTATTTCGAAAATAAATAATTTTTAAAATTCAGGAATTTTAGGGCAACACCGCACAAAGCAAAAACAATTCAAACAGATCAAAGGCACAAATTAAACGCAGAGAATACGAGAAATCATCTGTCAGAACAAAGGGGGAGCATGCTTTCGGTGTCATCAAAGGTATTTTTGAATATCGAAAGACACGATGCCGAGGGCTGCGGCAGCAGGCAGCAAAACTAAATATGTTGTTTGTGCTTGCAAACCTCTATTTAGCCGACAGGCCATCTGTTACAGCTTAATTTGTTTTATCCGCAAACGAAAAACAGGCGCATTCTGTTTTATAATCGGATATCTATCCTTTTTATCCGGCTTTTAAAAGTTTCTGTCACCAAAAATGCTAATTGCGCAGTGTTGCTTTAGAGAATTCCTCGATAAATAATTTTTGGAGTTAATTTTATTTTCGCCATTATCATAAGTACCATAATTGCTATAAAGAACAGTTATTTAGCGATGATTGACATTATTTTTTATTGTATGATATATTTGCTCTATAGAATATTATTGCTTTTGTGGAGGCTTTTATGACAAAAATTATTGTTTTACCTTACGATGAACAATGGAAAGATGACTTTGAGAAAATAAAATCAGAAATTGAAAGTGCTATCGGTGACTTAATTATAGGCGTTGAGCATATCGGCAGTACGGCGGTCGAGGGAATGTCTGCTAAGCCATGTATTGATATAGATGTAATAATCAAAGATTATTCCGTTTTCGATGTTATTGTCAGAAAGTTAGAAACGATTGGATACATCTACGAGGGCAACCTTGGAATAAAGGATCGAGAGGCGTTTAGATATCTGAATAAGCCTCACTTACGGACTCACCATTTGTATGTTTGTTCGCAGAAATCAGAAGAACTCTATCGCCATATTACCTTCAGAGACTTTTTGAGAAATAATGCAAATGCTGTCAAGAAATATAGCCATGCAAAAGAAACGGCAGCACGGCTATTTCCTGATAATATTAATAAATATATTGAATATAAATCGCCTTGTATTGAAGAATTATATATTTTGTGCGGCTTAAAAAAATAAGTATCTTTTTATTGTGTTGCGAGGAAAAATACATTTTAGGAGTGTATTGCTATATGAGCTTTTCATATGAAGAACTTCTTGAAAAATATAATCTGTTGCTTGTGGAAAATCGAAAATTAAAAAGAGAAATTGCGATTCTTAACGGTCAATCAAAAATCACAGAAAATAATAAAGATGAAAAAATAGTTTCTGTTAATAAATTCAGTTTGCCACAAGAAAAAATAAAGCTTTATCGTTCGCTTTTTCGAGGGAGAGAGGATGTTTTTGCTCGACGTTGGTACAGCAAAAATTCGGACAAAAGCGGTTATCAGCCCGTTTGTGCAAACGAATGGGATAGAGCGTTATGCTACAAGAAAAAATATAAATGCTCAACCTGTCCTAATCGCAGACTTGCGGCACTAACGGATAAGGATATTTACAAGCATTTATCAGGTAAAGATATCTATGGCAGGGATGTTGTTGGCGTTTATCCGATGCTGAACGATGAAACCTGCTATTTTTTATGTGCGGATTTTGATGAAGAAAACTTTCAAAAAGATGTATTGGTATTCAGAAAAATTTGTGAAGAAAACAATATTCCTGTCTGTGTAGAAATCTCACGTTCGGGAAACGGTGCTCACGCATGGATTTTCTTCAGCGAGCCCGTTACTGCTGCCACTGCAAGAAAATTAGGCAGCGGAATACTGACAAAAGCGATGGAGAAAAGTAACATTTCTTTCAGCTCATATGACAGATTTTTTTCCAAACCAGGACACGATGCCGAGAGGCGGTTTTGGGAATCTTATTGCTTTTCCGCTTCAAGGAAAGGTAAGGAAAATCGGAAACAGTGTTTTTGTTGATGATCATTTTAGACCGTATGACGATCAGTGGAAATATCTTGCAGCTGTGCAAAAGCTTGATAAAAACAGTGTGGAAAATTTTGTTCAGTTGCTTTGCAAAAACGGAGATTTAGGTGAGCTGATTTCAGGCAGAGACACCACCGTGGAGCGCACAAAAGCAAATTAAATTTTCAACAGAAAAATTTCCCGAAAGCATAGAAATTGTTCGTGCAAATATGCTCTTTTTGCCAAAGAAAAATCTTTCGGCAGATGCAATGAATAAAATTAAACGGTTAGCTGCATTTAAAAATCCGGATTTTTATAAATCTCAGGCAATGCGACTTTTAACATATAACAAGCCGAGGGTAATTTGCACGGCAGATATGTATGACGACTACATAGCATTACCGAGGGGCTGCGAGAAATCACTTTGTGATTTATTGGACAGGTATCAAACTGAATATATTTTTGTTGATAAAACGAACCATGGTGCGGAAATTCCGGTTGAATTTAGCGGCGAATTAAGAGATGAGCAGATTCCTGTGGCAGAAGCGTTGCTTCAACATAACATTGGCGTTCTTTCTGCAACAACCGCATTTGGTAAAACTGTTATCGCTTCGTATTTGATAAGTGAAAGAAAAACAAATACGCTTATACTTGTGCATACGCAAAGCCTTATGACACAGTGGCAAAAGGCTTTATCACAGTTTTTAATACTCAACATTAACATGCCCGAAAAAACAAAAGGACGGCGAAAGCAAAATTTACCGATTGGAGTTATCGGAGCAGGAAAGAATACTCTGAATGGTGTTGTTGATGTAGCGGTTATGCAATCTCTTGTTACGGGTGATGAAGTAAAAGAATTTGTCAGAGATTACGGAATGATAATTGTTGATGAATGCCATCATGTTTCTGCTGTTAATTTTGAAAAGATACTTAAATTTGCAAATGCAAAATTTGTTTACGGACTAACAGCCACTCCGAAAAGACAGGACGGACATCAACCTATAATATTCATGCAGTGCGGTCCGATAAGGTATAAGGTTGATGCAAAAGCTCAAGCGGAAAAGCGAAATTTTGAACATTATCTTATCCCGAGATTTACCGCATTTCATAGCTCAAGTGCGGATAAATCCGTGACCGAGCTTTACAAGGAGCTTGCCGAAAATCAATTTCGCAATCAATATATTACCAGCGATATTCTTGAAGCATTGAATAGCGGAAGAACTCCGATTGTGTTGACAGAACGGCGGGAACATGTGCTCGTACTTGAAGAGATGCTTTCTTCACAATGCGAAAATGTCATTACTCTTGTCAGCACGCCTTCTCAGAAAAAACGCCGTGAAGCATTAGAAAAGTTGCAGGCGGTTTCAACTGAAGAACAAATGGTTATTATTGCGACGGGAAAATATGTCGGGGAAGGCTTTGATTTCCCAAGATTGGATACGCTTTTCTTAGCTTTGCCGATTTCATGGGAGGGCAAGGTTGCACAGTATGCAGGACGGCTTCACAGAGACTACCCGGGCAAGAAGGATGTTCGGATTTATGATTATGCAGATATTCATATCCCTGTTCTCGAAAGAATGTATCAAAAAAGGCTGAAAGGTTATGCCTCAATCGGATATAAGATCAGAAGCGATAACAAAGAAAATTCAGCACCCGAAATAATTTACAACAATGAAAATTATTTTGACATTTTCTGCAAGGATATCATATCGGCGCATGATGAAATTTTAATTGTTTGTCCTGTGTTGAGAAAGACTACGGTTAGGCGAATTACAAAATATTTGGCAAAGGTAATCTCTTTCGAAACAAGCGTGAAGATAATAACAGGCTTGCCGACAGAACTAAAAGACTCAGCTAAAAAATCAATGGAGGACAGTGTCACTTTACTGAGAAGTTGTGGAGTGAATATAATTTATAAACCCAATACTTATCAGAATTTTGCTATAATTGATAATCGAATTGTTTGGTACGGCAACATGAATTTCTTAGGGTATAATTCTATGGAGTCAAATGCGTTACGCCTTGCAGACTCCGGAGTTGCTATGCAACTAAAGAATATAGCGAAATCACTTGGTACGGTAATGTGAATTTTTAGGGTATAGGTTCTATGGAGTCAAATGCATTGAGTCTTGCAGACATCGGTGTTGATTTAATTCTGTCTTGCAATTTAAGATACAAACAAAGTATAATATATTCCATTCTCCGGCGGGTCGAATATGGCTTGCCGGTATTTTTATATTTCCTCGGATTTTCCGGGGATTTTTTCTTTAAAAATGGTAAGGCAGCACCGCACAATTCGCAGGAAATAAAGGCAATACCGCACACCCTAACAGTGCGGCATTGTCTTAAATTTCACTGGTGAGACAAATTATTTTAATTACATATTGATTTATTTGCTGAATGTATGTATAATTTAATGGAAAAAATTTATGAGGTGTTTATATGTATAAATTTCCTATAGGTGTAATTATTGACAGCTTCAGAGTTGATATAAAGTCGGCGGTGAAAAAGGCTGCCGAAGTAGGTGCAAACGGTATTCAGGTTTATTCGACAAGCGGCGATATGGCTCCTGAAAATCTTGTCGGTCAGAAAAGAGCTGATTTCCGCAACCTTGTTGCCGATAACGGTCTTGTGATTTCCGCTCTTTGCGGCGATCTCGGCGGAGGAGGATTCACCAACCCCGAAAATAATGTTTGGAAAGTTGAAAAATCGAAGAGAATTCTTGACCTTGCAAAGGAGCTTGGAACAGATGTTGTTACAACTCACATCGGTGTTGTTCCCGAGGACGAAAATGCTGACAGGTTCAAAATTATGCAGGAGGCTTGCTTCGAGCTGAGCCGTTATGCTGACAGCATCGGCGCACATTTTGCAATCGAAACAGGTCCGGAAAAGTCGGCAACACTCAAGAAGTTTCTTGATTCGCTCGGTTCAAGGGGCGTCGGCGTCAATCTTGACCCCGCAAATTTAGTTATGGTTACGGGCGATGATCCTGCCGGAGCGGTGCATAATCTTAAAGATTATATTGTGCACACCCATGCTAAAGACGGAAGGCAAAATTTCTATGTTGATCCCGATATTATCTACGGCATGGTTGAATCTCACATCGTAACGGCGGACAGCTTTATTGAAGTTCCGCTCGGCGAGGGCAGCGTAAACTGGGACGAATACCTCAAGGCTCTTGAGGATATCGGATATAAGGGCTTCCTCACGATTGAGAGAGAGGTTGGAGACGATCCCGAAAAGGATATAAGAAAAGCTGTTGAATTCCTCAATGGCAAAATGGGTGTTTAACATGAAAATTTCTGTCAGCAGCTATAGCTACGCTCAGCTCAGCAACAGCGATTTTGAAAGAATCGACCTTGCGAAAAGTATGGGCTTCGAGGGCATAGAATTTGCCGAGATAAATCCCGGAGATAAGGATAAAATCGAATATGCAAAGGAAATTTGTGCCTATGCCGATAAAACGGGCGTTGAAATTTCAAATTACGCAATAGGTGCGGATTTCATTAACAAAAATGTTGACAATGAAATTGAACGGCTTAAAGGCGAGGTAGATATTGCCGAAATTCTCGGTGTAAAAACAATGCGCCATGATGCAACGATCGGACCGGACGCCGAACGATTTTCAAAAACAGGATTTGAAAAGTATCTTCCTTTGCTTGCAAAAGGCTGCAAGGCGGTTACAGAGTACGCAAAGACAAAAGACATTAAAACCTGCGTTGAAAATCACGGTCTTTACTGCCAGCAGAGCGACAGGGTAGAAGCTCTTATCAATGCGGTTGATGATGATAATTTCGGCTGGTTAGTCGATATCGGTAACTTTCTTTGCGCTGACGAGACACCGCTTGACGCAGTTAAGGTCGGAGTGAAGCATATTGTTTATGCGCATGTCAAGGATTTCTACTTTGCCGACAGCAGCGTCCCGACACCGGAGGGATATTTTGACACAAGAGACGGCAACCATCTTTGCGGTTCAATTCTCGGCGACGGAATTGTTCCTGTCAAGGAATGTGTTGAGCTTATAAAAAATTCCGGCTATAACGGTTGGGTAACGCTTGAATACGAGGGTCGTGAAACTCCCTTGACCGCCGTACCGAAAGGCTTGGAATATTTGAAAAAATTAGTGTAAAGGACTTGATTTTGAATGAATGAAAAACGAATTGAAACAAAATGCGTACAGGGAGGCTATACGCCCGGTAACGGCGAGCCGAGACAGATCCCTATTATTCAGAGCACAACATTTAAATACAACACCAGTGAGGGCATGGGCAGGCTTTTTGACCTTGAGGCTGAGGGATATTTTTACACAAGACTTCAAAATCCGACCAACGATATGGTTGCGAAGAAGATTTGTGAGCTTGAGGGCGGTTCTGCCGCAATGCTGACTTCTTCGGGTCAGGCTGCATCTTTCTATGCGGTATTTAATATTGCAAACTGCGGCGATCATGTCGTTGCTTCCTCGATGATTTACGGCGGTACATACAACCTCTTTGCCGTAACGATGAAGAAAATGGGTGTTGATTTCACATTCGTTGAGCCGGATTGCTCTGACGAAGAGCTTGAAGCGGCATTTAAGCCGAATACAAAGCTTGTTTTCGGCGAAACTATCGCTAACCCCGCTTTGACTGTTTTTGATATTGAAAGATTTGCAAACGCCGCACATTCGCACGGAGTACCGCTTATTGTTGACAATACATTTGCAACGCCGATCAACTGCCGTCCGTTTGAGTGGGGCGCAGATATCGTTACACATTCAACGACAAAATATATGGACGGTCATGGCGCAGGAGTCGGCGGCTGTATCGTCGATTCGGGTAAATTTGACTGGATGGCTCATGCCGATAAGTTCCCGGGACTCTGTACCCCAGATGACAGCTATCACGGCATCGTTTATGCCGAGCGATTCGGAAACGCTGGAGCTTTTATTACAAAGGCTACCGCTCAATTGATGCGTGACTTTGGCTCTATTCAGTCGCCGCAGAATGCGTTTATTCTTAACCTCGGGCTTGAAAGTCTCCATGTCAGAATGGCAAGACATTGCGAAAACGGACTCGCCGTTGCAAAGTTCCTCAATTCTCATGACAAGATCGAATGGGTAAATTATCCGTCTCTTGAGGGCAACAAGTATTATGATCTTGCCCAAAAATATTTGCCGAACGGCTCGTGCGGCGTCGTCAGCTTCGGCATAAGCGGCGGCAGAGCGGCAGCCGAAAAGTTCATGAAAAACCTCAAGGTTGCGGCTATCGAAACTCATGTTGCCGACGCAAGAACCTGTTGCTTACACCCGGCAAGCGCAACTCATCGCCAGATGAATGACGCTGAGCTTGCCGCCGCAGGCGTTCCTGCAAATCTTGTACGCTTCTCGTGCGGACTTGAAAATGCTCAGGATCTTATTGAGGACATTGCTCAGGCACTTGAAAAAATTTGATTGAAGAGTGATATCTAATGCCGATTAAAATACCGAATGGGCTGCCTGCCGTCAAGGTGCTCCACAGCGAAAACATATTCGTAATGACGGAAAAAAGGGCGATTAAGCAGGACATTCGTCCACTGAAGATTCTGTTGCTTAATCTTATGCCCAAGAAGATCGAAACCGAAACTCAGTTTGCAAGACTGCTCGGAAATACTCCGCTCCAGGTCGAGATGGAAATGATGTACACTACCTCGCATAAGTCGAAAAACACCTCGGAGGAACATCTTCTCGCTTTTTATAAAACCTTTGACGAGATCAAGGAGAATAAATACGACGGAATGATAATTACCGGTGCGCCTGTTGAAAATATGGAATTTGAAGAAGTTGAATACTGGGACGAGCTTTGCAAAATCATGGAATGGAGCAAAACTCATGTCACAAGCACTTTTCACATCTGTTGGGGTGCGCAGGCCGGACTTTACTATCATTTCGGCATACCGAAAATCCGATTGCCGCAAAAGTATTTCGGTGTTTTCCCTCACAAAGTAAATTACAAGCGATCCATTCTTTTCCGTGGTTTCGATGAAACCTTTATGGTCCCGCAGTCAAGACACACTACAGTTTTGGTCGAGGATATCAAAAAAAATAAGGAATTGAAGATCCTTGCTTCCTCGCCGGAAACCGGAGTCTATGCCGTTTCGACGAATAACGGCAAGCAAATTTTCATTACCGGCCATTCCGAATATGACCGTGACACACTGAAAAACGAGTATCTCAGGGACAAGGAAAAAGGACTCGATATCTCTGTTCCGAAAAATTATTTTCCGAATGACGATCCGACGAAAGAACCGATCGTTTCATGGAGAGCGCACGCCAATCTTCTTTTTTCAAATTGGCTGAATTATTTCGTATATCAGGCAACTCCCTACGATATAGAAACAATCGAATGAATAAATTTAACCTCTCGGACATATCTTTTAATGATATGTAAATCCGGGAGGTTTTTCTTTTGAATGAAACGGCACGAATTCGTTCGGTTGAACTCGGCGAATATATCGTAAAAAACAAATCGACAGTCAGAGCGGCGGCAAAGGTGTTTGGAATTTCTAAATCGACGGTACATACCGATGTAACGCAAAAATTGGAGGAGATTGACCCCGGTTTAAGCCGTGAGGTCAGGGAAATACTTGATATTAACAAAGCGCAAAGGCATATAAGGGGCGGCATTGCCACGAGGGAAAAATATAAGGGCTGCAAGACGAGGTGAGCATATGTGCGGAATTTGCGGACAAATATCTTTTACGACGGATTTGTCAAAATACGAAAGCCAATTTTATAATATGCAGAACAAGCTCTATTCGCGAGGACCAGATCAGCACGGTGAATTCTTTTCAAACGGCGCCGTATTGATGCATAGGCGTTTGGCGGTTGTTGATTTTGAAAAGGGCAAGCAGCCGATGACTTATGCGGTGGACGGAGCTGTTTTTACTCTTTGTTACAACGGTGAGCTTTATAATACCGAAGAAATAAGAAGTATACTTGAAAGCAGAGGATATAATTTTTTCGGCCATTCCGATACAGAGGTTGTGCTGAAAGCATATGTCGAATTTCGTGAAGGCTGTGTTGAGCTTTTTAACGGTATTTTTGCGTTTGCGGTTTGGGAGCATGAAGCAAGAAAACTTTTTATTGCAAGGGACAGAATGGGAGTTAAACCGCTGTTTTATTCAATATGCAGAAGCGGCTTCGTTTTCGCCTCGGAGATAAAGGCCTTGCTTGAACATCCGGAAATCGAAGCGGTCATGGATATTCGCTCTTTATCGGAAATAATGCTTATCGGGCCCGGCAGAACACCGGGCTGCGGTGTCTTTAAGGATATAAACGAGATAAGACCTGCTCATTATGCGATATATGACGACACAGGACTGACGATACATCGTTATTGGAATGTTGAAGCCCGTGAGCATACGGACACTTTTGAGCAAACGGTCGAAAAAGTTCGATATCTTGTTACCGATTCAATAAAACGACAGCTTGTTTCCGATGTTCCGCTTTGTACATTTCTTTCGGGCGGGCTTGATTCGAGTCTTATATCTTCGGTTACAAGCGAAGAATTCAAGAAAAGGGGAGAACTACTGCATACTTTTTCCGTTGACTACAAGGACAATGATAAGTATTTTAAAAAGTCAAAATTTCAGCCGAATTCCGACCCAGAATTTATCCGTATTATGGAAAAATATCTCGAAGGTGAGCATCATTGGATAGTTATCGACACCGAGGAACTTGTCGATGCTCTGTACTCGGCAGTCGAAGCCCGTGATTTGCCGGGAATGGCCGATGTTGACGCATCAATGCTTCTGCTGTGCAAGGCGATAAAGGAATACGGAACAGTTGCACTCTCCGGCGAATGCGCCGATGAAATATTCGGCGGCTATCCGTGGTACAGGGACAAAACGATTCGCTCCTCCGAGGGCTTCCCGTGGGCACAATCCACAGATTACCGTATGTCGTTTATTAAAGACGAATTTGCCGAAGAAATCAACGGTTCGGAATATGTTTATGCCCGTTACAGACTGACGGCAGACAGTGCTCCGCTTTGCGACAATATGAATGATGACGATCTTAAAACGGCGCAAATGATGAAATTAAACCTCGACTGGTTCATGCAAACGCTGCTCGACCGCAAGGACAGAATGAGTATGTATTCGTCACTCGAGGTCAGGGTGCCCTTCTGCGACCACAGAATCGTTGAATACCTTTACAATGTGCCTTGGCAGATGAAAGATCATAATGGCTATGAAAAGGGACTTCTTCGCGAAGCGATGAAAGGTTATTTACCCGATGATGTGCTTTGGCGCAAGAAAAGTCCCTATCCAAAAACTCATAATCCGAATTATCTTTCTGCTGTTTCATCACGCCTGCAGGCGATAATTGACGACAAAGCATCGCCGTTACTTGATTTTGTAAAGAAAGATAAACTAAGGGAGCTGCTGACCGCAAACAAAAGTCAGCCATGGTACGGTCAGCTTATGACTACGCCGCAAACGATTGCGTATTTCATTCAGTTCGATTATTGGCTGAAAAAATATAATGTTCGTTTTGTTTAAAACAATATTGCAAAAATTAAAAATCAAGGCAAATATGGAAAAATCATATTCATTATTTGGTAAACAAGGAGTTGCGATTTCGGTCGCAGCTCTTTTGCTTCACTGCCGCTTCAGTCTAAAAATATAAAAATATATTGACCAATATCAAAAAAGAATGTATTATATAAAGGCAATACCGCACAATTGGGGCGTACGGTATTGCCTTAAAAAGACTAACTATTAAAAGTCAAGCCCCAAAATAAAGATTTTGCAAAAAATCCGTCGCCCTTGACAAACAGAATTTGAATGCAATAAAAAGTACGGCGAAGGCGATGGATGGCATGGCAAAAAGACGCAGCAGCCTTCGCCGAAAAATTGTAGCATTCAAATTCTTCGGTTTGTAAAGGGTTCGCTGCGCCGACTGTTCGGCGGATTGAATTTTAAGCTCAGGCTCAGGATGACAATTTCTGCGGCTGATATTTTTCTCCGACGGTTTCAAGGTGATAAAGAAGTCTGACTAATTTCTTTGCGGCGTGTGAAAGAGCGACATAATAATGTTTTCCTTCAGCTCGTTTCTTTGCAAGATATGCTGCAAAGGTCGGCTCCCAATTACAGACATAAGC
>CAVJDU010000044.1:0-13024 GCA_963648385.1 uncultured Coriobacteriaceae bacterium | reverse complement strand
ACCTCCGTGATTTATTTTCACAATTATCTTACCATTATATGGAATTTTTGTCAATACTTTTTTCGATATTTTCATAAAGATTTTCAACGAATAAGTCAAAAGGCTGCACCGATCGAGTAGGAGGGATTTTCTCCCTCCTCTCACACCACCCTGCGTGCCGTTCGGCACATAGCGGTTCAGTTTCATATCTCATATTGATTCAACGCTTCTGCTCTTTTTTAACAACCTAAGACTTCCTGCATTTTGCCTCATATACATTTCGGCTACTTTGCATATCGGTTCTGAGTTCGTTATTATTGTAAATACTTATTAAGTATCTCGGCTGTTTTTCCTTGCAAAGCTTCAAGCTGCATTTCGGCATCGGCAATTTTTGCTTCAAGATCTTCAACCTTTGCTACCACTTCATTTTGTTTTGCTATATCCCCTATACAATATTCGTATATCCAACCAAAATATCAATTCCATGATTTTATCGGTGATACCTTGAAATCGGGATATGAAATGTGCTATAATTTTTGCGAAATGAGGTATGCTGAATGATTACCAGAGAAGAATGGAAAAGCATAAGAGGATCGGGTAAATTGCCGGATCATATAATGCTTTCGATAAACGGCGATCCGAGTGAAACTATGACGGTCACATGGCGAGCCGACATTGAAATAAAAAACGGATACGCTCTTTTCAGAAAAAAGGGTAAAAGCAGCTGGCAAAAGGTTGAAGCGGAAACTGAACGCTTTGATTCGGATATGGATAGCAGCAACATTTTCTGGGCGCATATGAATTCGCTTGACCCGGCGTCCGAATACGAATATACATGCGGAAACAACGAGTACAGAAGTGAAATTTACAGCTTCACAACGGCTGAAAAGAATCCTGAATGTTTTGAGTTTCTTTGTCTGACGGATATTCAACACGGAGAAGCAGAGCCGCCGGCGGACTACTCCGAATTAAACGGTATCATAAAGGAAATTTTGAAAAATCATCCGGCAGTGCGCTTTATACTTACGGCCGGTGACAATACAAATTGCGGTCAAACGGACATTCAATGGACGGGCTTGCTTGACGGGCTGAAAGGAATAATTGAGCACATACCATTTATGATGACTCTCGGCAATCATGACGACATGGGCTTTGAAAATTACTTTGAATACAAGAATAAATATTACTCCGAAAAAGCGGAATATTTCAGCAAACAGTTCAAAGGCTCTTACCCGTACAACGGTCCTGAGGACTGGAAAACCGCCAATTATACCTTTAATTACGGCAATTCAATGTTCTGCGTCATCGGCACGAGCGGACCCGAATTTGTTAATGAATGGCTTATTGAGCAGACAAACAACTGCGATAAAACATGGAAATTCGGTTCTCAGCACTTTCCGGTCTGCTATCAAGGCTCTACTCTCGCCTGTGAGGATACATATCCGATGATGCGTGAGGGTATGGAAAAATTCGACATTATCTTCAGCGGTCATGAGCATTGCTTTTCCAGAAGCTATCCGAGACGAGGCGACAACCTCTACGACAAGCCCTCGCAAGGCACGATTTTTTACAATATGGGCAGCGGACACAGAAATCCGTGTGTGCTTCTTGCAACTCCGAAGCTTTGGAACTGCGCATATTATCCTCATGAAGAAAAAGAATCAATGTACACGATCGTTGAAGTCAACGGCAAAAAGCTGACTCTAACCTCCTACCTTGAGGGCGACAAGGTCGTTGACAGATGCATTATCGACAAAGAGAACGACACTATATATCCGATTGCTCTCGCCCCGATTTTCAGCAAAACACGAATGATGTTCAAGGGGGCGGATTTGGGAATATGCGCAATCAGCCAGCCCTGCGAAAAAATTGACGGAATATGGTTCGTTTCCGTAGGAGTTCTTTTCAGATACATCGGCTTTGATGTCGAGCTTAAAAAAGGTTCGATAACGATCAACGCATACGGTCATCGGGCAACCTTTACGGAAAACAGTTCAACGGTCATAACGGAAAGCGGCAATTTTAAAATGTCCGCAGAGGTCAAGCGTTTTAATCGCGGACAGCTTTATGTTCCTGCCGACGCAATTTGCAAAGTATTCGGTATGAGATGCGAATACTTTGACCGAAACAATATACTTTCATTTGAGCATGAAAGCGAATTCGCACCCGTACCCTGCCAGCCTTAATGTAATACAATTTCGATAAATGTAAAAATATCAAATTATATACCTTGACATAGTACAAATGAATGTGATAAAATATGTACATGATAGTAGGTCAGTACTGTTACCGAGTATTCTATGAAAGGAGTTTGACATTATGAATTTCGATTTCAGCGCAATTCTTGATAAGATCGACATTGATGCAATCATGAACAAGATTGTAGATCTCATCGTTCAGATCAACATTTCAGATGTACTCAACAAGATTATTGATCTGGTTATGAAATTTGTTAACCCGGGTGCTTAATCATTCTGTTTGAACTACAATTTTCTGAAATAACAAACGGCAGTGGCGGCGAAAGCTGTCACTGTTGTTTTTTAGAAAACAACGCAATAGTCAATAGTTGAATTTGCTGAATTTGACTAAAAATGCTTGACTTTGACAAATAATTGTAGTATAATTATACATCATACTAAGCGACGGACGTGGAACAAATTTCACGTCCGTACATAATTATATAATAACCTATTAAAATACACGGAGGGAAAGCAAATGGATTCGCTTCTTCCAATTTTTGACCCGATTCGAGGCGTTACTATGCCTGCGCTGCTGATCAAAATACTTTTATCGGTATTTTTCGGCGGACTCATCGGTCTTGAAAGAGGTCATAAGCACAGAGCTGCCGGAAGCCGTACATATATGATAGTCTGCATGGGTGCTGCTCTGACAATGATTCTAAGTCAATATGAATACGAGCTTTTGAGCACGAGTTGGAGAATGTTTTCGGAAGCACTGGGAATCAAAACCGATGTTTCGAGATTCGGCGCTCAGGTAATTAACGGAATCGGTTTCCTCGGCGCAGGTACTATAATTTTGACCGGCCGACAGGAAATCAAAGGATTGACAACAGCCGCCGGTCTTTGGGCGTCAGCTTGTATGGGTCTTGCAATCGGCTCCGGATTTTACGAGTGCGCAATTCTCGGTTTTATTCTGATTCTTTTTACAACCGTTCTCCTCGACAGAGTCAGCTCGTGGATCGTTTCAAATGCAAGGAACATGGATCTTTACATCGAATTTGAAAAAATGGAAGATCTCGGAATGATAATCGCCGCATTTAAAGAAATGAATATTCAAATTTTCGATGTTGATATTCAGCGTGAAAAGCAGTCAAACGGTGTGACGATCGGCGTCGTCATCTCCTCTCGCCTTCCGAAAAAAGAAACTCATTCCAATGTCATGTCGGTAATTTCCAAGTTCGATTTTGTTACCGTCGTTGACGAAATATAAAAAAGGAGGTAGATACGATGCTTCATTTTCTTGATCCGCTCAGAGAAATAACGACGGTTGCCGTGCTTGTACGGTTGCTTTTCGCAATGCTTTGCGGTGGTGCGATAGGCATTGAGCGAGAGCACAAGCGGCGCACCGCAGGCTTCAGGACACATATTCTTATCTGCCTCGGCGCAGCCATGACGACAATGGTCAGCCAGTTCCTTTTTCGTGAAATGCATATGTATACGGACATTGGCCGTCTCGGTGCACAGGTTATTGCCGGCATCGGTTTCATCGGTGCGGGAACAATAATCGTTACAAAGCGTCGCCAGGTTAAGGGTCTGACGACCGCCGCCGGTCTGTGGACTTGCGCAATAATCGGTCTTGCTGTCGGCGCAGGCTACTACGAAGCTGCAATTTTGGCAACCGCAATAATCCTTCTTGCCGAAATTTTCTTCTCACGATTTGAATACTGGGTTCTTGATAACGCAAGAAACATCAATATTTATGTTGAATATTCCGGCACAAACAACCTTGACTCGGTAATAAGGACGCTTAAAACATATCGTGTTGTAATCCTCGACCTTGAAATTACAAAATCGGGTCAGAACTCATGTGCGATCTTTCAGCTACAACTCCCGAAAAAGCTTTCGCACGACAAGCTCATGACCGTTGTGTCCACATCGGAAGGAATCATTTCCGTCGAGGAACTGTAAAACGAATAAAATAATGTTTAAAACACCCGACATCTTGATTAAGATATCGGGTGTTTTATAGCAACCGTAATTTATTCTTTTCCCGAAATAAACATCATGCAGAAACTTATCGTCAAAAGAACACAGCAAATCCAGATTGATCTGTCACCGATAAGCTTCGTTACGAAGCTTCCAATTCCTGCGCCGACAGCAAAAATAAAAATAACAAAAAAATAAGTCAGCGCCTTCTTGAGAGCTTCCTTGTTATGCGTATGATAATAAACGCACAGAGCCTCTGTTCCGCTGCGCATATTTCCTATGCACATTGTGCTTGCATATGCATGGCCTCTGACCTTATGGAAGGTCTGAACCTGAAGGGCGCAAACATACGAAACAAGCGCATTGGCGATAAAGTCAACGCTGTGCGGAAGAAATCCAACGACAAAAAGCAGTATAATTTCAGAGAAAAGAATTATCTGTCTCCAGTGAATTTTTTCGTAGTGCTTCAGATGCATATGTATCACCTCGGCTGTCGCAATTCCGAATATGAACGAAACAACCGGAATCAGATATTTAAAAATTCTGCCCGTGTCGCCGTCAAAAATTGCCGAGCTCATAAGGACGATATTACCTGTTTGGGCATTGGCAAATACACCACCGCGAGAAATATATGTGTACGCATCCTGAAAGCCGCCCGAAAGAATAATGAACAGCGCCGTGCGCAATCGGTCGGACATTTGCCCGTGAAAATGTTTGATATCGTTCACCCTCGATCACTTTCCTTTGTGGTTCTTCTGCGAAAAATCGCACGAAAAAGGCAGTGATTCCTTTCACAAAATCGCTGCCTTTTTATTCGTTCTGTGCCGAATCCGGCAACAATATTTCATTAAAGCCTCGCAATTTAGGTATAAGAGCTGCGTAATAAGGCGGGTGCTTCAACCGATGCGGTGTTGCACTAACCTATTACAGTAACCTTATATGCCTTGATCGTTTTCGGGCTGTTCTTAGCAAGCTTGCCGTCATAAGAAATTTCGAGCGTTGCACCCACGGTAAGATCGGCACGGGAAATCTCTTTGCCGTCTGCGTCATAGATCTTATCCTTACCTCCGACGAACTTTATATACAAGCCGTTCTCGTCATAAAGCTCCTCGTAAACACCGCCGAGGTTCTGAACCTCAACGATAAAGCTTTTATCATCATCTGAATTTTTTATGCTGTAATTGGCTATTATCGTGCTTGCATTCTCCTCGTTGGCAGTAGAAGCACCGCACGAGCAAAGAAGAAATAATCCCGCTAATGCAATCAGTATAACCGAAACGATTTTTTTCATTGTATCGCCTCTTATCTCCATGACATATAAACAGTCTTGCCGTTTTCGGCAACCGCATATTTTGCACTCTTGGTCGATGACTCATATTCGGAGAGAGAAAGACCAGTGAATTTAATGCTTCTGGATCTCTTCGGCGAGTTGTGATCGATCGTAGTTGTGCTTTCAAGTCCGTTGATAAAGGCATTTGCCTGCTCTGCGGTCTGGAAATTGATCGTGTACTCCGCCTTGAGCTTAGCGGTTTCATCGGGATTGATTACATAGCTTCCTGCGCTGAGAGTACCCGGAGTGAAGCCCGTAAGCCACCATGTTGTTGTCGGTGATCTCTGGAAAAGAAGATTGTACTTGTTCTGATCGCTTGTATCCTGTCTATAAAGCTTAACGCTCATATTGAGCTTTTCATCGTCCGTTACGCAGTCATAATAGGTGCTGCTTGTTTTGCCGATATCACGATTATAGAGTCCAAGCTCGGCACCGATGAGAACAAATCCGTACTGACCCTTCCAGTACTGCATCATCCATTCTTTGTTATTATAGTTAAACTTAACACGCATTGTATCATAGGAAATCGCACCTGCGCCGGAAACATTATCGTAAGTCTCCTCAAAGCCGAAGTTCCTCTGCCATGCATCCTCTGCGGTATAAAAGACTTGATCAGTCATGCTGTACTTGAAGCCGAAAAGACCTGTATCCTTACCGTCGGGGCTAACGACCGTCCAGCTGTCCGTTTCCTCGTCATACTTAAATTTAACGGATTCCGAAAAACGCTTGAGGCTGGCATTGAGGTCCGTAACAAACTTCTTCGCATCAAACTTGGTTGTGCTTTTGTTGCCGCTGTTGCTGCTGTTTCCACCGCTGTTTGAATTTCCGCCGCTGTTTGAATTGCCTCCGCTGTTCGACCCGCCGCTTGAGCTGCCGCCGCTGCTTGAATTGCCGCTGCTGCCCGAACCGCCGCTTGAGCTGCCGCCGCTGTAGCTTGAGCCGCCGCTTGAGCCGCTGTTAACATAGCCGGAGTTCATATCAAGCGTTTGAATCGTATTGCCGTTATTATCGACAACATCGATTTGATTTGCGGTCTGGTCATATTTCCATGTTTGTCCGCAATCGTTGCAAACATATGTACCGTCACCGTTATCCTTGATATTGGTTGACTGGCAAACAGGACAGCAAAGCTGGTTTCCCGTATCGTCAACAACAGGAGCTACCGTTGAATCGTCTTTCTTTGTTTGTCCGATAAAATTACATCCGGGCAATATAGTAAGAATCGCAAGTGTCAGAACACAAACGATCGCAATCAGCCTCGTTCTTCTTTCTTTACCTTTCATCTCTTCCTTTGTACCTCCGTAACTTTTTCGTAATCATTGATTACTTCGTCATTATATCATATCCAATAAAAAAAAGCAACCGCATATTTTAACTTGAAAATATTGACTAAAAAGTAAAAAAAGTATATAATATACCAAATAAGGTAATCGTCGTCTGCCAAAGCAGATTTTCGGCGGTTATCCGTTATGTAACCGCTGATTAAATCACAGCGCAATTTCAAGTGCGGCTATTTTGCCGATGAAATCGCCAAAGGTATATGTTATCACACCCTGCATTGCCTGTTTTTTTGACGCTTTCTCGCCGTCAATTGCGCTCTGATCAGATCAACAACAGTTACTTAGAAAGTCAAAATGACTAAACTGCAATAAATGTTAGGAGTTTTTTTATGAAGGAGATCGAGTCCTCCACCTTAAATGAAATTATCTGCGCTTTCCCGTTTGAAGGCGAGCTGACCGGCATTGAACGCACTGATACGGGTTTGATCAATTCCACTTTCGTGCTCACATTTTCCGATGGAAATCAGGATTATCAATATATCCTGCAAAAAATCAACACAAATGTTTTCAAAAAGCCGGACGAGCTGATGTCCAATATTATGAATGTTACAGGCTTCCTGCGCAACAAGATAAATCAAATGGGAGGCAACGCCGCAAGAGAAACGCTTTCTTTCCTTTATACTAAGGAAAACACTCCATACTATCTCGATAAGGAAGGCGGTTGCTGGAGAAGCTATACATATATCGGCAAATGCTATACCTGCGACAAAATAGATTCCGAAACAAAGGCTTTCCGTTCAGGCAAAGCTTTCGGAAAATTTCAGAGGATGCTCTCGAACTATCCCGCATCGAATCTTTTTGAAACCATACCCCATTTTCACGACACGCCCTCAAGATTTAACGATCTGAAAAAGGCAGTTGAAGACAATCTTTCGGGCAGACTCGGAAGCGTAAAAGACGAGCTTTCCTTTGCTATTGAGCGTGAAAAGGACGCTTCAAAGCTCGTTGATCTTGCCGCCGAGGGTAAAATACCGATGAGAGTTACCCATAACGACACGAAGATAAACAATGTTCTTTTCGACAGCATCACGAACGAAGCGATTTGCGTCATCGATCTTGATACGATCATGCCCGGTCTTTCGCTCTACGATTTCGGCGACAGCATTCGCTCCGGAGCGGTCACTTCGGACGAAAACGAAAAGGATCTCAGCAAATACGGTCTTGATATAAATCTTTTCAAGAGCTATACAGAGGGCTTCCTTTCCGAGGCCGGTCATGCGCTCAACGAGGAGGAAGTCAAGAATCTTGCTTTCTCCGCAAAGCTTATGACGCTTGAATGCGGCGTAAGATTTCTTACCGATTATCTCAACGGAGATACATATTTCAAGACGGACTACCCCGAGCACAATCTCGTCAGATGCAGAACCCAGTTCAAACTTGTTCAAGATATCGAAAATCATATGGACGAGCTTAACAACTGCGTAGATGAGATATACAGGAGGAGTTTGATTGAAGGCTGAGAAAAAAGGAATTATTGCCGTTTCGATAATTGCAGTAACAGTTGTCGCTGCGGTTTTGATCCTTATTCCCCTTTTCAACAGCAACTCTGTTTCGGGGTACATGAAAGAGGACATTAAAAAAGTTGACAATGTTTCCCTGATTTCACGATGCAGCGAAGTTGACGGCAAGAAAAATTCCGTTGCAGGAGTAAAGGAAAGCGTCAGACTCGGCGCCGACGCAGTAACGGTCGATCTTTGCTTCCGCAGTGACGGAACGCCCGTAATGACCGAAAACTATGCGAGTGCAGACAGCGCAGAAACCGTCGAGGAGCTTTTCAAGAGCCTGAGTGAAGATAAATTCGATAAGATTACGATTTATCTTAACATCGTTCAGCTTTCCGACATTTCAAAGCTCAACACACTTGCGGTCGATTACAATATGCTTGACAGGCTTTTTCTTATAGGCATTGATTCCGACCGTTACGAGCTTATAAGCTCGGATGATACAATAATCCCCTTTCTTCTTGACTATGCATTCAGTTCTGAGGAGCTTGCGTCAATAAATGACGGCAGCTTTAAAAAGCCCGCCGTTCTTGAAGAAAAGGGCGCAGTGGGACTTGTTCTCGACGCTTCGCAAATCTCATCGGAGCTTGTGGAGATTCTCAACGATTACGGAATAATTTTTGTTGTCGATAATATTGACGGCAACGACGAAATGTGTCGGCTGATACTTGACGGTTCGGACAATATTGTTGTCAACGATATAAAAAAATCAAAAGAAATTTTAGAAAAGTGGATCGAGCAAATGCAAGAGCGATTTAAGTCCTCGATCGACAAATCAATAAAAGAGCTTTCTGAGAAGGCTGATTAATACAACACAACAGGAGTGGTAATTATGGCAAAAATACTTATTGCAGATGACGAAAGCAAGCTTCGCAGGCTTGTCTGCGATTTTCTCAAGCGTTCGGGACACACCCCGGTCGAAGCAAGCACAGGTCGTCAGGTTCTCGATATTTTTAATTCGGACGAAAAAATCGACCTCTATCTTCTTGATATAATGCTTCCGGAGGTTGACGGTTGGGAGCTTTGCCGTCAGATTCGCAAGACCTCGTCTGTTCCAATCATTCTGCTTACGGCAAGAGTTGCCGAACACGACCAGCTCATGGGCTTTGAAGCAGGCGCAGACGATTATGTTACTAAGCCTTTCAGCCTCGCCGTTCTTATGAAAAGAATTGATGTTATTCTCAAGCGTTCGGCTTCCGGCAAGGTCAGAACAGACAAGGATATTATATCGCTTGACGGACTTATCCTCAATAACGACGCCCACCGTGTAACGATCGACGGACAGCAGATCGACCTCACTCTTAAAGAATACTATATCCTTGAAAAGCTTGTTTCAAGCCGAGGCAGAGTTTATACAAGAGAACAGCTTCTTGACGACATTTGGGGCTACGACTATGTCGGCGACACAAGAAATGTTGACTCCCATGTTGCACGCTTGCGCGGTAAGCTCGGCGTTTGGGGTTCAAATCATCTTAAAACGATATACGGCATAGGCTACAAAATTGAGGTGAACTGATTTGAGCTCACCGAAAAACGTTGAGGGCAAAACGCTTGTCCGCAACATGAAAGCTCAGGTTTTTCTTCAGTTTGTGCTGATACTGATGGTAGTTCTCTGCGTTATTCTTTTGACCTCAACCTCGCTCTACACCAACATTATCTCCGGAATGACGCTCTCAAACCTGCGGGATGCGGTTGAAGAAGCGAAAAAGGTTGATGTATCCACAAATGAAAATGTTATCAAAATCGTTGAAGATATCGAGCGGAAGCGATCGGTTTTCATGGAGGTTTACGGCAAAAATCCCGACGATAAGGACGGAGAGTACAACCAGGTCATCTACACAAAATATTCCTATGACAGCTTTTATGACCGCAATTCCGGAAACAAATACACCAAAAAGCCAACCCAATTTATCGGCTTTAACAGCGGAGTTTTTGAAGCTGACCGAACCTATGCGGACGGCAGTGTGCTCGGCAAGCTGAAGAATCCCGGCAATTCGTATGAATTCTATGTTCTTTCCGCACCGGGTCTGACAGGCGCATACCGTATCGTTGCCGCAGTACCTTATTCAACGATCGAGCAACAGGCAAGAACAGTCAGCATAACAATGGGACTTATAATTCTGCTTGTTTTCATAGCGGTAAGCATCGTTGTTTATTTCTATGTAACCCAGATTACAAGACCCATCAAAAAAATTACAGAGATCACGCAGCGAATGGCTGTTGAGGACGACCCGGAACTACGGATACCCTCCGGCGGAAGAAGCGTTAACACTGAGATCGACGCTTCAATTGCAAGCATCAACGCCATGTATTCCTCATGGATGATAACCAAGGATAAGCTTGCTGAAAGGTCGAAATTCCTGCTTGAGCAGCTTCACGAAAAGGAGCTTGAAAAAAAATACCGAGAGGAATTCATTGCAGGCATTTCTCACGAGCTGAAAACGCCGATCGCCATCGTTCAGGGTTATGCCGAGGGAGCAAAATATTCTCTTGACGACAAGGAAACGATCACCGAATACTGCGACACGATCATTGACGAATGTACAAGAATGAATGATCTTGTTGTTAACATGATGAGTCTTTCAAACATTCAGCAAAATTCCGATTCGCTGAACTTTGAGGATTTTTCAATTACAAATTTCATTGCCGATACCCTGGCATCGCTTTCAATAGTTTTCCAAAAACACGGCATTGAGGTTGAAAACCTTGTTAAAGATCAGATAATAGGAAAAGCAGATTTGTCAAAGCTGCCGTTTGTTCTCAATAATCTGATTTCAAACGCAATTTCATATATCGGCGGCGACCCGAAAATAATTCGTATCCGTTACGAGGACGCAGGAGTTTCTTACAGAATATTCGTTTTCAATTCGGGCAACAACATTCCCGATGATGTAATGGAAAAGCTTTGGTTCAGCTTCTACCGTCATGATGCGGCAAGAATGAGAAATGAAGGACATTTCGGACTCGGGCTTTCAATCGTCAAAGGAATCCAGGACGCTCACTCCGAGCAGTGCGGCGTAAACAATGCCGAAGGCGGCGTTGAATTCTGGTTTGACATCGGAAAGGGCTCGTTTGACGATGAAGAATAATCGAGTAGGAGGCTACCCATTTAGTTGAGTAGTCGACCTCTCACACCACCGTGCGTGCCGTTCGGCACACGACGGTTTAATCTTATCGAGTGCATTGACTTGCACGCATCGGATTATTGATATCCCCTGCGTGCAAGTCTTTCGTTTGTTATGGTGCATTTTTGCCGACTTCTTTCTTCAATAACGCCGACATCTGCCTGTCAATATTCTGCTCCTTGCTCGATACCCGAATGTAACCGTAAACCATAATAACCTCCATAAAAATACCAGCAAGCCATATTTGACCCGCCGGAGAATGGAATATATTATACTTTGTTTGTATGCTAAATTGCATGACGGAATTAAGTCAATACCGCACAATTGAGGTGCATGCCTTGCTTGAATATATTTCCGTCTACATAATTCCTTTTGTGCTTGCCTAATCTGCTCAGCAATATACATTCTGATTTTACTCGTTTTAGAACTTTATACTTTAAAATTAAAAGCCGGAACAATGCCAAGACTAGTAGCACTTGAGCCATCACGACCATTTGTAACAAAGCCTTCATCACTCATCTCTGCTGTATAATATGTTGTGTTGGGCGAACGAAGTCTCCACCAGCCACCCAAGCCCTGACATTTAGCATAATCAGTACCTTTAAGTTGTCGTGCCGTATCATAGGCAGACTCAAAAGAGTTGAATCCATATGCGCTGTTTATCGCATCATAAAATGAGATAGGGAAAATTCTGTCATATGTATCTGTACCATCATATATGCTTGAGTCGCTACTTTTGTTTTCGAGATGTGATGTGCATATCTGCGCTTTCTCTTCTACTGAAAAAGCTGTATTATAAAAATCGTCATTCAGCCACTGTCTTAAAGAACTTGTAGCCCAATCTGATACATAGTTGCTATAATCTTTACTGTTATACCAATTTCTACCATCGTAATAAATGCAATTTTGATATGCCTGTGAATCAATTATACTATTGCACATTACAAAACCTTTATTTGGATCAAGAATGCGCCATGTAAGGTGTTCAAATTTAAAGTAATAAACATTGCCGGTGTAATATCCATGGTATTTTTGACTTAAGTTATCATCGGGTAAATAGTTTGTGTAAAATGGACGATACTGATTTATTTTTACCGCACGGTACTTACTACCGTTATACGATATATCCTTGTAAAGCATCATGTTTTCAACAGGTTTCATGTCGTAGACATCCAATGATCCCGTACCTGCGTAGTAGTTGTAGTCTACCCATGAAATGCTTTCGCCGACTGTCTCTATTGCCGCAATAAGATCGCTGTCGGTAACCTTGTTCTGCGGATATGATCCAAATTCAATTAAGTCGCCAACCTTATACGACGATAAATCCAAACTCGAATCATTAATCGACATATTATCTTCATCACTTGGCTCTTTGCCGAAATGAATTACCGCAACAAACAATGCCGCAAGGATTACAGCAACGAGCGTTACAATAATAATTTTTTTCATTGTCATTTTCATCTTCTTTCCTCCAATTTTTCATAATAAAATATATAATAATCCACTCGGCGATAGCTTTGCCGGAATTTTCCTTCCCGTTAGAATGTCTAAAGGCGAAGTGCGGATCGGGAGGGATCAGCAT
>CAVJDU010000043.1:0-14782 GCA_963648385.1 uncultured Coriobacteriaceae bacterium | reverse complement strand
ACGGATTTTTTGCAAAATCTTTATTTTGGGGCTTGACTTTTAATAGTTAGTCTTTCGTTATCGGATTTATATCAACGCTCATAATGCGCTATATACGAAAAAAGAGGTTGCGCATACAATTTATGCGCAACCTCCGAGAACACAAATATTTAACAATTAGAAAAACGAAAAAAGGGGCAGACCTTACGAAATCAATCGTAAAATCTGCCCCTGAAACCCTATGAATTTAGTTCAAGTCCTCCCCAAAGGTCGATTTGGGGAAATGATATCTTTTGAATTCCACCTTAAAAATCGGCATGAAAAAAACCAGAAACCGTTGTGGTTTCTGGGTTTTCAGCCCCGATATCTTTTTCGGTGCTACTTGTTGGTTGCGGAGGCTGGACTTGAACCAACGACCTTCGGGTTATGAGCCCGACGAGCTACCAACTGCTCCACTCCGCGATATTAAGCTTTTGCCTCTTCCTCAAGGCGCTTAATCATTATAGCTCTATTTTGACCATTTGTCAAGAGATTTTTAATATTTTTTAGGCGATTTTTTGTAATTTTCATGAGATACACTAAAATGTGTTGCTTTATTAGGAAAAGAAACAGAAACTTGGCTCTTTTCTTAAAGCCGTGAAAGTGATATAATAAAAAACGGTGATGAAAATGGCAGGATTTGCAAATTATGAAGAAATGTTTAAACAATCAATAGGGTTAGAGGATCCATGGCAGGTAGAAAAAGCTGAATACGATGAAGAAAGACGAGAAGTGCACATATATGTGAGCTGTCGCAAGACAGCGAAATATCCGTGTCCAAAATGCGGAAAGATGTGTAAAAGATATGATGATGAAGAAAAAGAACGAGTATGGAGACATGGCGATGTGGTGTTCTTTCCGTGCTATGTGCATTGCAGACGACCACGGATAAAATGCGATGACGGTATACATGTTGTGACAGCACCATGGGCAAGACCAAACAGCAGATATACATTGCTGTTTGAAAGCTATGCAATGCTGTTGATGAAATCAATGCCGATTGAAAATGCCCGAAAAATAATGAGAATAAGTCATACATCAATGACGGGGATATTGAAATATTGGGTAAAAAAAGCAGTACAGGAAGAGGATTTGAGCGGAGTAACGGCAATATGTATAGATGAAACATCGTTCAAAAAGGGACAAAGCTATGTAACGATAGTAAGCGATGCGAAAGCAAGAAAAGTAATAGATGTTGAAAAAGGCAGGGACAGAGAAGCTGTTGTTTCTTTCTCATACAAATTGGAAGAAAAAGGCGGAGATTGCAACAAAATAACACAATATATAAGTGATATGTCTCCTGCATATATGAAAGCAAAAGAAGAATGCTTTCCGAGAGCAAAGCAAATAATAGATAAATTTCATGTCAAACAAATGATGTTGAAAGCAATGGACGAGGTTCGTCGGGAAGAACAAGGAAGGACACAAAGCAGAAAAAGGACGGCAGGAAAAAAGCTTCTGATGATTCCGGAAGCAAGACAAAGCGAAGAACAAAAGCGGGCGGTAGATACACTTGCTAATCACAACATAACTTCTTCCGTCCGAGTGCCTCAAAAAATTTACCTGACCAAAGAAACTACCGTCTCGACATGAGCGGTGTGGGGGAACATATCGACGGGGGTGATTTTTTTGACCTTATAGCCGTTGCGGGTGAGGAATGCGATGTCCCTTGCCTGCGTCTCGGGGTTGCAGGAGATATATACGATCTTCTTCGGGCTGAGGGTGACGACAGATGAAAGAAAAGCTTTGTCGCTGCCCGCTCTGGGCGGGTCCATGAAAACAACATCCGCTTTTTCTCCGTTCGCCGCCATGTTTACCATAAATTCGCCTGCGTCGGCGCAATGGAAGCGAATGTTTTTTGTTCCGTTGAGCCTTGCGTTTGAAATTGCGTCGTGAACCGCATCACGGTTCAGCTCAACGCCGATGACACGCTCCGCATTTTTTGCGGCAACAATGCCGATCGTACCGATGCCGCAGTAGGCGTCGATAACGGTTTCTTTGCCCGTGAGCTGAGCGAACTCCATCGCCTTGCTGTAGAGCTTTTCGGTCTGCACGGGATTTATCTGATAGAACGATTTCGGCGATATTCCGAAAACACAGCCGCAGAGAGTGTCTCGTATGCTGCCCTTGCCGTAAAGCACCTTTTCTGTCTCGCCGAGAACCATGCTCGTGTCGGAATTATTGATATTCTGGACGATCGTCGTTATCTCGGGGTGCAGCTTGAGCAGCTCCTTTATAAATGCGTTTTTGCCGGGGAAAACGATCGTTCCGGTGACGAGCACGACCATGATTTCGCCGCTTTTGAAGCCCCTTTTGACAAGAACATGGCGCAAAAAGCCCGTTCCTCTGTCCTCGTTATAAGCCGTCATGCGGAATTTAGGCATCATTGAGCGAATCGTTACGATTATCTTGTCGGCCTTTCTGTCCTCGATTCGGCAGCGGTCAACGCAGACTATTTTGTGCGACTTTGACTGATAAACGCCGGAAATGATCCTGCCGCCCCTCGTTGAGCCGAACGCCGCCTGAACCTTGTTTCTGTAATGGTAAGGGTGCTCCATGCCGATTATTTTTTCGACATGGCAATATCTGCCGAGGAGCTTGACGACCTTTGCCTCCTTGAAGCCGAGCTGGCGTTCGTATGTCATGTTCTGAAGCTGGCAGCCGCCGCATTTTCCCGCAACAGGGCAGAATTCGATTTTCTGTTCTTTTTTTGACTTTTTATCGTTCATTTTGAGAATCCTTATCAATTATTTTGCAAATACCAACCGCCGCCGTGCCGAGCAGAGCTATTACGACCCAGCTGATTATCGTACCGTTCCAGCCAAAGCTGTCCGAAAGCAGAGCAAAGCCGTATGCCGACGCCGCAGAGCCGACATAGGTCATAAAATTCAGCGTGCCCGAAAGTTCAGAAACATTTTCGTTGCTGCCGTAAATTCCGGGAATGAAACTGATGAGCACGAGGTTCACGCCGTACATACAGCCGACGACGAGAGCGCACATGGCTGCGGTCAGAATGACCGAACGGCTGCCGAGGAGGGCAAGAACCGCTGCCGCAGCAGCGCCGACGGCGAATATCATCAGTCCGCATTTGAACGGCTGCCTGCCGGTTCTGTTATACAGCTTAGAGCAAAGTCTCAGGCTGACATATGAAAAAATCGGAATGACCGTACTTGTGAGAATCGACTTTTCGCTGCTCAGTCCGAAGGCTTCGTAAATATATGTCGGCAGCCATGTCGTTACACCGTCACGGAGAATACCCTGGAAAAATATCGCCGCAAGGGTAAAAACGAGCAGCACAACGGGCATTGCGGGGCTGTGTTTTTTCTTTTTTCTGTCCAAGGATTTTTTTAGCGCATATTTAATGTCCGCCGTGCGTTCGATTTTTGTCAGTACGGTGAACCATGTGATTGCCATGATAACGCCGCAAAGCGCAGCGATGAAGAACACGCCTTTCCAGCTCCAGACGGAGATGACCGCCGGCGAGAGAAGATAGATGAGAATCGTTGCAACGGTGCTGCCGAGATTGGTCTGAACGCAGCCCTTATTAAAATCGTCCTCATTCATTGCTGTTTTCATTATCTTGAGCATCGGCGGCCACATCAGCGACTGCGCCAGTCCGTTTATTCCCCAAATGACACACATTATCGCCGCTCCGTCGGCAAAGGGAATGAGCAGATTCATCGCCGCAGTCACGCAGAAGCCGAGAGTCATCAGCCGCTTGGGGTCAAAACGATCGCCGAGCCTGCCGCTGACAAGCTGTCCTACGCCGTAGGTGATGAATCCGACGGTGGTAACTGCGCCTGCCGCTGCCTTTTCGATGCAGCCGTCGGAGATTATTGCGGCGATCACGGCGGCGAAGTTTATTCTTGTGATGTAGCTGACAAAATACGCCAGCGAGCAAAGTCTTATCAGGTTTTTTGAGTTTTTGCCGTCAAGCTTGTTCATTATTCAACTTCCTTCGGCTTTTTCATTGTCAGTGAAATTCTTTTCTTTTCGAGATTTACATCGAGCACCCAAACCGTAACGATTTGTCCGACCTTGAGAACCTCCGAGGGGTGCTTTATATAGCGGTTCGTTATCTGCGAAACATGAACCAGGCCGTCCTGATGAACGCCGATATCGACGAATGCGCCGAAGTCGATAACATTCCTGACCGTTCCTTTCAGCTCCATGCCGGGTTTGAGATCTTTCATATCCATAACATCTGTGCGAAGCATCGGCGGCGGAAGCTCGTCACGGGGGTCGCGACCGGGGCGCATAAGCTCCTTGACGATATCCTGCATCGTGGGAACGCCCACTCCTATTTTTGCGGCGACATTTTCCTCGCCAAGAGCGGTGATTTTTTCATTGAGATCGGCGATACCGTTTTTTGCGGCGTCGTTGACCGTGTAGCCGCAGATCTCAAGCAGAGCCTTTGCGGCGGCATAGCTTTCGGGGTGAACGCCCGTGTTGTCAAGCATATTTTTGCTCTCCGGCACACGCATGAAGCCTGCGCACTGCTCGAATGCCTTTGCGCCGAGCTTGGGCACTTTTTTAAGCTGAGAGCGTGAGGTGAATTCGCCGTTTTCCTCTCGGTAAGCGACGATATTTTTCGCAACGGTCGAGTTGATGCCCGAAACCCTTGTCAAAAGCGACGGCGAGGCGGTGTTCAGGTCAACTCCGACGCTGTTTACCGCATCCTCGACAACGCCGTTGAGCGCACTGTCAAGCTCCTTTTTCGGCATATCGTGCTGATACTGACCTACGCCGATCGCTTTCGGATCTATCTTGACCAGCTCGGCGAGCGGATCTTGCAGACGGCGGGCTATTGAAACCGCACTTCTGAGCGAAACATCGTACTGAGGGAATTCCTCGGCGGCAAGTTTTGAGGCGGAATAAACCGATGCACCCGCTTCGCTGACGACCATGTACGCCGTGTCGGCGTCAAGCTCCCTGAGAAGCTCGGCGGTGAATATCTCCGTTTCTTTTGACGCCGTTCCGTTGCCTATGGCGATTATTTGCACACTGTATTTTTTTATGAAATTCTTAATGAGAGTCTTAGCCTGTGCCTGCTGAGCGGCGGAATGGGTGATGTAGGCAACGCCGGTGTCGAGCACACGACCCGTTGCGTCAACAACTGCGACCTTGCAGCCCGTTCGATAGCCGGGGTCAAGTCCGAGCGCAACCTTGCCCTTGACGGGCGGTTGGAGCAAAAGCTCCTTCAAGTTCAGCGAAAAATTTTTGATTGCCGATGCGTCGGCTCTCTCGGTCAGAGCGGAGCGGATTTCACGCTCGACCGACGGAAAAATCAGCCTGTCATATGCGTCAACGCCTGCGTCACGAACCGTATCGGTGCAGGGTGAGCCGTTGGCGTTGAGCGTTTCGGATGCGATGACATTCAACGCCTTGACCCTGTCAAGCTCAAGGCTGACCTTGAGAAAGCCCTCGTTTTCGCCTCGGTTTATCGCAAGAATTCTGTGGTCGGCAATCTTGCTGACAGGTTCTGAAAAGTCATAGTATTGCTCATAAACGCTCTTTGCTTCTGCGTCGCTTGCCTTGACCTTGACAATGCCGACTACATTGAGCAGGTTTTTCAGTCTGCGGCGGATATCTGCCATATCGGAAATATCCTCGGCGATGATATCCATTGCGCCTTGGAGTGCGTCCTCAGCCGTGTTGACCTCTTTTTCCTCGTTTATGTAGTCCTCTGCAAGCTCAATGGCTGAAGGTCCTTTTGCCGTCTGAAGATATATCGCCTGAGCGAGAGGTTCAAGTCCCTTATCCCTTGCGACGGAGGCTCTTGTCTTTCTTTTCGGCTTGAACGGACGGTAAATATCCTCCAATTCGGCAAGGGTCGCCGCCTTGTCAAGCGCAGCGGAAAGCTCGTCCGTCAGCTTTTCCTGACCCTCTATCGAGGAGCGTATTTCCTCACGGCGCTTGTCCAGATTGCGAAGATATTCAAGTCTTTCGTAGATCGCACGCAGGGTCTGGTCGTCGAGCGTACCGTGAGCCTCTTTCCTGTATCGTGCGATGAACGGGATCGTGTTGCCGTCGTCAATGAGCGAAACAACATTTTCGATCTGCCATTTTTTAAGGTTGAATTCGGTTGTAAGTGCAAGAATTATATCCATGTTTTACCTCGTTTTAATTTGTCTGATATCCGAGCCGTCAAAGCGGATAAGAACATATTTGTTCAGTATTCTCGAAGCTATCCGCTCGTCATATGTGCTCAGAAGCTGTTCGGGTGTGAGATTGGTGTTTACTATCGTCGGCTTGCCCTCAAGCTCCCTTGTGTTGACGATATTGTAAAGGGCGGAGATCGTGAACTGGGTTGTGAATTCCGTTCCCAGATCGTCGATTATCAAAAGGTCGCATTCGAGTATGCTTTCCTCGGTGTTGCCGTCCGAGCGACCGAACTTTTCTTTTTCAAGTCGGTTAAAAAGGTTCTGCGCAGAGGAGTAAACAACTCCGTAGCCGTTCTCCGTTACCTTGCCGGCGATGGCGAGAGAAAGGTGGGTCTTTCCAAGCCCCGTATGGCCGTAGAGCAGCAGGCTTGATGATTTTGTGCTGAAATCCGCAGCATAGGTTTTGCAAAAATCCAGCACGCTTTCCATTCGCTGTCTCGGGCTTTTGCCTGCGCCGTCGGGGTAATAATCGAGCTTGAAATTGTCGAACCGACAGTTGTTGACGGGCAGTTTTGAGCAAATCCTTTCATATTCAAGCGACCTGAGAAGCTCCTTGAAGCAATCGCACATAATTCCGCCGACGAAGCCCTTGTCCTCGCATTTTTTGCAGCTGAAATTTATGTCAAGCCAGTTCTCGGGGAAGCCGGCATTTTTCAAAAGCAGCCTGCGCTGCGCCTGAGCCTCAAGATTTAGCTGAGAAAGCTTTCTTATATATTCCTTTGCGTCCGCCTTGCCCATGCCGATCGCCTTGATCGTCGCCAAGCCTGCCGAGGACATTCTCTCCTCGACTTCGAGAATTTCGGGAACGGCTTCAACGGCGAGTCGGTGGTGCTCCTCACGCTCGGCGAGGGCACGGTTTCTTCTTTTTGCCAGCTCACGCTCGGCTTTTTTGTAAATTTCTCTGCTGTGCTCCATGTTCAGCTACCTTTCCTGTATACCGGAAGCTCATCGCCTCGGCGGTTGATTTCGTTGATATCAAATGATATTTCCCGTGCGTTTGTCTTTGCGGCGGGCGATTTCTTCCTGCGGTAATCTTCTTTTTCTTTTTCGACATCGTCGGGAGTTTTAATTCCCTTCGAGTGCCAGTTTGCAAGTATTTTGTTCATATACGGAAAGCTTATCTTGCTCGAATGGTTGAGCATTTCCTCATATGCAAGATAGATCATTTCAACATTGAATTTCATCTCGACCGACCATGTTCTGAGGTATGCCGACTGCGACGAGGAGGGGCGTGGGTTTTGGATTCCCGCCATCTCGGCAAAGTTTTTCCAAAGCTTGCTGCAACTGTTGAGAATTTTTATCTGCTCGTCCGCCTTTTCGATTGTGTCGATCTCCTTTTCGCCCCATGTTCTGCCGACCTTTGAGATATAGGAAAATCCGCTTTTGCCGACCGATTTGCAGTAATCGACGAGCATATAGATGACCTCTATCGGCAGTCCGTAATGGTCGTGCATCATCAGAAGAATGCTTCTGCTGTCATAGCCGAGGGTCTTACCGAGCATTTTTTCAATGTCGGAGAACATTGCGAGTATTTCGGGGTCTTCCTTGCACCTTGCCGCTATCTGTTCGTTTGACGGCTTTGAGGCAGCGATTTCCTCCAGCTGCTTCGTCGGCTCTGTGACCTTCGGCTCATCGACGGTAACGGGAGCGTGTGCGGCAACGGTATCCGTTCCGATAAGAATACCCCAGCCGGCAATAACGGTCAATGCGTCCTCAACATCGCCGATTCCGTAGCCGATCTCCTTCGATATTTTTGCTGCGTCGATCGGCTCGGAAATGTGTCGACAGATCCAAAGCAGAGTTTTCAGTTGAGACGCACTTGCGAGTTTTATGTAGTTGTCCGCAACCTGAGTCGGCACGGCAAACATTGAGCCGAGAACGGCGGAATTGAAAATATACGACATCTATAAACATCCTCATCTCGGGCAGTCGCTGGTTTTGCCATCGGCTGCTCGGTAATTACATTCATCATAATATTATACACTTTTACGGCGAAAATTTAAACAGTAAAATTATATTTTACACGCCGTTTGCAAAAATACAACCTCTTGTGTCTCGCACCGCTCCCAATCACAATTTGCTCGACAAAACCGCTAAATTTTACCGTAAAATATAGGCAATACCATATAATCCGGGTGTGCGGCGTTGCCTATATCTCCAACGACAAGATAAAACCTTAAAACGGGTACGGCTTCTGATTTATTCCCCGAATTTCCGAGAATTCCGAGAATTTAGAATATTTTTACAAAAACACTTGACAATATATATGCACAAGTGATAGAATACCAAGGATTGATAATGTGATTTATTATGTGTCTCTATGGGCATATGATTTGTCAATATTCAAAATTTTCAAGAAAGGAGATGTAGTTTTTGCCTACCTTTAATCAGTTAGTTAGAAACGGCAGACAGACTATCGAAAAGAAAGCAAAGGCTCCGGCACTTCTCAAGGGTCTTAATTCTAAGAAGAACATTGTTACCGACCAGAATTCACCTCAGAAGCGTGGCGTTTGCACGGCAGTTAAGACTGCTACACCTAAGAAGCCTAACTCGGCTCTTCGTAAGATCGCCAGAGTTCGTCTTACAAACGGTATCGAAGTTTCTTCGTATATCCCGGGTGTAGGTCATAACCTTCAGGAGCACAGCGTTGTTCTTATTCGTGGCGGTCGTGTTAAGGATCTTCCCGGTGTTCGTTACCACATTATCCGCGGTACGCTCGATACTCAGGGTGTTAACGGAAGAATGCAGTCCCGTTCAAAGTACGGTGCTAAGCGTCCGAAGGCTGCCAAAAAGTAATTCCTCTTTTTAAAAGGAAAGTTTGAAAGACAGAATCTTCTTGCAGGCTGCGCAGGGTAGGGTACGCTGCGTATCAATGTGAGAGTGTATATATATATTATGTATGTGCTTCTCCATTGGCGCCACAGGGTTTTGTCACTTGAGTACCTATGATATCATTACTATGAAGGAGGGAAGCGAAGTGCCAAGAAGAGGCCAGATTGCAAAACGAGATGTTTTGCCAGATCCGCTTTACAATTCAAAGTTGGTAACAAGACTTATCAACAATGTTATGTATGATGGTAAAAAGGGTGTCGCACAGAAGATTGTTTACGACGCATTTGACATCATCAAGGAGAAGACAGGTAAGGAGCCGGTAGAGGTTTTTGAAGCCGCTATGGAAAATGTAATGCCTGTTCTCGAGGTTAAGGCTCGCCGTGTCGGCGGTGCTACTTATCAGGTTCCGATGGAGGTTCGTCCCGAGAGAAGACAGACGCTCGGACTCAGATGGATCACCAACTATTCGCGTCTTCGTTCGGAAAGAACTATGAAAGAGCGTCTTGCTAACGAGATCATGGATGCCGTTAACGAAACAGGTTCGGCATACAAGAAGCGTGAAGATACTCATAAGATGGCAGAGGCTAACAAGGCTTTTGCACATTTCAGATGGTAATCTTCCCGAAAATTTCAGGGATTTAATTGCTTATTTAAATTTACGGAGGTTTATATGGGAAGACAAGTACCACTTGAATTAACAAGAAATATCGGTATTATGGCTCATATCGATGCCGGTAAAACAACCACGACCGAGCGTATCCTTTTCTACACCGGTATTAACCATAAGATCGGTGAGGTTCATGACGGCGCTGCCACAATGGACTGGATGGCTCAGGAGCAGGAGCGTGGTATCACGATCACTTCTGCTGCTACCACCTGTTTCTGGAAGGGTCACCGTATCAACATCATTGATACCCCGGGTCACGTTGACTTTACCGTTGAAGTTGAGCGTTCTCTTCGTGTTCTCGACGGTTCGGTTACCGTCCTTTGCGCAAAGGGTGGCGTTGAGCCTCAGTCTGAGACTGTTTGGCGTCAGGCTGATAAGTATCATGTACCTCGTATGGTATATGTTAACAAAATGGACATCATGGGCGCAAACTTCTACAATGTTATTGACATGATGAAGGAACGCCTTAAATGTAACGCTGTTCCGATCCAGCTTCCGATCGGCGCAGAATCCGAGTTCAAGGGAATCATTGACCTTGTAACTATGGAGGCTGAGGTTTATTATGACGATAAGGGTCTCGATATCAGAGTCGAGCCTATCCCCGATGATATGAAGGAGATTGCTCAGAAGTATCACGAGGAGCTTATCGAGGCTGTTGCCGAGCAGGATGACGCTCTCATGGAGAAATTCTTCGAGGGCGAGGAGCTTACGGTCGATGAGATCAAGAGCTGCATCCGTAAGGCAACCATCGCAAACGAAATGGTTCCCGTATGCTGCGGTACATCTTACCGTAACAAGGGCGTTCAGATGCTCCTTGATAATATCGTTGCTTATATGCCTGCTCCGACCGATGTTGAGGCTATCAGAGGCACCAACCCCGAGACAGGCGAGGAGGAAGATCGTCATTCTTCCGATACGGAGCCGTTTGCAGCTCTTGCTTTCAAGATCGCAACAGACCCCTATGTCGGAAAGCTTTGCTTCTTCCGTGTATATTCCGGTACTGTAAAGGCCGGTGCAACTGTTTATAACTCTGTTAAGGATTCAGATGAGCGTCTCGGTCGTATCCTTCAGATGCACGCTAACCACAGACAGGATATTGAAGAAGTTTACGCCGGTGATATCGCCGCTGCCGTAGGCCTCAAAAACACAACAACAGGTGATACTCTCTGCGACGAGAAACATCCCGTAGTCCTCGAATCAATGGAATTCCCGGAGCCTGTTATCCGTGTTGCTATCGAGCCTAAGACTAAGGCTGGTCAGGAAAAGATGGGTATCGGTCTTCAGAAGCTTGCTGAGGAAGATCCGACATTCCGTTGCTACACCGATGAGGAAACAGGTCAGACGATCATCGCAGGTATGGGTGAACTGCACCTTGAGATCATCGTTGACAGACTTCTTCGTGAGTTCAAGGTTGAGGCTAACATCGGTAAGCCCCAGGTTGCTTACAGAGAAACGATCACTCAGAGCGCAGATGTTGACTGCAAGTATTCCCGTCAGTCAGGCGGTAAGGGTCAGTACGGTCATGTTAAGATCAAGATCGAGCCGAATCCGGAAAAGGGCTTCGAGTTCGTCAACGCCATTGTCGGCGGTGCTGTTCCTAAGGAATACATTCCTGCTGTTGAGGCCGGTGTCAAGGGTGCAATGCAGTCGGGTGTTCTTGCAGGATATCCCGTTGTTGATGTTAAGGTCACTCTTTATGACGGATCTTATCATGAGGTTGACTCCTCTGAAATGGCCTTCAAGATTGCCGGTTCTATGGCATTCAAGGACGCTATGAGAAAGGCTTCGCCGGTTCTTATGGAGCCCATCATGAAGGTTGCTATCATCGTTCCGTCCGATTATCTCGGCGATGTTATGGGCGATGTAAACTCCCGCCGCGGTATGATTCTCGGTCAGGAGCAGAGAACGGGTGCTGTTCAGGTTGACTCCAATATCCCGCTCTCGAATATGTTCGGTTACGCTACGGATCTTCGTTCCAAGACTCAGGGACGCGGCCAGTACGTAATGGAGCCCAGCCACTATACGGCTGTTCCTAAGTCCATCGCAGATGACATCATCAGCTCAAGGACTAAGGGCTAATTATTTTCAAAAAAAGCTTGCTTTTTTTATAAGAAATTGTTACAATGTAACTATGCAGTATGCATTGAATAAAATTATTTAATACCAAAGGGAGGAAATTCCAAATGGCAAAGGAAAAATTTAACCGAACCAAACCCCATGTCAACATTGGTACTATCGGACATGTTGACCATGGTAAGACTACTTTGACAGCTGCTATCACCAAGACCCTCGCAATGAAGGGCGAAGCTGCTTTCGTTGACTACGCTAACATCGATAAGGCTCCCGAAGAGAGAGAGCGTGGTATCACAATCAACACCGCTCACGTTGAGTACGAGACTGAGAAGCGTCACTACGCTCATGTTGACTGCCCGGGTCACGCCGACTATATCAAGAACATGATCACTGGTGCTGCTCAGATGGACGGCGCTATCCTTGTTATCGCTGCAACAGACGGCCCCATGGCTCAGACCAAGGAGCACCTTCTTCTTGCTCGTCAGGTTGGCGTTCCCTACATCATCGTATTCATGAACAAGATCGACCAGGTTGACGATCCCGAGCTTATCGAGCTTGTTGAGATGGAGATCCGTGAGACTCTTTCCGAGTATGATTTCCCGGGCGACGACACACCGATCATCAAGGGTTCTGCTCTCAAGGCTCTTGAGTATGACGGAGACGATGTAAACGCTCCTGAGATCGCTTGCATCTGGGAGCTCATGGATGCTGTTGACAGCTATATCCCGACTCCTGACCGTAAGGCTGACCTTCCGTTCCTTATGCCTGTTGAGGATGTATTCACAATCACAGGCCGTGGTACAGTTGCTACAGGTAGAGTTGAGCGTGGACAGCTCAAGATGTCTGACGAAGTTGAAATCGTTGGTCTTACCGACGAGAAGAGAAAGACTGTTGTTACAGGTATCGAAATGTTCCGTAAGCTCCTCGACTATGCTGAGGCAGGCGACAACATCGGTGCTCTTCTTCGTGGTATCCAGAGAACAGACATCGAGCGTGGCCAGGTTCTTTCTAAGCCCGGTTCAATCCATCCTCACACAAAGTTCGCAGGTCAGGTTTATGTTCTGACTAAGGACGAGGGTGGCCGTCATACTCCGTTCTTCAACAACTATCGTCCTCAGTTCTATTTCAGAACAACAGATGTTACAGGCGTTATCACTCTTCCCGAGGGAACAGAGATGTGCATGCCCGGCGATAATGTTACAATGAATGTTGAGCTTATCACTCCGATCGCTATCGAAGAAGGTCTTCGTTTCGCTATTCGTGAGGGTGGCCGTACAGTTGGTTCAGGCGTTGTTACCGCTATCAACGAATAATTAAATTATTCACCTATTAAAGGCAAGTCGAAAGACTTGCCTTTTTTCGGTATGGCAAAAAAAGAACCGATCGCTTAAAGCGCCGGTTCCTGTGAGTTGCTTAGTCGGGCAGCATTTTGCATCGGAGGATTTCCTCTTTAAGAATTTCAAGCGATTTTTCCTCGCTGTAGCAATAGTCCGAAAGAATAAAGCAATCTGTAAGATCTGAAAATTCGTGTACCGTTTCGTGGTCATCCGATCTAAAAGAAAGATTGCCGTTGAATGTAAGCTGACAGTTCTTGGAGAGATAAGCTATCTGAATATGAGATGTATTCGTTGTGCTTGAGATTTCATACCCAAAGTCTTTTCCAAGGTTTAGTTTTGAATTGTCAAACAAGTAGAAGTTTAAACTGTTTGAGGATTGAAATAAATCGTATACTTTTTGGAGAACCTTTATGCGGTTATCCTTGGTGAGAGGAAATGCGAATTCTCTCGGCATGGATGAAACAATTCCGTTATCAACAAATTCGGCGAGACTTTCCTTGCTTGAAATCGAGCAGAGATTTTTTTTGATGGAAGCATATGTCTGCTGGTAATATTGATAGGTTGTGTCTCTAAGAAAATCACGGTTGGGAACATCGGGTTTAGCAATCTGTTCCCACATATCAAGATCCAAATAAGAGCTTATAAAACAGCCTACATCATGGAAGAATTTTCCTTCTGAAATTCCATCGGAATAAATTTTAAAATTTTCTTGCTTCAGATCCATTATGTTTTCCATACGATAGATATACGGCATTGTATTTTCAAAGTTCGCCAAAAATGCTTTCGTATATTTTTCAATAACAACATTGTTTGTGCTGAGAATTCCCATATTGTTATAAAAATCAAAGACAAGAAGATATTCGCTTGTTATAACATAGTAAGGAAAAACGAGGTTTAGATGGAGCTGCTGCGTTGCGGAAGGATAGTAGTTGCAGCTGTACCCGCTGTGCATAAGATCAAATACACCCGAAAAAGACATAAAGATGTCCTTCTCATTAAGGAAGTTGTTGATGATGTATTTAAAATCGATAGGCTTGTCCGGAAACAGACGCATTGTGTGATTTATTATATCTGTGGGAGCGTTTGTATATACTCTGCCGTCCTTGCCTTTATCAACCTCAAGGGAAACGATATGCTGCATAATATTGCTGATTTCCGTCTTGGAGTTAAGCTCGGAAACCGTGTCTTTCAGCTCGATCGTGATATTGTTTATACTCGGGCTTTCTTTGATTGACGAGTCGTCAAAGTCCGAAAAATTTTTGAGCACCTTCATATGCTCAAGATATTTCTGATAGCCGTATTTTTCTTCAATATAGCTTTGAAAAAGAAGGTTGCGATCCTCAGACGGTATTCTGAGATTTTCAAGAATACGCTTGAATGTGTGAAGGGAAAAGCTTCGTTCCCTTTTCAGAACCTTAGAAACATTTGTACGGTCGATTTTTCCGGCTGCCGCAACGGTAGTTAAATAAAGATGGTTACGGTCTATGACTGACGACAGTGTGCTTGCAAAATCTGCTATCAAGTAATACACCCCTTCAATAAAAATAAATTGAATAAATTATAACATCAGAAAGGAATATTTGTCAACGACCAAAGCCCTCATTTTTGTTGATTTTATGCGCTTTTTCGCTTTTTTTTTTTTTTTTTTTTTTTTTTTTTTTTTTTTTTTTTTTTTTTTTTTTTTTTTTTTT
>CAVJDU010000042.1:0-15726 GCA_963648385.1 uncultured Coriobacteriaceae bacterium | reverse complement strand
TCCACGAAACGAATGTATAGCCGTCTCGTGTCGGTACGGTTGAAGAAACAGTATGACCGGCATTTGTTGTTTTGCCGACTGAGTTATAATATGCCGTGCCTTTTGATTGGCTCGGTATATTTTTTACCGTTGTATCATTCTTGGCGTTGGAATTATATGTTAATGTTTGTTCCTGACTGTAAATAGCGTAATACTCAAACGGTCCGATATTGACATCAACACTAAGAGCAATATTTCCGTCTTTCTTCGAATTTGCCTCCGTCTGAGTTGCATATTCCGAAGTTGTCCAGCCAAGCCATGTCCAATCGGCAATATCTGCGCCCTTGTTAGGAGATGTTACCTGTTTTGTTGTCTCGCCGTTCACAAAGCTCAGTGTAAATTTCTCTACGCTTGCCTTGTTCTTGCCCGAATAGAAGTAAACAGTAACATCTTTTTTCCACTGTGCATAAAGAGTTATATCTTCAGAAACTGAAATTCCTGCTCCCGAATCATACTTTGTTCCGCTTCCGTCATTTTTCGTATTCCATGAAATGAATGTCCAATCAGCATTTGTAGGCTTCGTACTCGTTACATTAAGTGCCGCCGGGAACGATTTTGCCTCATTATATGAAATAAAGTGAGCCGTACCCGTTGTGTCTGCAATTGCCGTTGCGGTAACTCCGTTCATGTTATACTTTATAGCAACATCTCTGTTATATACGGCATAAAGATTATTTACGCCTGTTTTGTCCGGTTCTCTGAAATAAGCGGTGTTGTAGGAATCGCTTACATATGACCAACTTCCCGACCATGGTGTATTTGAGTCAATGGCCGATGGTGTCGGAACAGTGGACTTCATTTTCGAATTGTAATTCGATCCATTACTGAGCATATACCTGTAATTCTGCTGGCAAGTATGCTTTGAACCATCGAAGTAATACAAATTGAGTTCTTCGCCGTAAACCGCATAGAATGTAGTATTCGCTGTTGTCGGACTATTTACACATGTAGCATTGTTAGCCGATGTGCTGACACCCAGATATTTTTCAGCAACTCCGCCTCCGTGGCTCGATGTTACAGCTGACGGAATGGTGTACTGTGATTCAACAAAACCGCCGGTATAGTTCATATACCTTATTGCTGTTGCTGTTACCGAGCCTTGTGCCGCACCGGTCGCTGTAATTGACGATACCGGCAATGTGCAGTAGTAGAATGTTGCAGTTCTTTCATTCTGGTAACTTGCGTAAAACTTTTCGCCGCCTGATATCGTTATATCGGCGTTAGCTTCCGCAGTTACGGTTGCGTTTGCGCCGCTGTTACCTTTTGTCCAACCTCTTGCTGTATATTTGATTCCACTGACGGTTGGAGATTCGATAGCCGGTGCTGTTATAGTACCGCTTTCTTTTCCGTTATATACTGTTACAGTCTTTGTTACGCTCTGACCATTATAGTAATAGAATGTTGCTGTAAGCGTCTTTGTCCAAACCGCATACAATGTTGTATTGACATCTGCCGTAATCGTTGTTGTTTTCGGTGATGCGCCGTATGTGCCGCTTGTTGCACTTGCGCTCGTTGCCCATCCGTCAAATGTCCAACCGCTTCTTGTCGGCTTGGTCGTGCTGACTGTAAATGTTATTTTTGACTTTGCAAATGCGTTTGCAGTGCCTGTTGTTGCGGTTGCGTTAAGATACTGATCAGCCGTCTGTGCTGTGGGTGCTCCTGTTCCGCCGTTTGCATTATACGAAAGAGTCAGCGTTCCCTTGTAGACTGCATAGAAGCTTGTATCTGCGCTTATTGACTGTGTAAGTCCCGTCTTGTCTGCCGCAGCTGCTGTTGTATCTGTTCTCCAGCCTGCCCATGTAAATGTTATACTGTTGTAGGTCACACTTGCGGGTGTTGTCGAACATGTTACATCGCCCGCTGTTGCGCTGTCATAAATTGTTACGGTCTTGGTTTCCTTTACGGTCTTATTCGTTGCATCAATGTAATAGAATGTTGCTGTAAGCGTCTTTTGCCAGTGAGCGACAAGCTTAACCGTTCCGCCGTTGGTAGACGAAAGATTTTTTAGATATACAGTGCCGTTTGCGCCGAACTTTGTCAAGCTGTTCGAAATTGCGGTTGTAACCGAGCTTGAGCTTGTGCCGTACTTTGCGTTCGAATAATCCGGATTCGTGCCCTCCAATGTCCAGCCGGTGAATGTCCAACCGTCTTTCGTGGGCTTATACAAAGTGATAACGGAATCGTAGTTTGCCGACTTGGGGTTCGATGAATTATTTGTTCCGTTGTTCATCGAATATTCGATATTGTAGCTGTACGCCGTCCAATGCGCATAGAGTGTAACATCTCCGTCATAACACCAGCAGGAAGAACTGTCCCAATATGCTGTTCCTTTTATACATTTGCCGTCCTTGTCATAAACCTGAGTTCCGCCGGTAGCTGCCGTGAACATTCCTGCGAAAGTATATCCGGTTCTGCTCGGAGTACCCCAGCTGTCGAGGCTGTTATAATTTCCGCTACCGAATGTAGGTTTAACGGTAACTGAAGAATTACCGTTGACATTGCCACCATTGAAGTCAAATTTTAAGTTGTATGTTTTTGCCGTCCACTGCGCAGTGACCGTAACATTACCGTACATTCCTTTGGCGACATTTGAAGTGCCGACAGAATATGTTGTGCCAACGATCCAGTTGCTATTATCCATAAGCGTCTCCGTTGCGCCCTCGGGAGTTTCGGAGTTTTCATCTGTTTCGGTTACTTTCCAGCCTGCGAAAGTATAGCCGCTTTTTGTCGGAGTCGGAAGAGGAACATCGTCGTTAATGGTAAAATTATTCGATTTCGGGCTGACGCTTCCACCGTTGGCATTATAGGTTATCGTGTAGCTCTTTACTTCCCACTTTGCCCAAAGCTGGGTGTTGCTGCTCGGCATGGTTGAGCTTTCGGTATACTGTGTGCCTGTGCCGTTGCCGGTGGAGTCGCGGTCGGTATACCAGCCGGCGAATTTATAGCCGTCACGATCAATATCTGCGAGTGTGCCGACAGTCTGACCCGCAAGCTTAACCTTGTTTATCGGGTTGGCGATTGTAACATTGTCGTCGCAGTTTCCGGCGGGGTTGGTTAAATTCTGAACATAAATATCTTTGTATTCAAATGTATCTCCGCTGACAAAAGCGGTGACGCTTGAGCCTCGATCATCAGCACCGAATCTTAATGTCGCATAGGCAGCGCCGTCGGGTGCGGTTATGGTTTCGTTCAAAATTACTGACGCACCTTTTTCGGCGTAAACCGAAAAGCTTTGGTGTCCTAAATTGACTTTTGAAGAATCAAAAAAGAAGATATAGACCAATCCTTCCTTTTTGCCGTCACTCGATGCGAGATTGCTGAATTCCATTGCAAGTCTATATGTATTGCCGGCTGTAACTCCAAACATAGCCGATTTTATACCGTCCCAAGCTCCAGTGTATGCGTCACTACCGCTTACGGAAAATCTAATTTTGTTTGAAGCGTAGTCAACTCTGATATTGCTCATATTGTTTGTGCCGCTATTAATATCACTCGCAATGTTGTCGAACACAAATTCATTGCCGAACATAAGCTCGGGAGCGAGAACCCACTTTGCATAAAGACGGACATTATACGGCTTTACGACGGAATCGGCGGTGTATTGCGTGCCCGTTCCGTTGCCGGTGCTATCCTGTGAATCATACCAGCCGTCGAAAGCGTAGCCTGTTCTTTCGATACCTGCGACTGAGCCGAGCTTTTCGCCTGCGGTGAGGTTGTAGTAGCCGTGCGGCGTTGCCTCGGTAACATCATCGGTGAAGCCGTCGAGGTTGGTTATATCCTGAACATAGACATTGGAATAAGTACCGTTAATTCCCGTGGTAGAGCAGCTGATACCGAATCTAAGGAAAACATACGGATAAGTTTCGTTAACCGTGAATGTTCCTCCCGAACTTAGATTCTCAATGTAATAAGCACCGCCCCATGTACCGCCGGACGCAGCGGAATACGGCATGATCGTACAGCGGGGTTTACCTCCGTTGGTGCTTGAAAAATCGTAGGTTACTCTGTATGTATGACCGCCGATAAGCTTCATACGGGTGCTTCCGTCCGAAACATAGCAATCGGTTGCCGTGCTTGTCATTGAAAGCGAGTTGTTTGCATAATCGGCAGTAATATCCTTCAATCCGTTTCCGTTGGTGAAAATAATACTGTCAAAATCGAACTCGTTATCAAAAAGCACATCGGGCTTGAGAAGATAATAGAATGTGTAGGAATATGCGGTGTTGAGGGCATTGCCGAAGATGAGCGAGTCATTCTTCGACTGCTGAACAACATCGGTGCTTGACCGGATTCCATCGTAGGTCGCTTTGGAAATTACGCTTCCCGTTGAGGAAACTCCGTCTTTATAATAACCGATATAGTCATAGCCGCTGTAGCTTTCGGCTGTAAACTCAAGCTTATCATAAGCCTTGAAGCTCTTGGCAATGGTAGCCGTGCCTTTGCTGACAGCCTCTGCGATAGCAGCAACCTTGTACGAACCGTCAGACTGAGCGATAAGACCGACATTGGTCTGCGTTGCGGTGTAGTTGTTTGTGTTTCTCGGAGCTGTTCCTCTGGTCTTTGAAACAAGAGTATCAACAGCGTCCATGAGGGTTTTCGCAAGTCCGGAACGCTTCGATGAATCTGTATTGTATGTTCCGAAATCGGCTGTTCCGTCAACCTTTGTCAGAGCGTTCTGTGCATTTGCAAGGGCAGATGTATATGTTGTCCATTCGGTTGAACCGTTGAAATATCCAGCCTGAAGCGCATAGTTGTACTTGTTTGCGTATTCTACGGCTTGACGAAGACCGGAACGATTTGCACGTACAACATCAAGATGCAAATACAATGCATTAAGAGCACGGTCACCACCCTGATAAGTATAGACCTGTGTACCAATAACTTTATTTTCTGTACCATCAGTTGTCGATAAAGTATTCGTTCCCGGAACAACAAGATTATTATATTTCATTCCTTCGGAAACGGTCTGGTTGGTGCTCTTGCTGCCCCACATTACATAATTAGGAGTTCTATCCCACTCATCAAATTTACTTGTGGTAGAACCGTTGCCTCCCGTGCTTATACCGGTATAGTCAGCAACAAAATAATACAAATCTTCGGCATTTTCACGGTCTGTAACACCAAAACCAAAAGTTAAGTTCGGAATCTTATTCAGATCAGTAAATCTACTTGTATCAACATATATTTTTCCTGTACCGGCATGTGCAATAACAACACGGTCACTACTACCGGAATCATCAGAATATCTTGATGCATAAGCATTGGAAGTACTTGTACTGTCAATCCATGTTCCGTCAGGTGAAATATGAGTATTATTAACCGGAGATTTTAAATTTCCCAAAAGCGGAGTAAGGTTGGTGGAACTCGCATATCTGTTTACATCACTCATACCTGTGATGCTATGCACACCGCTTAAATATGCAAAGCTATCGCAGAAGTGGTTTTTACCGTCTGAACATTTGTATCTTGCCGCTGCTGCAAAAGCACTTGTGTACGGATAATAAACATACGATTTAGCCGTAACAGTCTTTTCTACATTCTCTTCAACATAAGTTGCCGTCCAAGTGATATATGTTGAAGCCGCCGAAGAAACCGAACCGCTGCTAATGTTAGCCGTTGTAACGGAGGTTTGCGAGGTATTTACATATGAGTTAAAGGAGGTTATGTTTCCTCCGCTCAATGAAACACTCGACGCACCGCTTTGGGTAATCTTAACCTTGCTTGCGTTTTTATAATAGAAATAAATATTACCTGTTGTATCGTTACGCACTGAGCTGACAGTCGGTGTGCAAACACCGTTGCTCAGCGTTACAGCCGACATATCCGAATAATATTGGAATGTTTTTGCTCCCGGAGTAAGGTAAATTACTTCCGGAACATAAAAGTAAACATAATCATTGGTTGTTGTAGTTGAATTGACTATCGAACCCTCTATCGCCTTAACAGAACCCGAAGCCGTTCCGCTGAGAGAAGTCGTCGTCTTGGAATAAAGCTGCGGGTCGCAAAGAGTTTCGGCAACTGCTTTAAGCTCCGAATAATAATTTGAATAGCTTGATGAATATGTTTTGTGATCTATATGACTGTGCGCCGCATCGTTATAGGCGGTACGAAGCGTTTGCTTATCGACGGTCTGAGTGAAAAGTCCGTTATAGTGGTGAACACCGAGACTCTCCGTCCATGCTATATTCTTATATCCGTTGAAGAACCATGTGTCAAATGTAACAAGTCCGCTGACTATTGAACCGTTGAACGGATAAAGTCCTCTTGCAACCGAGGCACTGTCACCGTCAGTCCAGTTGGAGGAATCAACATTACAATATATCGTTCCGTCATAAGAGATTGCCGATGTGCTTCCCGGATTGTAAAGCTGAACACTCTTGATCGAATTAAGCCTGTTACCTTTACCGTCCATATCGTGATAGAACTGCGCATAGCCGGCGCTGAGGTAAGGAATCTGATTGTAGTTTGAATATCTGGAAGTATCTACAACGATGTAAGCCGTACCCGTTGTTATACCTTTGTAAGCACTCATATCGGTACTTGTAAGACTGATACTGCCCTCTGCGTCCTCAGTATAGCTTGACGGAATTTTTGAATATGTCGTTGTGTAGAAAAGCTCATTTGCGCCTCTTGAGCCTTTGCTATAGACAAAGGTATTGTACGGACTTGCACTTGAGCTGAAATTGATCTCACTCGTGGAGTTTGCGTCGCCGCCGGGAATTGTGTAAGCACTGCCGTTTTGCGAGCTGCCGACAAAAGAAATGAGCGGAGCACATCTGAGGGAGTTCGCAGTTGTGCCGGTGAAAAGAGACTTCCTGTTACCGCCCGTATATCTCATTGCGCCGGTGATAAATGACCACGAATGGTTTTCGGTCGGGTTGTTACCGGTAACAATATAACGCTGGTCGGAAGAAATACCCGCCTGATCCAAAAGCGGAACATAAACGCCGGTATACATATACGAAACATGGTAATTGTTATCAACCTTATAGCGGAATACCCACTGGATATAATATGTCGTGCCCGCCGTTGTGCCGCTCAGGGAACAATTGGAGGCATTTAAGGTGTAGTTTATCGAGTTTGTGCCGGTTGCGATTACCGTGGGGCTTGTTGTCCATGTATCATTGTCTGAGCCAACGGCAGCATAAGTAACTATGTTTGTTCCGTTAATTTTAAGCACGCCGCCGAAGCCGACATCGAGTTCACCATTCTTGTAGTAAACTTTGTTAACGGCAACAGAAACCTCGCTTGCGCCCTTATACTCGAACTCAAGCCTTGATGTTGTATCGCTGCTGCTGTATGCGTTGCCCGACGCAGGGTCGTAGTTGCTGAAATACTTGAATGTACTTGAGCCGGGCGTTAGGTAAGCGATTTCAGGCGCATACATAAACTGGCTTGAAAGCGATCCGGTCATCTTGTTATTTTCCGTTACCGTTACCATTGCGTCCGATATCACAGAACCGATATCGAAAAAGCAAAAAGTCGTCAGAAGCATAACAAGGCAGAGCAGCACGCTTACCGAGCTTTTTCCGATTTTTGAAAGCTTTCTTTTCATGACATTTACCTCCCATGGTTTGAAAAATGCACCAAAAATCCATGCACACGGTGCATTTATTTTTGATAAATTCGTAAAGCGAAATTATAGCATTACATACTATCCCACTTATCCAAATTACACTTTTCATAATAACACAATTCAAGGGAAATTTCAACTACTATTTTTCCCGAAACTGGAAGTCTTTTGGTATAAGTTACCGTCCATCTTGTTTAAGTTTTATTCACACGACCTTTTTATTGCAACAAAATACCGCCGAGCCATATTGACCCGGCGGGAGATACAACATTTTGTATTTACGCAAATCTAATATTCAAAATCAACGATCTAACGGTAATTTCGTAGGGGCGACCATCGGTCGTCCTCGTTGTTTTCTGCTGACTTTTGCACGGCGAGTAACTTGCGGATTTTAGGTTACAGATCGGACTAAACTAACGGTCATGCCGATATCGGATTCAACATTTTCAACCGTCACGGACAAGCCTTTGCCTGCTTTTTCGACAGTAAAAGCAACCGCTTCTCCGTTTGCGGCAACAGAAATTTTATCCGCCGAAACAACATCACGGAAGTTGAAAATATATTTTCTGCTGCTCGGGATAAGCGTCAGATCTCCCTTTGCAGGGTTGACGGTGAATTTCAGCCCCGAGCCGTTTTCCTCAAGCTCGAACTCCGTTTCGGCATAATGTCCGTTCTTGTAGGCGAGAGTCTCGCCATCGTCCTCATAGAGCCTGAACGAACCGTTTCCTTTGTAAATCAGAATTTCGAGAGATTCAGGATTGTCGCAGCCGTTGCCGCTCGTTCTGCCGTCAAGAGGGATAATCCCTCCGGCGGGCGCAAGCACAGGAATTGTCGAAACATCACGGCGAATAATCGTTCTCCCGCCGCAGTAAACCTCGCCGGTGAAGATATCAGTATATCTTCCCTCGGGCAGCCAAACCTCAACGGTTGCCTTGTGTGTTTTTTTATCCGCCTTGTGCGTTATTGGCGCAACGATAAGCTGAGTGCCGAAGAAATATTCGTTGCCGACCTTGTATGCCTCCTCCTCGTTCGGATAAGCATAATACATCGGCATCACAAGCGGTCTGCCCTCTGTTTCGGTCAGCCTGTTCATTGTATAGGTGTACGGGATCATGCGATGCCTGAAGCGTAAAAAATTCCTCGCTATTGATTCTATCTCACTGCCGAATTTCCAAGGCTCTTTACTTTTTCGTGCATCATTGACCGAGTGAAAACGCATTATCGGGCTAAACACGCCGAACTGAGTCCACCTGAGATAAAGTTCGCCGTTCAGCTTGCCGAAATTGTGACCGCCGATATCGTGACTCCACCAGCAATAGCCGGCATTTGCCGCAGTTGCAGTGAAATACGGCTGAAAATCAAGCACAGACCATTGAATCGCCGCATCACCCGAAAAGCCGAGCGGATAACGATGCGAACCTAAGCCTGCAAAGCGTGAAAGAGTCAGCGGACGAAGTCCCTTCGACTGCCTGTCAAGGCAATAGTAATGGTTAAGAAGCCAAAGCGGGTCAAGCCCCTCGATTTTTGACCTGTTACCCTGCTGCCAATCTATCCACCAAAAATCAACGCCCTCTTTTTCCATAGGCTCGTTGATATATTTGAAATAGCCCTCAACAAATTTTTTGTCCGTAAAGTCGAAGTTTATCGGAGCTTTCTTTGTCTCATCAATACCCATGTGCCGTGCAAATTCGGGATACATATCCTCAAAAAAGCGAACGCCTTGAGCCGGGTGGATATTTAGATTAACCTTTAGCCCGCTTTCATGCAGCTTATTGAGAAAATCAACATGATTCGGAAAAAGCTCGGTATTCCAGCTGTAACCCGTCCAACCCGGATTCCAAAAGCAGCCCGTTATATTGGCAATGGGATTTTTCGGCTTCGGATAATCCATAACTTTTTCACCGAAACGCTCCTTCACATCGACCCAGTGCCAATCCATATCGACACACGCAACCGTCAGCGGAATGTCCTTGCTTTTAAATGTATCCATCAAAGCAAGATATTCGTCCTGAGTGTATCGCCAATATCTGCTCCACCAGTTGCCGAGGCAAAAGCGGGGTATCAGCGGAGTTTTGCCTGTAATTCGGTAAAAATCCTTTAGTGTACGCAAGTAGTCAAAGCCATAGGCAAAAACATAAATATCCCGTTCCGATTGATTGCGCGGAGAAACCGTTCCGTCCGCAAGCAGCGTCAACGATTTTGAATCATCGGTCAGCGCAGCTCCTTCACGGGAAATGATTCCGTCGCCGAGCTTAACCCTGCCGAATGTTACATCAAGAGTGCGTCGAGTCCCTTTTAGGTTGCCTTTTTTAAAGTCGGTGACAATTCGTTCGTCAGAGAGCTTGACGCTCCGTACATTTCCGCTTTTAAGAATCGTAAACTCGCATTTTTTCGTCCGTACCGTTATTTTGTCCGATTCCTCACGGCAGGAATAATCAACCTTTCCGAGATCTCTGAAAAGAACGGTTTGCGTAGGCAGGTCGCAGAAACCGCCTTTTTCGATTCTCACAAGCTCAGGTGTAATAACCGTTATCCGTAAATCGCCGCAAATAACAATATTGTCGTCACAGCCCTTGCCATCGTATTCAACTGCAAACTTTTCCGTAAATCCGTCCATTGTCTCGCCCCACAAAGCCGTTAAAAATATAAGGCAATGCCTCAAATGCAAACATTAAATAAATCATATACTAAATTTTCATGTATGTCAAATAAATACACACCGATATAAAGGCATAATTGAAAGTCTCGATTGCGAATTAAGATTTTCTCGAATCCGAATATTCGTAAAATAAGCCGCAAAAAATTGCAAAAATTTCAGACTTTTTCAAAAAAACACTTGATTTTTAAAAACTCTGTGCTATAATATATGAGCGTTAAGAAATGCGCTGCTAGCTCAGCTGGATAGAGTGTTTGGCTACGAACCAAAAGGTCAGGGGTTCGAATCCCTTGCAGCGCGCCAAAAGAGAAGTGATACCTTGGTATTGCTTCTTTTTTCTTTTTTCTGTTATATTGCTTAAAAAAATCCCGGCTCACTGCGAGTCGGGATTATCTTAAAATTAGAACTTTTCTTCCTTGTTTTTCTTTTCTTTCGGGGTTTTGCCTTTAGCCTCCATACGAGCTGCCTTTTCCTTCTCAGCGGCCTCCTTGGCTGCTGCACGCTCTGCCGCAAGCTTCTCGTTGGCAGTGTTGTTCTGGCTGATAGCCCAGCGAGTGATCTTCATACGGTTTCTGTCTGCACCTGTCTCGATGATAAGCGAATCATCCTTAACGGTAACGATCTTACCGATGATGCCGCCGATCGTTGTAACTTCGTCGCCGATCTGAAGATTGTCACGCATTGACTGCTCTTCCTTCTGCTTTTTCTTCTGCGGTCTGATCATAAGGAAATACATGACTCCGAAGATCGCCGCCATCATGAGAATCATTGTCCAGCTGCTGCCGGTCTTTGTTGTTCCGCTTGTTGCCAATAAGGTTAAATAATTCATTGGTTAGCCTCCTAATTTATACATAACGCTTGTATTATACATTAGAATGTAGGTTTTTGCAAGCGTTATTTGTGTATATTCTGTTAATTTTAAAAATTATATTCGTGTATCAAGCAGATCAACATATTTTTTCTTAAATTCTTCAAATGTTTCGTTTGCCAAAGCGTCACGAATTTTCTCCATCAGCGTATTATAAAAATAAAGATTATGCGTTACGCAAAGCCGCATCGCAAGCATTTCCTTTGCCTTGAAAAGATGTCTGATGTAAGCTCTCGAATGTCTGCGGCAGGTCGGACAGTCACACTCGGGATCAATCGGCGTATCGTCCTTCATATACTTTGCATTGTTGATATTGATTATTCCGCTCATCGTGAAAAGCTGTCCGTGGCGTGCGTTTCTCGACGGCATAACGCAGTCAAAAAGGTCAACTCCCCTGCTGACTCCCTCAATGATATTGCCCGGAGTGCCAACGCCCATAAGGTATCGTATTTTATTCTTCGGAGCATACGGCTCAACGGCGGAAATGATCCTGTACATATCCTCTTTAGGCTCTCCGACAGCCAGACCGCCTATCGCATAGCCGTCAAGATCAAGCTCGGCGATTCTTTGCATATGCTCAATTCTCAGCTCATCGTAAACACAGCCCTGATTGATTCCAAAAAGAAGCTGATCCTTATTTATTGTGTCATGCAAGGCATTGAGTCTTTCCATCTCATCCTTACATCTTACGAGCCATCTGGTCGTCCTTTCACAGGATTTTTTTGCATATTCGTAGGTCGAGGGATTTTCAACACATTCGTCAAATGCCATAGCTATGGTTGAGGCGAGATTTGATTGGATTCTCATGCTCTCCTCGGGTCCCATAAAAATGCGTCTGCCGTCAATATGTGAGGCAAAGGTTACGCCCTCCTCCTTGATTTGACGAAGCTTCGCAAGTGAGAAAACCTGAAATCCGCCGCTATCGGTCAAAATAGGACCATCCCAACCGGTGAATTTGTGAAGTCCTCCAAGCTCCTTGATTAGCTCGTCGCCCGGTCGAACATGAAGATGATAGGTATTGCAAAGCTGAACCTGAGCGTGAATATCCTTGAGGTCATAAGCGTCAAGCGCACCCTTTATCGCTCCGCAAGTCGCAACATTCTGAAAGGCGGGCGTTTTGACCGTCCCGTGAACCGTTTTGAACTCGCCGAGACGAGCCGCTCCGCACTGCTTTATTACTTTAAACTCTGCCATTTGTCGTCTCCTTAAAGAATTGCCATTGCGTCGCCGAACGAGAAAAATCTGTATTTTTCTTCAACAGCAATTTTATATGCATTCATCGTGTGCTCATAGCCGCAGAATGCGCTGACAAGCATGATAAGTGTGCTTTCCGGCAAGTGAAAATTCGTGATAAGTCCGTCAATGCACTTGAATTCATATCCGGGGTAGATAAAAATGCTCGTCCAATCGTCATACTCGCAAACCCGACCCTTAGCCCGGCACACGGATTCAAGCGTACGACAGCAGGTTGTTCCGACGGCAATGACTCTGCCTCCGTTCTTCTTCGTTTCATTTATAATTTCAGCTGTTTCGGCAGGTATCATATAGTGCTCCGAGTGCATTTTATGCTCCTCAATGTTTTCCGTCTTAACCGGACGGAAAGTGCCGATACCTACATGGAGCGTTACAAAGCCTATCTTCACGCCCTTATCCTTGATTTTTTTCAAAAGTTCCGGAGTGAAATGCAATCCCGCCGTCGGCGCAGCGGCAGACCCCAGCTCCTTGGAATAGACTGTCTGATAGCGTTCCTTGTTTTCGAGCTTTTCTTTTATATAATGCGGAAGCGGCATTTCGCCGATTTTATCAAGAACGGTATAAAAATTGCCATCATAGGAGAACTCTGCGATTCTGTTTCCGTTTTCAAGAACTTCCTTTATCTCGGCCTTTAAAATGCCCTCTCCAAAGGTAAACCTTGCGCCCTCTCTTGCCTTTTTGCCGGGTCCTGCCATAACCTCCCATGTATGGGCGTCATGCTGATTAAGAAGAAGAAATTCAACTACTGCGCCTGTCTCCTCCTTAACGCCGTACAGCCTTGCCGGAAGAACTCTCGTATCGTTGAGTATAAGGCAATCTCCCTTTTGAAGAAGTTCGGCTATATCGTAAAAATGAAGATGCTCGACCTCTCCCGTTTTTTTATCGAGATGCATGAGCCTTGAGCTGTCTCTCGGCTCGATCGGGTGCTGAGCTATGAGCTCCTCGGGAAGATCATAATAGAAATCGCTTTTTTTCATCGTAAAACCTCTGTTTCGGCCATTTGGCTCTTGACTTGAATAATAAAAAATGGTATTATCTATCACAAAGTGTTGACACACAGATAATCAACGACTAATATTATATTGCATAATCGGTCGAATGGCAACACATTTTTTAAATTTCTTTAAGAGGTGAATTTGTAATGAAAAAATACAAGGTAGGTATTATTGGAGCTACCGGTATGGTTGGGCAGAGATTTGCAACCTTGCTTGAAAATCACCCTTGGTTCGAGGTCGTTCTTGTTGCTGCAAGCCCCCGTTCGGCGGGTAAAACATATAAAGAAGCTGTCGGCAGCCGTTGGTGCATGGATACTCCGATGCCGGAGAGCATGGCTGACCTTACCGTTTACAATGCAACGGCAGATGTTAAAAAAATCGCTTCACTTGTTGATTTTGTTTTCTGCGCAGTTGACATGAAGAAGGATGAGATCAAGGCTCTTGAGGAGGAATACGCAAAAGCAGAGTGCCCCGTTGTTTCAAACAACAGCGCTCACAGATTTACTCCCGATGTTCCGATGGTCGTTCCCGAGCTTAATGCCGACCACATAGAGGTCATTGCGGATCAGAGAAAGCGTCTCGGCACAAAAAGAGGCTTTATAGCCGTTAAATCAAACTGCTCGCTTCAGAGCTATGTTCCAGCAATTTATCCGCTTGACAAAGCAGGCTACAAGGTTGATAATGTTCTCGTTTGCACATACCAGGCAATTTCCGGCGCAGGCAAGACTTTTGAAAGATGGCCTGAAATGGTAGACAATGTTATTCCGTTCATCGGCGGCGAAGAAGAAAAGAGCGAGAAAGAGCCGCTCAAGATTTGGGGTAAGGTTGAAAACGGAGAGATCGTTTGCGCCACTGAGCCTCACTTCACTGCTCAGTGCCTTCGTGTTCCCGTTTCAAACGGACATATGGGCGCAGTATTTGTGAAGTTCGCAGACAAAGCTCCGTCAAAGGAAGAGATTCTCAAAGTTTGGGAAAACTTCTCCGGCAAGCCTCAGAAGCTGGCGCTCCCCAGCGCACCGAAGCAGTTCCTCCACTACTTCACAGAGGACAATATGCCGCAGACAAAGTTCCAGCGTGATCTTGAGGGCGGCATGGCAGTCAGCATCGGCAGACTCCGTGAAGACACTCAGTACGATTACAAATTCGTATGTCTTTCACATAACACCCTCAGAGGTGCAGCGGGCGGTGCAGTTCTCCTCGCAGAGCTTCTTTGTGCAAAGGGATATATGGATCGATAAATCACTCTATATCGTTAAAAAGGCAGGAATTCATTTTCCTGTCTTTATTTTTATACAAGGAGCGTTTTAATGAAGCAAACGGTTTTTACGGGTACGGCATGTGCAATAATCACGCCGTTCGACGGAAACAGGAAGGTTGATTACAAGGCTCTGAAAAAGCAAATAGAATTTCAAATTGAAAGCGGCACGAGCGCAATCGTTGTCTGCGGAACAACCGGCGAAAGCGCAACGCTCGACACAAGGGAACGCCGTCAGATCATCAAAACCGCAGTCAAGCAGGTAGACGGAAGAGTGCCGGTTATTGCAGGCACGGGCGGCAACAGCACGCAGGATGTGATAAAGAAAAGTCAAGCAGCCGAGACTCTCGGAATCGATGCATTGCTTATTGTCACTCCGTACTATAACAAATGCTCGCAAGAGGGCTTGATCGAGCATTATTCACGCATAAGCGACTGCGTAACAAAACCGATAATCGTCTACAATGTGCCTTCAAGAACAGGAGTAAACATACAGCCTGAGACCTACAAAAGACTCAGCCAAATTAAAAATATCGTGGCAACTAAGGAAGCAAACGGCGACCTTTCCGCACTGATGAAAACAATGATGTTATGCGGTGACGAGTTGGACATCTACTGCGGCAATGACGACCAAAGCGCAGCCTTTACCCTGCTCGGCGGCAAAGGAACGATTTCTGTCCTCTCTAACATAATGCCGCAAGCGGCTCACGATATAGTCGAAGCGGCTCTTGCGGGTGACTCAGACTATGCGACGGCCCTCCAGCTTCGGTATCTCGGGCTTTGCAATGTGCTATTTTTCGATATAAATCCGATGCCGGTCAAGTATGCAATGGCTCAGATGGGCATGGATAGCGGTATTTGCCGCCTCCCTCTCACCCGTCCAAGCGATTCGGCAAAAGAAAAGATTGAACATACGCTGAGATATCACGGGTTGATCGAGTAAAAATCATAAATGCAACAGATCTATTATAAACCCATCCATGATAAATATTGGATTTTTGCTTGCAGATTTTATACCGGCGTGATTTTATACCGATATGAATATAAGCTCCCCCGAAATGGAGGAGCTTTAAATATTTGTGCTTT
>CAVJDU010000041.1:0-16185 GCA_963648385.1 uncultured Coriobacteriaceae bacterium | reverse complement strand
TACAAGCAGGTTGGGCAGTTGCATGCTTTTTGCATGAGGAAAGTCCGAGCCCCACAGAGCAGGATAACGGCTAACGGCCGCCGAGGGTAACCTTAGGGACAGTGCAACAGAGATATACCGCCGCTTTAGCGGTAAGGGTGGAAAGGCGAGGTAAGAGCTCACCGATTGCATGGAAACATCGCAATCCTGTAAACCCTATTCGGGGCAACACCGATAGAATAGGCTTGCTCGGCCTATCATTTCAGCGGGTGGCTTGAGCTGCGGAGCAATTCGCAGCCTGGATAGATAATTGCCTTAAATGACAGAACTCGGCTTACAGACCTGCTTGTATGCTTCAAGGCGATACCGCATAATTAAAGCATACAAATTACCTTAACATTTCGACCCTCGCTGAATACTATATCAGTGAGGTGATTTTATGCAGAACGCTCTTGCTTGCGGTGTTGTTGCAGCATTAAGCTTTATCGGATTTATAACTATAATTTATTTTTTATTGCTCTGCCTTTATCGGCCGAAGGGAAACAGCCGCTATGTTTTAAGAATACCGCCGAATTGCAAAAGGGGAGAGATTGAAACTCTTGTTTACGGAGTTTACTTTAAAAAGATGATTTTCGGCGACTTGATATTTGATGAAATTATTATTGACAAAAACTTGCTTTCCGAAGAAGAAAAGCAGCTTGTCGATTTGCTTATAACCGAAAATACATATTGCGACAGAGAGGAAAAAGATGGACGAAAATCTTGAGGAAATTCATGGAAATGTCGAAGAATTGGTTTACCGTAAGCCTGAAAATGGGTTTACGGTTCTTGAGCTGTCCTGCGATGATGAATATATAACCGTAGTCGGTGTTCTTCCCGAGGTCAATGTCGGTGAAAAGCTCAAACTCAGAGGTGAATGGAGCGTTCACCAGACCTTTGGCAGACAGTTCAAGGCAGAACTTTGCGAACGCTCGCTTCCGTCGACAGCCGCCGACCTTTATCGTTATCTTGCTTTCGGAGCTGTAAAGGGTATCGGTCCCAAAACCGCACAAAGAATTATCGAACGCTTTGGCGACGAGGCATTTGAGGTTCTTGAAAAACATCCGAAATCGCTTGCGCTTATAAACGGTATTTCACTTGCGAAAGCGGAAAAAATCTGCAAGGCTTTTAATGAGCAATTTTCTGTTCGTCAGGTTATGATCGCCCTTGAACGACTCGGATTAACTGCCTCGGAATGTCTGAAAATCTATCGTCTTTACGGAGCAAATTCCATCGAGGTCGTCGGTGTTAATCCGTATATTCTTTGCAATGACGGCATAGGGATAGGTTTTGAACGAGCGGAGCAGATCGCCCAAGCCATGGAGATAAGACCTGCCGAAAAATACAGACTTCAGGCAGGAGTTATGCATGTTATAAAGCATAATCTCGGTAACGGACATACCTGTCTGCCCCGTGAAAAACTTATTGAACCGTCTTGCGGACTTTTAAAAGCAAGCGACAATAAAATTGAAGAAGCAATCGATGCACTTTTGGAAGAACATAAGCTTGAACACTTTATAATGAACGAAAAGGAGTTCGTCGCACTTATTAAAATTTATTCCGATGAGCTTTCCGCTTCGGAGAGGATCAAGGTATTTATAAAATTTCCGCCTGCCGGTAAGCCGACACTTTTGCAGGATATTGAAAATATTGAACGGGAAGAATGTATCGTCTACGACGAAAAACAGAAAGAAGCGATAATAAAAGCCGTCGATAAAGGAATTCTTATACTGACCGGTGGACCGGGAACAGGAAAAACAACAACGCTCAACGGCATATTGAAGCTTTTTGAGCGTGACGGACTGAATGTTGTTCTTGCTGCGCCGACGGGACGAGCCGCAAAAAGAATGAGCGAAATCACCGGTAAGGAAGCAAAGACGATTCACCGTCTGCTTGAGGTTGAGTGGGATAAAAACGACAATCCGCACTTTAAGCATAATATGCAGGATCCGCTGAAGGCTGATGCCGTTATTGTGGACGAGCTTTCGATGGTTGACATATCCCTTTTTTCAAGTCTGTTGAATGCATTGCCGCTCGGCTGCCGATTGATCATGGTTGGCGATTCCGATCAGCTTCCTGCCGTTGGCGCAGGCAATGTTTTGCACGATTTGATAGAATCCGAAACACTTCCGGTTGTTGAACTGAAAAAGGTTTTTCGTCAGGCAATGAAAAGTCGTATAGTAACCAATGCTCACGATATCGTTGCAGGAAAGATGCCCGATCTCGAAACTAAGGACAATGATTTTTTCTTTATGAAAAGAACATCGACAAGTTCCGTTGCGTTTACCGTTTCCGAGCTTTGCTCAAAGCGCCTGCCAAATGCATACGGCTTTGACCCGATCAACGATATTCAGGTTCTTTGCCCGTCAAGAAAAGGCGAATGCGGAAGCGTAAATATAAACAAAATGCTTCAGGCTGTTCTCAATCCTCCGTCGAGGAACAAGCGGGAGGCGACCCTTGCGGGAAAGACTCTGCGTGAGGGCGATAAGGTAATGCAGATAAAAAACAATTATGATATTCTCTGGACTAAAGGCAAGGATGAGGGAAGCGGAATTTTTAACGGTGACATAGGGATTATCGAAAAAATAGACAATGCTTCGTCGGCTTTTTCGGTTAATTTTGAGGATAGGATCGCTGTTTATTCCTTTGAGAATGCCAACGAGATCGAACACGCCTATGCCGTTACAGTCCATAAAAGTCAGGGCAACGAATTCAAGGCTGTCGTTATGCCCGTGTTCAATGTTATTCCGAATCTTTGTTACAGAAATCTTCTTTATACCGCAGTAACAAGAGCAAAAAAAATTATGGTTCTTGTCGGCTCTGCCGATGTTGTTTACAATATGACAAAAAACAATAGCAGAACCAAAAGATTTACCGCACTCAAGCATTTTCTGACGGAGACGGAGGAGGATAACGATGGGGCGTTTTAAGGATATTTCTGTCTTTGCGGCATCTATGCTTTTTCCGAATCGCTGTATTTTTTGCAACGAGCCGATCGACCCCTTCGCCGATTATTGCGAAAGCTGCGGAAAAAACATTCCTTTTATAACTGGTGAAATTTGTACGCATTGCGGAGCGGCAATTGAAGATTGCGAATGTAACAAAAAGAAGTCCGTTTATTACGATAAGGTCGCAGCTGCGTTATATTACGAGGGTAATGTCAAAAGCTGCATCCACCGATTCAAATTCAAGGATGAAAAATCGACGGCAAAGCCGCTTGCAAGGCTAATGGCAAAGACGCTGAAAGATAATTTCGACGATATAAATTTTGACTGGGTAACATATATTCCTATGTATAAAAGCAAAGAACGCAAACGGGGATTTAACCAAAGCCGTCTGCTTGCCAAGGAGCTTTCAAAGCTTTGCGATATTCCATTTGCGGACAAGCTTTTGATAAAGCTCTATAATACCGACAATCAGCATGACTGCTCCGGATTGGAAAGAACGGGAAATCTCATCGGTGTTTTTGATGTTGACGAAGCGTTTGATCTTACGGATAAGACGGTTTTATTGATTGATGATGTTAAAACATCGGGCGCAACACTCAACGAATGCGGAAAAATGTTATATCTTAACGATGTAAAAAGCGTAATATGCTTGACTGCTGCCGTAAGAAATAGTAAAATATAATAAAGCACTGATCTATTCTGTGCTTAAAACCCAAAAGAGGTGTTTGCAAATGAAAAAAGGATTGAAAATCATTATTGCCATCGTGGCAATAGTTCTTGTACTTGTCGGCATTGTTGCCGGAGGCTACAACTCGCTCGTAGAAGCTCAGACAACCGTCGAAACAAAACAGGCCGATATTCAGACTCAGCTTCAACGCAGAGCGGATCTTATTCCGAACTTTGTTTCTACGGTTAAGGGCTATACAAAATACGAGCAGGAAACGCTTACTGCCGTTACGGAAGCAAGGAGCAAGGTCAGTAAAGCAACGAATACTGAATCTCTTTCACAGGCAAGCGAAGAACTTGATAAGGCAATTTCCGTATGGGTGAACGCCGTTACCGAGGCATATCCCGACCTTAAGGCAAACTCAAATTATATTGCGCTTCAAGATGAACTTGCCGGAACGGAAAACAGAATCGCCGTTGCCCGCAAAGACTATAACGAAGCGGTTCAAAGCTATAATTCATCAATAAGAAAGTTCCCCAAAAACATTCTTGCCGGTATGTTTGGATTTGAAAAGGCAGATTTCTTTGAGGCGGACGACAATTCACAAACAGTACCTAATGTGGAGTTTTAAATTATGAAAAGAATTTTTTCGGTAATTTCCGTAATTCTTATTGTTCTTTCGGTATGCTCGTTTTGCGCCGCTGCCGTTGAAATACCAAACCCCACAAGCAATTTCTTTGTAAACGATTTTGCAAATGTTATTTCGGATTCCGACGAGCAGAAAATGCAGCAGCAGGGCGAGGCTCTTTATAAAGCTTCCAATGCTCAGGTTGTTGTTGCCACGGTAAAAAGCACCGACGGCGAGGATCTTGAAACATATTCTCTTGAAATGGCTCGTTCATGGGGAATCGGTTCAAAGGACAATGACGACGGCATATTGCTTTTGCTTGTTGTTGACGACAGGAATGTAAGAATCGAAGTCGGAACAGGCCTTGAAGGTGCTCTGCCGGACAGCAAAACAGGAAGAATCCTTGACACCTATGGCGTCGAGTACTTTAAAAAGGATGATTTCTCAACCGGACTCGCAGCGGTTTACGATTCGCTTGTCAATGAGGTCTATATCGAAAAGGATCTTCAACCGGCAGAGGGATATACGCCGATTTCCGAAACAGATGAAGGTTCTTCGGCAAAAGAGTTATTGATAACCTATGGATTTATTGCTGTTTTTCTTCTTATCTGTTTCTTTATACCTTTCAGAAAACGCCGCAAAGGCGGTTCGGTATACTATGATGATTCGGACGATACATTCCACGGCGGATTCGGCGGCGGAGGATTCTCCTCCGGCGGAGGCGGCGGATTTTCCGGTGGGGGAGGCGGCTTCAGCGGAGGCGGCTCGTCAAGGGGCTTTTAAGGCAGTGATGGTCGAAGGCTTCTTGACTTTCTTCGGCAAGCTCGCAATTTTTTCAACCCGACGAAAGATCCTGATACGCAATTCGCACACCTGAATTGTGCGGCGTTGCCTTAATAATTTAAAAGGAGGTCGTTTGTTTGCTTGGCACAAAAATCGGATTTGATCTTGGCACAACATCAATTATAGCAAATGCCGACGGCAAGGGAATAAAAATAAACGAACCTTCCGTAATTGTTTATGATTGCTTTGACAATAAAGTTAAAGCAATAGGAACAGAGGCTTATAAAATGTTAGGAAAAACGCCGGATTATTTGACGGCGATTCGTCCGATCAGGGGCGGAAATATATTTGACTACGATGCGCTTGAGCAGATGCTTTGCTTCTTTATTCAAAAGATTTGTGGCAGCCGTATCCTTAAACCGAGCATACTTGCCTGCGTTCCTTCCGACACAAAAGAAATTGACAAAAAAACGGTTACAGATCTGCTGATTTCTTCCGGGGCAGCAAGAGCTTGCGTTATTGAAGAACCTCTTGCTGCGGCGCTCGGAGCGGGAGTCAGCATGAAAAAACCGGATGGCGTTCTGATCGTTGATATCGGCGGCGGTACAACGGATATTGCAGTTGTTACAAGAGGCTGCACTGCAAATTCAACCTCGATCGCTATTGCGGGAAATGCGTTTGACGAGGATATTTGCAGATTTGCTCGTCGAGAGCGTGATACTGTCATAGGCCGAATAACCGCCGAAAATGTAAAAAAACAAATAGGCTCTGCAAAATTTCTTGATGCGGAGCTTGCGGTGCGTGCGGTCGGCAAGGATTATATTACAAAGCTTCCGAAAAGCATTGAATTGACATCGTCCGATATTTTTCTTTGCATCAGAGAGCATCTTGAAAAGATCACGGAAAGCATTAAATATCTTCTGTCGCAGACTCAGCCGGAACTGGTTTCCGATATAATTAAAAACGGCATGATAATCACCGGCGGTGGCGCTAATATCCGAGGTATTGATGATTATTTTCATTCAAAATTCGGATTTAATGTTTCTTGCGCCGAAAATCCGGAGTTTTGCGTTGCCAACGGGCTTGGTATTCTTCTTGATGATATCAAGGTTCTTGAAGAAAACGGGTATGTATTCCGTTCTTACGCCGATTTGAATGAATTTGAGGAATAAATTTATGTTTACACAGGTCTTTAATATAAGCGACGACCCCGAAATTACATTGACGGCATATATTCCCGATATTTCCGAGGAAATGAATAACATGAAAACGAAGCCGTCGGTGCTGGTTTTGCCGGGCGGCGGATATACATTTTGTTCCGACAGAGAAGCCGAACCTGTCGCTCTTGCATACCTTGCAAAAGGCTTTAATGCTTTTGTGCTCAGATATTCGTTGAAAGAAAAAGCGTCGTTTCCTACGCCGTTAAACGATGCCGAAAACGCTTTGGATTTCATCAAAAACAATGCAAAAAGATTTTGTACCGATCCGAACCGTATCGCCGTTATCGGTTTTTCGGCGGGCGGACATCTTGCCGCTGCCTTATCCGCAATGTCTGCAAGCAAACCGAATGCCTGTATTCTCGGATATCCTTGTATTCTTGATTCCACAAGTCAGATTCTCGCTCAGCCCGTTGAGTCAATCGACAAATATGTTACCGCTCAGACTCCGCCCACATTTATTTTTGCCGCTTCAAACGACGGACTTGTGCCTGTTACCAACTCATTGAAATATGCCGAGGCTCTCGACAAAAACGGAGTAAGCTTCGAAATGCACATCTTTTCTGACGGAGATCATGGCTTTTCACTCGGAATCGATGTTGTTTGTTCAACCAAAGAGAGCAGGAATTTATGCAAACCGAACTCGTACTGGCTTGATCGTTCGGCAGAATGGCTAAAAAATATTTTTTACAAGATGTAATCATTGACAAAGTCCACTTCTTTTTATATAATAATAAAAAGTGTTTTGATTACAAGGCAATAAAAATGCCTGCATATACCTTGGATTTTAAGTGAAGGAAGATTTTTTGATGGGTTGCTTGGTTTCGGTTATTATTCCGACTTACAATAGAAATTTGGATTATGTAAGTAATGCCTTGCAGTCCGTTATAAATCAAACCTACGACAATGTGGAGATAATTGTTATTGACGACAGTCCGAGTGATTTTCCTTATCGTGACGATATAAAAAATTATGTTGAGAGCTTTAAAAACGATAAAATAATCTATATCAGAAACGAAAAAAATCTCGGCGGTTCTTTGACAAGAAATGTCGGAATAAACGCTTCTCACGGCGAATATATAACCTTTCTTGATGATGATGATGAATATATGCCGAGAAAAATTGAAAAGCAACTGAATTTTATGCTTGAAACAGGCTGCGATCTTTCTTTTTCAAATATGATCATGTATCGCTTGGACGATAAGGTTTGCGATTACAGGGATCACAAGGGCATAAAATCATATGATAACGAAACGCTTTTGCACTATCATTTGACTAAAAATCTCAGCGGAACCCCGAGCTTTATGTTTAAGGCTGAAAAGCTCAAGGAAATAGGCGGATTTAAAGACGCAAAAATGGGTCAGGATTTCTTTCTCATGCTTATTTCAATCGAATCCGGTCTTAAAATTCGCTATTTTGATTCATGCGACATCAAGGTTTATAAGCATAACGACGGTGGTATTTCCCAGGGAAAGAATAAAATTGACGGCGAAAATATGCTTTATGAATTCAAAAAGCAATATTTTGACCGATTGAGCAAAAAAGAGATCCGCTATGTTAATTTCAGACACGATATGGTAATGTCTGTCGCATATAAGCGTAATCACATGTACGGAAAAATGATATCCAATATGCTCAAAGCATTCTTTTATTCCCCTGACTTTTTCATCGGTGAAGGCATTTCATTTATAAAAAACATTATCAGATTCAGGCATTAACTGAATAACACAACCTCCTTATGGTAAAAATTTTACTGTGAGGAGGTCTTTTTGATGCAATATAAAAACAAGGTTGAGATCTGCGGTATTGATACCTCAAATATCAAGGTTTTGAAAGAGGATAAGAAGCTTGAGTTAATAATCAGAGCGCATAACGGCGACAAGGCTGCAAGGGACGAAATGATACAAGGCAATCTAAAACTCGTGCTGAGTGTTATTCAGCGCTTCTCAAACAGAGGTGAACCGCCGGACGACCTTTTTCAGGTTGGCTGTATGGGTCTTATAAAAGCGATTGATAATTTCAACACAGATTTGCAGGTTCGATTTTCAACCTATGCCGTTCCGATGATTATCGGGGAGGTCAGGCGTTACCTCAGAGACAACAATTCCGTCAGAGTCAGCCGTTCGCTGAGGGACACTGCGTACAAGGCTATCCAAGTCAGGGAAAGGCTTTCAAACGAGCTGAACAGAGAGCCGAAGGTTGAGGAAATTGCCAAGGAGCTTGAAATGAGCAAGGAAGATGTTGTCATCGCTCTCGAAGCGATCGTTGAACCCGTATCGCTTTATGAACCGGTATACAATGAAGGCGGAGATGCGATCTATGTGATGGATCAGATCGGCGACAGAAATACACCGGACAGCTGGATGGACGAAATAATGATAAAGGATTCTATCAAAAAGCTTTCGCAAAGAGAAAAAAATATTCTGAATCTTCGTTTTATGCTTGGCAAAACGCAAACCGAAGTTGCAAAGGAAATCGGTATCTCGCAGGCGCAGGTTTCAAGACTTGAAAAAAGTGCGCTGAAAAGAATAAAAGGACAGTGACTTTATACATTCGTTTTTAACAAAAAATCATAAAATGTTTATTGACAAAAAAATAATGTTGCTGTAAAATGACATAAACGAATACCGAGCGGTTTTGCCGCTATTTTATCGGTGCTTGTTGTGTGACAGGAGGTAAGATCTATGAAAAAGAAATTCGCAAAAGTTTTATCGGCATTGATGGTTGTAATAATGCTTGTTGCAATCGCTCCCACGGCATCGGCTTTTGATACAAGCTCATACAAGGTCGGAGATATCATATCTTTCGGCTCATACCCACAGAGTGAGGTTACGGACAGTGAGCTTATTTCCAAGCTTGAAACTGCCGGGGAAAGCTGCTCATGGACAGATTACGGCTATTATGCCGGTACAGGTTCATATGCTGACGGCGAAATGAACAAGGTTGAGGGCATGATGCTTTATAAGGATATATCCCTTGACGGAAATAAATACCGTGCCGTGAAAATAAACCAATATCGTCCATGGAGGACAAGCGATATCTCATCATCGGATTTTTCTTATCAGGATGAAAACGGATATTATTCGGGAGAGACATACTATTTTAAATATGAACCTCTTACCTGGCGTGTTCTTGACCCGGACGAGGGCTATGTAATGTGCACAAGCATAATTGACGCTGCCGCTTATCAAAATTTCGTTTGCCAAAAGGGTAGCGAATATTTTAACGGTAATTTCGGTAAAAAATATGCTTCGGATTGGGCGACAAGCTCACTCAGACATTGGCTCAACAACGATTTCTACAATACAGCATTCACCGCCAAGGAAAAGGCTCAGATCGGATTTTCACATCTTGAAAACACGAGCACAAAGTCGAGCGCATATAATAGTAAAAATACCCATGACAAAATCTTTGTTATTTCGTATTTTGACGCAGTAAATACCGATTACGGCTTTAGCTCAAGTTATGATACACTTGACGCCGCACGACAGCTCAAAGGAAGCGATTATGCTAAATGCCAGGGCTTGTGGGCAAGATCAGGTGAGGATGGCACTTCATGGTGGAGCTTGCGCTCACCCTATGATTCCTACAGTGCAGGCAATGTCAGCCCCGACGGTCGGGCATATTATTCCGCCGTTGTTAACGGAACAAGCGCAGGAATTGTTCCTGCCTTCAAATTTAATCCGACGACAGGAAACAAGGTTTGTGACTGGTTTTATTCTGTTTTCTCAAAAATTATCAACTGGTTTGTTGAGCTTTTTGACGCTGTTTGTTAAGGCAAAACAGCACAATCGAGGAGCACACATTGTGCGGTATTGCATTAAATGTTTGAAGCTGAATTGAAAAGGGGAGAGGTTGTTGAAAAAATTACTTAAAACTCCTCTTTTGCCTCAGGGAAAAGCAACTGTTGCCGTTTCACAAGAAGCAGAAAAAGCAATAGCAGCACTTGAAGATCTCGGCATTGAGGTTTTTAAAGTAGAAGCAAATGCAAAGCTTTCTGCTCCGGTTGCTTGCCACCCGGATTGCAATCTTACTCAGATTGACAGAAGTACATTCATCTGCGACGAAGATCTTGCTCCGTCGTTTGAGAATTTTATTAAAAAGCACGCTATTGTTAATAATTTAACAATAGGGCGGGGCGAGAGAAATTGTTCACAAAAAAACAATTATATGAATGTTTACACCGAGAAAATCTGTTCGCCCTATCCGGGAGAGGCTGCAATAAATGTTAAAATAATCGATAATTGTATTGTCTGCAATAGCAAATATATCAGCACGACGATTCTAAATCATGCGGTTGAAAAAAGTATGATTTTATATCATTGTAACCAAGGCTATGTCGGCTGTTCATCTGTTTTGCTTAGTCCAAATGCCGCCATGACCGATGATGAATCGCTTTATGACGCCTTGCGTCGAATAGGATTAGATTGCCTGAAGCTTTCTAAGGGTCAGATAAAACTGAACGGATACAGCTACGGCTTTATCGGTGGCTGCTGCGGTTTTATCGGCAAAAATATGATTGCATTCAACGGTAGGCTTGATACGCATGACGATGCTGAGAAAATCAAAAATTTTCTCAATAAATATAACATCGATTATGTTGAACTGACCGAAGATATTTTAACTGATATCGGCGGCATCGTTCCGATTTTTGAAGAAATATAAATTAAGGCAACGCTCCAATTGTGCGGTATTGCATTAAATAACTATAATTTTAAGTAAAAAGCGACCGATTTATTCCGGCCGCTTTTTTTATTTCTCAGCTGTATTCTGACAATTCTAAAATAATATAAATTGATAATTTAGTAAATATATCTGTTTTTACTCCCCTTTTTGATACAAAATATTTCTTTTGTATCTCTACTTGATTTTTTCGGATAGCTGTGTTATAATGATAATACCCTATCGGAAAGCTCTGTTTTTTTGCTTTTGGATTGTTTCTGGCTATGTTTTAAAGAGGAATGTTATTATGCATAAGGAAGAATTTGTCGAATTACCGCCGTATGTTGTTGATTTTCTTAACTATCTTTCTGTTGTTAAGAGCAAATCCGAGCTTACGGTACTTGAATACGCATCCGATTTAAGGCTTTTTTTCCGTTTTATGCTTGTCTATCGTCAGCTTGTTCCCAAGGACAGCGATTTCAAAAAAATTGCAATCGATTTCATTGACCTTGATTTTATAAAAACCATAAAAATCTCCGATGCATATGCTTTTCTTTCTTATTGCCGCAGCGAAAGAATGAACAATGACGCTTCAATCGCAAGAAAGGTTTCTTCTATTCGTGCTTTTTTTAAATATCTTCATATTAAAATCAAGGTTATTTCGGAAGATCCTATGGAGGAGCTTGAATCGCCGAAACAAAAAAAGAGCCTCCCGAAGTATCTAACTCTCGAAGAAAGCATTAAACTTTTGGAAAGTGTATCGGGACGAAACAAGGAACGAGATTATGCCATACTGACGATATTCCTCAATTGCGGCTTGCGGCTTTCCGAGCTTTGCAACCTGAACTACAGCAATATAAAAAGCGACAATACAATGGCTGTTACGGGAAAAGGTAACAAAGAACGAACGATTTATCTCAACGAAATGTGCATAAACGCAATCAATAATTACATGAAGGTTCGCCCGGTTGACGGTGTTAAAGACAAAAATGCCCTTTTCCTCAGCAGCCGTAAAGCACGAATCAGTCCCAAGTCGGTTCAACATATTGTTGAGAAATATATTGAAAAATGCGGACTCGGTGACAGAGGTTTATCAACACATAAGCTTCGCCACACAGCCGCAACGCTTATGTATCAGCACGGCGGAGTTGATGTGCTCCTTATAAAAGACATTCTCGGTCACGAAAATCTCGCAACAACCGAAATATATACCCACATTGTCAACTCTCAGCTAAAAGACGCTGTTTCGTCCAATCCTCTCAATAAATTAAAAGGCAAAAAGCCCACCGAATAGATATTGGAGCACTGTCTTGAGCAGTGAAGCCGCAACAATGAAAATAAAATTCCTGAAGAACGATTTGTAGTAAACGGCAAATCCGTAATTCGGGAATTTTGTCGTTTTAGATATACTCCTTGTAATATATTCCGACATACTTATACTCTCACGGCAGCACAAAACGATTGCAAGCAGGCAAAGCGTTCCGTAAGGAAAAATCATTATAATGCAATATCCGAGCCCCTTGAGCGTGTACTCGTTGTAAAGAAAAAATGAGATGCAGCCGATAATATAACCGTAAACAAGCGGCACAAAATTGGTTATCAACGAGCCGAAAACGGAAAGCCCGAGAAAAAATATGACTGTTAAAAACACGGCGGGAAAGGCCAAATAAATTAAAAATTCCGAACCGATTGACATAACCTCTCTGTTCAATATTACCGTTGTGAAATAATCGGTGATTCTCAAAAAGAGACTGCCCTCCCCTTTTCCACCGATACAGCCCGAGATTATTCCGCAAACGACAAAAATGATCGGCACAAATAATTTCCAATTTGATATAATTCCCGATGCTTTGATGCTGTACTTGTGCAAATTTAATGTTTTTTTCGTTCCTATTACAGACATAGCTTGTCAACTCCTTTGTAAATGCTATGCCCTAAACGCCGAAAAAATACCGCAAATCCGATAGATCAGCGGTATTTTTTCAATAATTTCTGCAATTTATACTTTGGGCTACACCGCACAATTGAGGAGCACAACTTGCTTGAATATATTTCCGTCATGCTGCATAAAAATTCCTTGACTTGCGACAGGCGGTATTGCCTTTGAATTTTTAACCTAAATCAGGTTTATCTTGGAATGTTACATAGCTTCTGTCGGAATGATCCGTTTCAAAAACAATGATTTCATTGTCTCCTTTTTTGAGCATCGGAGCGGGAACATAAAGTGTTTTCTGGGGGCCTGCCGGATTGAAATATCGTCCGATATTGAAGCCGTTTACAAATACAACGCCCTTAGTGAAGCCGTCAAGACGAATAAATGTGTCATGCGGATCACCGTCGATTTTGAGCGTACCTTTAAGGAATGAAGCTACACCGATCTTTCCGCTTTTATGCGTGAATTCGAGCATAGAGAGGTTATCGAGCGGAAGCGGATACATATCCCATCCGAAATGGTATTGCAGATTGAATCTGACTCCCTTAATGCCTTTTCTGTCCATTATCTTTGTTCCATAGTTAACTCTGCCCATGTTTTCACAAAGTATGTCTATACGGCAATTCTCGCCCTTTTTTAGCGAAAAGCTTACAGGCGTGCAATCTCTCGTGCGCTCGTAATATCCCTTATATTTGCCGTCTATGAACACAACGGTTCTGTCGTGAACTGCGTCAAATTTAATCTCTGCTTCATCTCTCGGTCCATCTACAACTGTTGAATAAAGCGTATAGCCGTAATATTGACCTATATCCTCCATAAACTTCGGCACTGCGGAATGAATCGGATTTGAAATATATTTTACTGCATCGAATAGACTGCATCTTTCATTTAATTCAAGCTTACCGTATGCTGTTTTTTCGGAGTCCTTGACCGTCGGCTTAGGAAGCTTTCCAAAGCGTTCTTCTATGATTTTTCTGACCTCAAAATATGCCGGAGTTAGGTCGCCTGCCTCGGAAAGCAAAGCATTATAATCATAGCTTGTTATAGTAGGCTCGTATTTATCGTAATAATTTGCGCCGTTCATAAATCCAAAGTTAGTTCCGCCATGGAACATATAGAAATTCAGCGACGCTCCGCAATCGATCATGTCATGGAACAATTTAGCGACCTCTTTTGCGTCTCTTACATGATGATCTTCATACCAATGATCGAACCAGCCGACCCAGTATTCACCGCACATGAGCGGCTGATCGGGACGGAAATCGTTAAGAATCTTGAAGTTTTCCGACGGCTGTGAACCGAAATTCGCAACGCAGGGATATTCGGGCAGCGTACCGCCCTGAAGCATGGAATAGCTCGCTCCGTCGGAAGTGAAAAGCAGACAGTCAACACCGTTGTTTTTGTAAATATCTGCGATTTTTTGCATATATTCGTGATCGTCTCCGTAGCTGCCATACTCGTTTTCAATCTGCATCATGATTATATTTCCGCCGTTTGTCGAAAGCCTCGGCACAATTCGTCTAAGAAGTTCGTTATAATAACGCTCAACCTTTGAGATGAAAAGTTCGTCGTTACAGCGGATCGTCATATAGGGATAATTCAGCAGCCATGCAGGAAGTCCACCCATTTCCCACTCGGCGCAGATGTACGGTCCCGGACGAAGTATAACATTCAGTCCAAGTTCCTTTGCAATGTCGATATAAGCCTCAAGGTCAAGCATACCGCTGAAATCAAAGACGCCCTCACGAGGCTCGTGGAGATTCCAGCAGGTATAGGTTTCTACCGTATTGAAGCCGCATTCCTTGAGTTTTAAAAGTCTGTCATACCAGTATTCTCTCGGTATTCTGAAATAGTGCATTGCACCGGAAATTATAGTATATTCCTCGTTGTCAAGATAGAATTTGTTGCCCTTGTAATTTAATTTTGCCATTGATTTCACCTTTGTTTTATTTTAGGCAACCGTTCCAATAACAAATGCTCCGTTCGAGGAATCCAAACCGCCTGCATTTGAGAAACGGACATATGCTCCATAGCCTGATATATCGTCAACTCTTATGTGAATATTGTCGCCGGATTTAAGATCAATTATTGCCGTAAAATATTTCGTTTTGCCCGGCAGCAGTTTGTTTATCTCCTGCTTTGTTTCAACCTCGTTGTCATCTGTCCCTATATAAACTGACGGATTTGCATAAATCGGAGCAACACCGAGATTTTCAACTCCGACTCTGACATAAGCTTTGCCGAAAAGTTTCTTCACCTGAACTTTATCGACATAAAAATCATAACCGAGCTTTGCCGAGGCATCATTTGCCGTTTTTATCTCTTTTTCGTTGAGATCACCCGAAAAAGCTTCTGCCATCATCAGCCATGAGCAATGCGTTTTGTTCACACATTCATCATAATCCTGAAAATTTTCCGTCACCTGACCGTTAAGAAAATTCTTTTGACCCTCGGGACGAAACTCGCCGCCGATAGGCTGAGTTTTCCAAACAGTCGTTTTCCGTGCTTTTTTCAGCTGAGTAAAAAAATAATATTTTTTATCGGGATTTATCGTGTTATAAGTGAACGAATCATCGTGAAATCCGATTCGACCGTTGTTCGATCCGGGCGTTCCCGGATAGCGAGTGAGAATATTTGTGTGTTTAAATTTATTTTCAAACGCATGAATTATTTGCTTTTTTTGTCGGTCGGAAGCCATTGCGGGTTTGATTTCATTGCAAACATGCCATTCGCCCCAATGCCCTATCAAGCCGGTTGTTATATAAGCAATTCTTTTGTCACCGTCATAGTTCAGGGCAAATCGGTCAATAAATTCAAGCAGAAAATCAATCAGTCTTTGGTCGCTGTAATCCGGGCTGACTCCGCCGCCGTACTCGCTGTATTCGTATTTTTTAACACCCATATCCCATATGAATTTCGGGACGGCAGATTCTTTGTCGGGATAATCAAGATAGACCCTCAATGCTGCCTGATGACCTCTTTTCGTAATTTTATCAAGCTTATCTTCAAGACCTTTTTCAAAGGTATATGTTCCATCATCGGCAACAAGATCGGTCATCGGAATATAGAGCCATTCCATGCTGTATGGCACGGATAAATCCGCACCCTCCTCGCTGTAAAACGGCATAAAGCCTTTCATCGGGTTGCCGTAAGCGGTTTCATATTCAAGCTCCGTTGCAACAAAGCCGGGAAAGTTTCCGCAGAGCATAGCAAGGCAGAAAGTAATTATATTAAAGAACGAGAGTAACTTATAAATCAGATTCATATGTACGCCTCCTCGTATAATAAAGTAGTAGTTATTAATGTCCCTCTTCAAGGACGAAAGATGC
>CAVJDU010000040.1:0-17306 GCA_963648385.1 uncultured Coriobacteriaceae bacterium | reverse complement strand
TCATAATGCTTTCCACTACGGTGTCGCATACATCCGGCAGCTCGGCGATCAGAATGTCCTCGCCGTTGAATTCATCGGTGGTTAAAGCGTTGTAGGAAACATCGCCGTTTCTTGATGCGCGTCTGTCAATATAGATTTGACGATTCCGCTGACGGTAATATTCCTCGTAATCCTCTTTGGATACCTCCATTAGACTGCCGTATAAAGGCAGGAACAGCTTGTCCGCATATAACGGGCAGATTTGCTCACGGCGGAGAAATTCCTCATAGGACAGTTCCGTGTATCCGCCGTTCTCTATGATATAAACCGCTTTGGGTTGTTTTTTCACTGTTATGTACCTCCGTTCAATCGTTTTTTGTTAGGTCAAAAACGATTGATACGGAGGGCTTCGACAGCCGACCGCATACTTCGACAGTACGCTGCCGTTTATATAAACGCAGAAAGCCAAGCCACTTTGAAATTCCGAAAAAACGGAACTATCGTTGGCCTTTTGCGGATATCGTATAAAATTCTGTCGACCGCAGAGGTCAAAAAAACAGAGGTGTTTTTGTGTCCGTGCAAAGTGTCTTATAAAGTCAAAGACAGTCTTTGCTATTTCAACACCTGTATCTTTCCTGTATTCTTTTTCATTATTTCACCTTGTCCTTTGGAACCGGCATAGTGCCGCTCATCTTATGGCACTGCGTTGTGTTGGGCTTCGTCGATAGATTCTGCATGGCTAAACATTAGGGTCACCTCCTGTTACGGTATTCGGGCAAACAAAAAAGCGGCTGTGCTATGCTTTGGGGCATAGTACAGCCGCGTGAGGGCGTGAATATAAAAACCGTTTTGTTAAGACGGCTTTGAATATGGGAGCGTGCTTATGTACATGGTTGTTAGGGACATCTCCTTGTTTTCATAATTACCTCGCTGTATTTGGTATCCTTTGATATCAGTGTATCCGCTGTCGGGGCAAAAGTGAAGAGTGCATAAATGTGATATACACAGTATACATGGAATTCGGTAAAAAATTTGTAGGGTTGGGAAACAATTTTGTAATTTTACCGCTTTGATGGTCGAAAAATGGCAAAAAATAAGGCGTAACGAATTTTTTAGTCCGCTGCGCCTCATTCTTTTGTGCTGTTGTCGGGAATCGTTTTATCTGTTCGTTCCCTTTGCAGGAGGAATTGCCTTGGCTCAGCCGCTGATATGATTATATACGATTTTCGCACGGCAGTTGACTACATTCCACGGCGATTTCGGGCTGCAGATATGGGCAAATGATCACATAAAGTAATGATTTGTGGTTTTAGCATTTGATAACTAAAAATATGGTGCAACGACTTATATTTCGCTGCACCATATTTTTATTATAGCCGTCTGTTTGATGGAATTGATATACTATCCGTCATTTTGCTGTGCATAAAGCCCGTATTTCACTGTGCTGAAATGCAGGAACAGCTTCATTTAATCACACAATTGTCCGACTATACATTATCATTGCTCCGGTTGAATTTGTGGGTATTATAATTTTCAAGGAATCTGCCCCACAGTTGTTCTTCAGTGCGTTTTCTCATTGCTACGGCTTCGTCGAAATTACGGAAACGGCCAAGTGTAATATGCTTTTTTTGAAAGCGAATTTCAGCCCTCCACATACCGCTGCTTTTATCGTAATGTACTCCACGCACTCCGCTTGTATTATTCCTTTGGATGGTTTCACTTTTTATTCGAGGAATAAAAGTGCCTTCAACATACCCTTTAATATGTTTACTGCATTTAGAGCACGCAGCAATCCTTCCGGCTTCACTCGAGTATTGAAGAGACTTTGCCGTGCGATAAACAATTGTACCGCAATCGCAAATGCATTTCCATCGGTATGCATTTGATCTGTTATTGTAATCAGCTCTCTCCAAAACCGTCAGGTTCCCAAATCTTTGTCCGGAGATATCTTTCCAAAGAATGCACCCACAGCTTTTAACGCTGCCGTTTTGCAGGCTGCTTTGGCACACATCCGTTTCGTTGCCGCAATCACATAGGCAATGCCAAACATGTTTTCCGCCCCTCTTTCCCACATAGGAAAGTACCGTCAAATGTCCGAATCGCTTTCCGATGTAATTTTTGAGAGGCGGAGAATGCAAACACCCGCAGCTTTTTACTGATTCTTGTGTCAATAATCTCAATTGTACATATGCATCATTTCCGCAATCACACCGACAGTGCCATACTACAGAACCGTCCTCTCTTTGATCGGTTGGTTCTAATGCAATAAGTTTGCCGAATCTTTGCCCTGTAATATCCTTTGAGTGAGGTGAAATGTTTGAGCAACCGCAATCTTTAACTTGCCCTAACTTTATTTGTTGTGATGTCAGCAGTCTTTCGCCACCGCAGTCACAAACACAACGCCAGATAATACAGCCGCTTTTTGTTCGTTTGTTTGTCTGCTCAATAGCAGTAAGTTTCCCGATGCGCATTCCGGCTAAGTTTAAACGCTTTCCTCTCATTTTCGTCTAATATCCTTCGGCGTTTTCAACGGCCACTTAAGTTATTAAGAGTATTTCTCTCGGTGCATTTTTCAAAAAATTGATTACGGTATCCTTGTCTGACCCATACATATCCACCCCATAAAGGTATTCAGCCATGTCAGCCAATTCTAATGCCGAATACGATGACAGGTCAATCTTTGCAATGATATTTTTAGTTGTATTTCGCCAACGGTCATTACGAATATCCGATATGTATTCGCATCCGAGTAAGTCTTTTATTTTTTCAAACAAATCCATTTTTCAGTCTCCTTTAATCGGATTCCCTATGACCCCTAACAAGTGCTCCATTCGTTTTGAAACCTCATCATGAGCAACAGCCTCATACGCAGAACAGTTATCGTCAAATTGCGGCATTTCCAACAAGCAGGACTTACAATCAGTCAGATTCAATTCTTTGCAGAAATGGCACTTCTCCAAAACCATTTCACGATTTTCTCCGATATAGAACATTTTGTGTTTTTCCATATTTAACACCTCGCCGTTACAAGTGCATTATTTCCGAAAGAAATGTTTATAGACGGTGTCAACATTTCGCTTTGACACAAACGGTATCAAGCATAAAGAATGGCAACGCAGTTCTTTTCGCCAATATAGAAATTCTTTCTCGTCATAGGAGCGATTCATTTCTAATTTCAAATATTGATGCTCGTGTCTGAATTCGAGGACGCACTGTGTTATTTTCACAATCAGCATAAAGCCAAAGAATGCTGATAGTATTATTAAAATCACCCAAGTTGCAATATCCATGTTTTCTCCTTGTGGGCGTTATTCGCTTATTGATTCTAAAAATCCACCGAACACCTTGTTTTCGGCTTCTTTTCGTGCTTTTACTGCATCTGCATAGTTTTTGTAGTAGCCGAGGCGAGTTTTATGATTTTTGAATTTAATAGTTGCCTCCCATAGATTTCTTCTGCTGTCATAGGATACTCCTCGACATCCGCTCGTATTAGAAGCAGATAGCTTCATTTCCTTGATTTTTGAAACTTGAGTACCGTCAATGAACCCGGCGTTTTCTCTCGCAAGGGCGGCATTATGCTTTGCAGCACATTCAGCACAACTGCTCTCTCTGTCAGCCGATAATGTATCAGTCGCTCTGTATACAATATTGCCGCAGTCACAAAGGCACTTCCACAGTCTGTTTTTTCGATTCCCTCGAGGTGCATATCGGTCAGACCTGCAGATTACGGTTAGCTTTCCGATATGCTTTCCGGTCAAATCCCTTTCTTTCAAACATCCGCAGCTTTTTGTATGACCTCGCAATAAGTTTGAACCTAATACAATTGTCTCGTTTCCGCAATCACATAAACACAACCAATAATCATTTCGGTTACCGCTCCCTGTATGCTCAACCTTTTTCAAAACAGTTAATTTCCCAAATCGAGAGCCGCATAAATTTATCCGTTCCACATTTTTCACCCTTCAAGTGTTTTTGTAAACAGTAAGGCGATCTCTATCACAGAAATATATTAAGCGTTTCAATTCGTCATTTGACATTTTATTTTCTGACTCATCCTTGCAGATTTCTGTAAAACATGTTTCGCAGAGTTGACCACACCCTTGAATGTAGTATTTTCGTACAGCGATTGGCAAGTCCGAAGGGTATTCCGTAGTTTTGCCGCAGCAAATACAACAGTCATATTTGATTTTCGGCGATATTTGATTTGAATGTTTAAATATGCCGAGAATATCGCTAATTATTTTCATTGTTTGACTCATCCGAACCTTTCAACAAATATACGAATTCATCCGCACTGCATTTTTCGGTGCGGATGAATCGTGCAGGGCAATCATGCCTTGCTATCTGATTTCTTCTTTTTTTGCACAACAAGAAGCAAAAGCAGCACAGTTGCGCTTGCACTCATAAGCAGAAGATAAAGCCAAATATTTGTGGTATCACCCGTTTGCGGTGCCTTTGGGTCATCCGGGCTTGTCGGAAGTTCCTCAATTCGGAATTGCCAGTCCAAATATCCGATTGCATCCTGAAAACGATTTTCAAGCGTGATCGGAACATTCAAGGTAACATCTAAATCAATTTTTCCTCCGGAATAAATGGTACCGAGATATACCCAATCACTAAGCTGTGCCGGCTCAGAGGGAGGCGCCGAAAACAAATTGGATTCTCCGTCCTGTTTTACGGTAAGATACAGCTTTGAAAGGAATTCTTCAGACCCTTCCTCAGCACCGAGGGAGCGCATGTACAGTTTGATTTTTACATTGTTTTCAGCCTTATTGTCGACAGTAACCTTTTGTGTAATGGTGTCACCCGGCATAACATCCTTGAAATCCGTGAACAGATCGGTAGGAGAATACCGACTTCCGGGAGAAAAAATGAAATCTTTTGCATTTCCGTCATAGGTAACTCTGCCGTCTGCGAAAGCGGTAACGGAGCTTCCCAAGAGTACAATTATTGAAAGGAGAAAGCACAAAACACTCTTGTTGACTTTTTTCATTCTCCGATCACCTCACTTTTCCCCGCACTTATGATTCTGTTTCCGTCAAGTGTTACACACCAATGACTCGTTACCACTGTATCCGGGGATGCCTGAATCGCAGAGGCGATGATTTCAACCGAAAGATAATAACCTTCGGGTGCAGATACTCCGTCTTTCAGTTTGCATTGATCAATCAGTGTTCCGGTGCTGCTATCGGCAGAAACGGGAGTACAATAATACCAATAGCCGTCCGAACCTTTCAACCAATCGGTGTTTTGTGAAAAAGCGATTGTGTAATCTTCATTTTCCACCGGAGTTCTCGCTGTAACTGTTTGATTGAGTGCCTCATCATCTTTCATCCAAGTGACGCTGATATATGCACGAATATATGCATCTGTATTACCGGTGTTTTTCACCGACACATTGCTTTTTACATTGCCGCTGAATGTTTCGTTTATGCTGCATGAAACTTTTCCGGGGGTAAACACATTCTCGGTTGCATCGGTATGTGTTAAAACATAAGCAAGCGTTCCTCCGGTACATATACCAAGTACAAGCAGGAGCGAAATCAGCAATGTGACAAACTGCCTTTTTCGTCTGCGAGCAACCGTTTTGGGAACCCGGCGCTTTGTATGCTTGCCACAGTAATAATCGTATGCCATTGCGATGTTTCCCTCCTTTACTCGTATTTGTTAAATACATTATTCTTATAACTGTCACCGTCAAGCCATTTTTCTTCCGAACGGGTATTGTTGTATTGTAATGTCATACCGCCATAGGGAAGAGAGATGGATTTTGATTGTTCTTCGGGAGTATATCTCCAAGACCAATCGGATTTTTCAGTTACGGTATAGCTGCCGACCGGAAGATTCGTTATTGTCGTCTTGCCGTTTTCATGAACAGTGACAGTCAAATCAATGTTTTTCGTGTTCTCGTCAGTTCCGACAATGCGGAAAAGATATGTTTGATTTTCATCTGCGGTATTCCATCCGTTCTTTTGAATCGTGAGAGATGCCGTATTTTCTGAAAACTTTGCATAATAGGTAGCAGAACTGAAAAGGCCGCCTTCTTGCTGCGGTGTTAACTTCCGATTGCCGTCGATCCATAAGTCTGATACCGGAATTGTACATGCCTCATCCGCAAACCAACCGTCAAACCTGTATCCGGATGCAGGTGTCGGAACAGAACCGGATACGCTTCCTGTCGCTGCCTTGACCGTTTCCGAACCGATGCTGACAAACCCGGAGCCGATCGGTACATAGTTGATTGTGACTTCCTGTTCGCTGTAATAAAATAGTATTTCATTGTTTCTGTTGCTGATCGTCCGAGTTTTATTTTTCTCGCCCACAACAGTGTAGCCGGGAATATCAACAGCTTCGGCAGATACAACAGTTCCGTAACGATAAATCGCATCATAATCCGAGGGAGCGTACAGTTCCTTATCTGTACCGTATTCCAAGTACCTGACAGTATAGCCGTACAAATTCCGGTCATAGTACAGATTCAGTTCAAGCCCGTCTGCGGTGAGAACACCGCTTGCCGTGCTTTTGCTGCTGTTGTAGGTATAACCTGTGATGGAAAGAGGCATTTCCGTTATGGTTTCGCCTATCGTTCCGGGGCCTTGAATTGTGCGGTATTCGGTATAACCGTCTCCCACTAAATTCTGCACCCAATGCGTGATAATGTAATACGCATGTATATCATCTTTGGTGTACCAAAATGTCAGCACATTCTCCGTACCGTTAGCAGAGAGAACCAGTCTTTTCTGATAGGCATCCGGCATATACCCGGCTATTTGTTTGAATACTTCCGTAACAACCGATTTCTTGTTTTCAGCAACCTGTTTTTCTTCCGCAAGAACATTTCCCGTACCTCTTTCAAGATACCGAACTGTATAGGGAACATTCGGGATCGGCGTGTAAATAAAGGTATATTCGTTTCCGCCGTTAATGTTCATCAGAATCGTATGGCTGTTAGTATTCGGGAAGTATCCCTCCTGATATCCGGCATACAATTCTGCACCACCTTTTGCCGTAAATGTTTTTGATGTTCCTGCAAGGGTAGAGCCAACAGTCGGTTCGGCAATTTCTGTCCCATCCGCAAGCTCGTACCGCACTGTATACAATACGGCCGTTTTGGAACTCCACTCGGCGAAGATGTCGAGGTCACGATTGACAGGCATATTGTTAAAATCAAATGCTTTTTTCTCTGTGCCATCCATATAGAACCAACCGTTGAATACATAGTTGCCGTTTGTAATATCGGTCGGCGCTTTGGCATAATTGCCGTGCGGAATGATTTGCGTATCAATCAGCTCGGTGGCAGCCATATTGGCTGTTTTGAAAATGCGAACCGTATGCGTTTTCGGTGCCCATTTCGCATAAAGTGTAACATCCGAATCCGGCATGACTGCTGTGGAGAAATCCACTTCCGATCCGGCAAAACAGCCGGGAGTCGTAAACCATCCGGCAAATTCATAGGCGTTCGGCTCAAGTGAATCGGGATAATCCGGAACAAAGTAGTAATCTTTGAGCGGAGCTTCGTATTGAACCGTTCCGCCTTTGCCTGAAACAAGAGATGTATAATTAAAGAATTTCAAACTATAACTTTTTCTGGTATAGTAAAGATAATTATTAGTTTGAATTCTTACGCTTCCGTTTACAGGAAGTCTCGGGTTGGAATCTCCTTGTTCAAAGCCTTTTATATCATGAAATTCTTCTTTATAAGTTAGGTTCCCGCTTTTGTTAAGATCAATTTTTTTATATAAATTGTAGTTTTTCCCGTTATAAACGGTTTCACCGCTTGTTCCGGATATAGACTCAATATAGTAATAGATTACGGCACCTGATTCTCTATCATATTCTCTAAATGTTATATTTTCTCCCGGCATTGTATCAATGCTACCCAAATAATTTCCCGCTTCAAAGGTTTCAGTGCCATCCGGCACCTCCCACCATATAGTTTTGTCACCATCTTTTATCGGAAAATTGTTGTGTATATCTGCTCCGTATTTGGCAGTGATGGTCATAGAGCTTTGTGCATAACAAGTATCTTTGTGAGTATGAAACCATGAAGTATTGGTGCAGGTGAGTTCCCTGAATGTCAGCGTATATCTATTTCGTGCATAATACACATTCACAACGGTGGAACCGTCGCCCTCGACAATTACACCATTATCTGTTTTATCCGCATTATATGTAAAATGAGCAATTGTCCTTGTGCTATAAGCACTTCCGTTTACAACAGTGCCGGATACTGCATTTACCGTTTCATGGCTTTCATAACTATATCCGTCATCATCGGCATTTTCAGTCCAGTATACAACCGTATATGTCGTATCAGAGGTTTTCCATTTTGCACGATATTTCAGATTCATGGATGGCAGTGTGATACTCACAAGATTGAGATCATACTGACTCTTCTGCGCGTCAGTTGCAGGCACTCCGCCGCATTCGGTCAGTTCCCAACCATCGAACAGATAGCCCGGGCGTGTTGGTGCACTTACCGATACGGTTGCTCCGTACCGTGTATAGATCGGTTCTACTCCGTAGCCGCCATCCAAGTCAAAAGACAGTAAATAATAGTTTCTGTCATAATAAATTTCGATTTCGGTAGAACCGTCAGCGGCAATTTTAACATCCTTGTCGTAATAAAGAACGGTAAAGCCGTCAATGTCAATTGCGCAGCCATCACCGACCGATGTACCTGTAAGTCCCATCCGCTCGGTTGTACTGTTCAAAACATAATTATCGTCGAGTATATTCTGAACATAGTGATGAACCTTGTATGACACGAGGGTAGGTTTGTAGGTTACGGTATAAGATACATTTTCAGTGATTTCGGGTATATCAATCTGAAGCTCTGTGGAACTGTTTGCATCATCTCCGAGATAGGCAAGATAACCGACAACCGACGGAAAATGTACTGTTGTACTGAATTGTCCGCCGTCCTCAATGTTCGCAACATAAGGATCGGAAACAAGGTCACCGTTTTCGTAAACAAAATTGACGGTCACCGTATATGATTTGAAATCGGAAGGAGCTGCATTTGCCCGTTTTATTGACGATTTAAGAGGATTCTTTATCGTCTCGGATTGTCCGACCGCTTCCGGAGCTGTGTAGGACACATTGATACAAACGGGTGAACTGATACTGGTGTTTCCTCTGCTCTTCATAATCGAGCGCACATAAGCAGTTCCGTGACTGTCCAAAAGACTTCCAACCATTGCATAACTAAGCGTAAGGAAGTTCTTTTTCTGTCCGGAAACAGTTACCCATTCATCGTTTGATTTGTTGATACAAAGTTGCCATGAATAGGCGGTATCTGCTTGTTCTTCAACAGAAAGAGTCCGCTTGTCGTCCTGCGGCAGAACAATGCTGTCAATGTTTTTTCCGCCGAATTGTATGGAATGGCTTCCTTCTGCGGCCTCTGCAATAATTGCAACAATACCGAAATGAAAGGAGGTGATCAAGGTCGCAAAGCACAACAGCAAAGCGAGGGCTTTGTACAGTCCTTTGGAATGGTTTTTTATTTGGTGACTACCGTATGTCATAGTTTATTCCTCCTTATTTTGCTTGCGGCCATCCGTCGGCATCGGTGGCTGAAATACCGTTGTGAGCGGTCTGAGTAGCGTATGCATTAACTGTTAGAATCGCTTTGCTGTTTTGATAAGCATTGCTCATTTTTCCGGAAAAGTCGACCGCCTCCAAAAGAGGTTCTGTCGTTTCCCCCGGTGCAAGAGAATTGTTATAATAGTAGTAGCCGTCCTTTTCCGTCCAAAATGCCGTGTTGATTTGATATGAAACAAGCGACAGATCAATTTCTTTCTGCGTATTTTCCGCAAGTTCAATGGCTTTTTCTATGGATACCCGAATCCATGCAGGCTGGCCGCCCGTGTTTTTAACCTGAACGATTTTTGAAACAGTACAACCGGGCATAACATCGAGTTGATTTTCAAACGGCACAATTTTCTCTCCGTCGGGGGATATCATTTTTTCCTGCAATTCAATTTTGACATCACCCGCAGTGATTGTGTTCTTTGCTGTATCTTCTGCCGTAAAATAGGCAAGAGAGCCGTAGGCAGCGGTAATTGCTATTACAGTTATCACAGACAGCGATAGTAATTTTGTCTTTATGTTTCGTTGCTTCATAAAATAATCTTCCTTTGCACGGTTGTTTCTGACAAGGCCATATGCGAATATCCGCCGTGTGCAGCCGCCGGGTACTCGCATATGACCTGCACCTCAAAAGGAAGAGGTGCAAGTCAATACTATGGTGTGGAACAGGGTGCTATCAGTTGCCGTCAAACGCAGCGAACGCATCTTCCCATGTTGCAAAACCATTGGTCTGAATTGCCTGAGCTGTAACATCAATGTGGAAAGTGCCGTTTTGACTGATTCTTGTGGTAATATCATTTTCCGTGATTTTCTCGGGAATCTTTACTTCGGAGAACATAGCGGAAGTGTCATCACCGGGGGCGAGAACCTCGGTATACTTCAGCGTAGCGACAAAATCGCTGGTGGGATGATTCGGACCGGACATGTCGTAGGCAATGTCTGCGATTTCCCAACCATCTCCGAGCGAGTCGTTAATGAGGGCAATGAACGCTTCCTCCTGCGGAGCCGTCCACACATTTTCGTTATACAGACCAAGCCAGTTCATACCGTTTTCGATGGTAACAATGGCACGGACATAGGCGGAATTTTTACCTACATTGTGCACGGTCGGGTCTTTAACGAGTTCTGCTCCGGGATAGACATCCTCAATGCCGTACTCATTGGAGGTTACACGATCGCCTTCGGGATCGGTAATATCGGTTTCATCCAGTGTAATTTTGACATTACCCATGGTGAATGTGTTTTCGGCATTCTTGGTGTCGGTAAAGTATGCAAGAGATGCACCGGCAATTGCCATAACAGCAATTACGGCAGCAAGTGCGAGTGTAACTATCTTCTTTTTAGTCATGATTCGTTCCTCTCAAATATAATTTTTAGTTTGCCCACGGATTGAAATTTGCACCAAAGGCAGCGTCGATGGCGGCATCTGCGGAATCAAAACCATCCGCCTGAACGCCAACTGCAAAAACGGGGAGGGTTACGCCGTTGGAAAGGTCATAATCAATAACGGAAGTTACTCCATTGCGAGTGACCGTCCAATTCGTGCCGTCAAAATTTACATCTTTGTCAAGGTAAACGCCGACATAAGCTGCACAGCCCGCAATCTCATCCTTTGTCAATACATCGGCATAGGTCGAATAGTAAACATTGTAGAAAATGCCGTCATCATCCGTGAATGTGCCAACCTTGGTCATATCACTCCATGTGTATGCCTTGTCTGCAGTTGTACCGTCAAGTCCGACAAAGGTGTCTTTACCGGGCTGATTGATATGAAGGATGTTATCTGCTGCTTTTTCAGAATCAAGAGCTGCCGGAACGGCGATATACGCACGAACATAGGCATCATTGTCAAGGTTCTTAATGGTAACAATTTTATCGACATAGTTCTTTGCAACAGACAAACCAAGGGCGTCTTTTTCTCCCTGCGCAGAACCAACGATAGGCATGAGTTTCTTTTCCTGCTCGAAGTCCTCAAGACCACCTTTGCCGTCGCGCTGCTTTTCAATCAGCTCAATTTTCACCTTACCAACCGTGAATGTATTGGTCGCGTCTTTTGTATCTGTTAAGTAAGCAAGAGATGCCCCGGCAATCACCATAACGACGAGTATCGCCGCCAGACACAGGGAAACAATTTTCTTTTTTGACATAGTCATTGTCTTTTTTCCTTTCATGTTATGTAGTAAATTAAGAAAAGGAGCGGTTACTGTGCTGTTTTTGCAGTTGTCCATGCGGTTGCAACATCAGTGATGTTGTCCTGCTGCACCGCATAAGCCGTAAATGTCAGCTTAGGATAGGTGTCGGCAGTCAGGGCGTTCAGCATCTGCTTTGTCACGCCGTCCTTTACGGTTACTTTGTTATCTTTTAAAACCGCAAAATCACTGTCCGCAGTGGTAGCACCAACCGTGCGATAATAAACACCTGTTTCGCCTGCAAGTGCAGTCCAGCCGTCCGCTATTTCATAGGTCATAAAGTCTGAAAATTTCGCATTCACAGACTCCTCGACTTTTACGAACAACCAACAAGCCTCACTGCCGGCTTTTACCGTGACCTTCGGATCCTTGTCTATCGTATTGCCCGGAACCATTTTGTAATCTGTGGTTGTTTCAGCCAATCCGATATTGATATCACCGACTGTAAAGGTGTTTACAACGGGATCGGTCTTTGTACTTAGCCATGCAAGAGTGCCGCCGATTGCACAGCAGAGTACAAGTGCAATTGCCGCAACGGAAATCCATGCTTTTTTCATGCTCGTTCCTCCTTTCCTCCGATTTTGGGGATACTCTATAAATATGGCAAAATGCCGTATTTACCGTAAGTTTATTTGCTGGCTTCTGCCCATGCTGCAGCGGCTGTGGCAAATCCGTCTGCTTGAATTGCATATGCAGTAACATTGATTTCGGCATTTGCATAATTCGATACGACCGCGTCATCGGTCAATTTGAAGCTCTCGAAAACGGGATAATCAATCGCTGCCGAAGTGTTGTTGGCAGAAACGGTCATATAATAAACGCCGTTTACCCCGTCGAGTGCAGTCCAGCCGTTTGCCCTAATCTGATCGGCAATTTTTGCGTCAGCTTCAATATCGGCAAGACCGTTTTCAATTTTCACAAACAAATACGACGCTTCGCTGTCAGCAGCGAAATGGACGATAGGATCCTTGGTATATTCATGACCCGGGATCAACTTGTAGGTGTTGGCTTTTACACGGTCGGCTTTTTCAATTGTGTTACCGTATCCGTCTACCTTTGCCTCATCTAATGTGATTGCCACTTTACCAACCGTAAAGGTGTTGTTAACGGAATCGCTTGATTTTAAGAAAGCGATTGTTGTAAACACCGATACGGCGACAAGTAACACCGCACAGAGCGACAGCACCAATGCTTTTGTCTTTGTTTTCATTACAAAAACCTCCTGAAATATATTTGGGAGCCTTACGGCGTTACCCCTTTGTCATTTGCTCCGCCTTCTTCGCCGAGCTTCTTCTTTTTGCCCGTATCTAAAATATCCGGCAAAAAAACAAGAACAATTAAAACAGCAGCCGCTCCGATTGACAGATATATTCCCGGAGGATTCTGCACAAAGTTTGCAAAGTATCCGAGATACGGGATGGAGAATACCGGCTTACCGATAATGTTTTTGCAATGGACGGGTGTTCCGTCCGGAGAATCGTTTGCATCACCTTGCGTTCGGAAACGAATAACGCTTTTATCTTCTTCATCCGGAATAATTTCAATAATGCGGTGCGTTGCGACCGTTTCTTTATCTAACATAAAAGTGATGGAATCTCCGACTTTCAAATCTTCCGCTTTAACGCTTTTTACATATAAAAGGGAACCTGTCGGATAGGTCGGTTCCATTGAACCCGATACTACGGCGTATGTTTTTATGCCTACAATGCGTACCCCAACTAAAGCGATAGCAAGAATAACAACAGCAGCCACGAGAACGGAACTAATGATGTTCCATGCTTTCTTTATTGTTTGATTCATTCTGTTGACTCCTTTTTTGATTCTTCCAACATTTCCGGCTTAGCGTTAATCGAGACGAATCCGAAAATCTGCCGAAACATCCATTTCATAGTAGTTTCGTCGTTTGCAATTTCATGATTTAGAGTTCTTGCGGCAAAGGAAAGCATTGTATCAAATATCTGATGCAACAGCATATCCACATTTACATCTGTCCGAAATGCAAATCTGACTTTTTCAATCAAGGGCTTATAAAAATCAAGATGCCTGTCATACGCATACTCTTTGCAATTTGCAGAATAATAATATCGGATATAAAAACGGCAATCCTCCGGCTTTTCAATGATGAAATTCCAACACGATTTCCAAAGCAAAAAGCATCTTTCCTCCCATGTTGGTCCGGAAAGTTTCATGATTGGCAGTGTATTTTGAATATGATGCGCAAATCGTACATCTTCGGAATAAAACGCTTCCGCCAATAAATCCTCTTTATTCTTGAAGCAACGATAAATATAAGATTCGTTAAATCCGGCATCTGCAGCAATGAGTTTTGTAGTTGTCTTATCAAGGCCGTCGGTCGCAACGATATGAACGGCACTTTTTATGAATTTCAGACGCATACTTTCCTTTTGCTCCATATAGACATCTCCTTTTCTTACGGACAAGTAGTAGTCACTACTTTGACGCCGTAAAAAATGGTGAACCGGTAACTTGGGGTTCACCGAAACACACCAAAGAGCTTCGTAGAGTTCGTCACTCAATGGGTAGCGATTGAAAAGTTTATTTTTTCAATCGTTTGTGTCGAGACGAAAAAATGCCTTAAATCTCGCAGTTTCATAGAGTTCGTCACTCAATGGAAACAAGAGAAATAAGGCATTGCAGATGGGAAATTCGCCGTTTTGATTACCAAATGACACAAAAGTTTGACTGCTGAGATTAAAAACCGACCGCATTCAATTTACTCATGTTGTTACGCTTGAGCTCCATAGAAGAGTGAACATATCTCTCAAGTGTAATGGTAGTTGTTGCATGTCCTAAAATTTCAGACAGCGATTTAATTTCAAATCCAACCTCAACCGCTCTCGTGGCAAAAGTATGACGCAGTGTATGGCAATGCACTCCGTCAAGATTGCACTCACGGGTGTATTTTTCCATACGGTATTGCAATGTCCGGGGCTCCATAAAATCGGGTGTTCCGGTCAATATATAAGCACTTGAATTTTGCGGATTCATTTTTCGGCACAAACTTATTACCGATTCCGTCATCGGTATCGTTCGAACGGATGTGTCGCTTTTAGGATCACCGATTACGATTCGAGTTCGTCCCTCACTTTTCATATCAACATCATGAAGCCTTTGAAGTGTAGCAACAATTCGAATTGATTTATCTCGCAGATTTATATTGCCCCATTTCAAGGCACAGAGTTCTCCGATTCTGAGACCGGTGAACAATGCAAGTAAAACTCCGAATTTGCAGGCATCCATATCATCTAACAGGTAAGATATGAGGTGATTTTGCTCCTCGAGCGACAAAACTCGCATTTCTTTTTTTCCTTCTCTGGGGTAATTGATTTCAATGGATGGAAATGTCCCCGGAAATTGTGTCGCCGTATACTTTAAAACCCCATGAAGCACAACAAGAATGTCATGAACGGTTTTTACCGCTAATTCTTCGTCAAACAACAACTCTTGTGAGAAATCCTCGATTAACCCGGTTGTGATACCGAGCGGAAAACACCCTCCGAGCTTTGGTTTAATGTGCTTTTCGAGGACGGTGCTGTACTTAATATAGGTAGACTCACGAATTTTGTTTTTTCTAAGCCTAAGCCATTCGTCGCAGTAAAAAGCAAAGCGATGTTTTGCTCCGCTCGTGGGGATTGGTGTCCCCTTCAGAAGTGCAGCCTTCATTTTTGTAACTTTTTCCTTTGCTTCACGATATGTCTTTCCATAGCAAAATCCATATTTGATTTTGCCGGACAATTCATATCCTTTGATGTACCTTGCTTCCCACCGTCCGTCTTTTCTTTTGAAGATGTTTTCTCCTTTAGCCATGTTTATGACCTCCTTGTTTTATTAGCTTAAAAAGCTATGTATATTTTACCTGACACTTATTTCTTTTTTCGACTGCTGATTTGACTGCTTTGCAATCTCAAAAAAGAGCAAGATAGCCAACAATTTTGATTTGTGAATATTAATTTTGAAGATTTTCCGAAAAAATCACACGATTTCTCCATTTCCTATTGCTTTTTTTGAGTTTACATGCTATAATTTATCCGTATTTGAGTGATGTGGAGCGTTCATTGAGTGACGAACTCTACGAAAACATCGTGCATATTTTTCAGCCATGATTGAATTGATCATGGCTGATTTTGTTGTAGAAAAAAGATACGGCAGAAAGAAAAAGGCCGCTGTGTGCTTTTAATGCTCACGGCGGTCTTTTCTGTATATCAAGATAATCTCGGTTATTGTTTTTCTTTCTGCTTGTTATTGCTTTTCAGTTGGGTAGTTCACTTTCTCCTTCCACCATGACAGGTGGCACCTGTCAGCTTGTAGGCGCAGTTGCCCCTTGGCGGAGGATTTTGTTTTTTACTCCGCTTTCAACCGAAACAGCAGACTGCTCTTGCCGCCTTTCTTTCGGTATCGCTGCTCGGTTTCGAGAACCCCTGCTCTTCTGAGGTCACGGATCCCGCGGCGGACGGTGGACGCCGAGAGCTTGAGGTCAGCGGCTATGGTCGGTATGGCAGGCCAACACTCGTTGTTCTCATTCGTCCGGTCGGCGAGGTAGATATATACCGCAACGGCTCTGTGCGGCAATTCCATGCGGTAAAGGAAATCAAGACGGCTCATTCGGTATCACCTCGGTTTCACTTAAATCTTTGATGATCTCTGCTTCCGTTAAGTCGGTGGCAGTTTCTTTTTTCGGCGGTGAGGTACGGATGGGCTTGCCGCCTTTGTTCTTATCTTTCGGCGGAGTTCTCTGCGGCTCGTTCTTGGGGCTGTCCTGCTGTGCCTGACCGCCGCCGACCGAGCTGCTCGGAGCAGGCGTTTCTTCTTTCCACTCCGGCGGATATTTTTCGAGGATGCCGTCCTGAATTTCTTTCTTGTCGGCATACTTGACCTCACGGTTGCCCATATCGGGGACGGTATAAGGGTGTTCATCGTCAAACTCAATGCCCCATTTGAAGAACAGCTTGAGGTGTACCCGCATCGGATGCACACCCGTTTTCATGACGATAAAATCGCCCTTGGGCAAGGACTTGAGTTCGTCCGGTGTCAGCAGCGGTCGCTCTATCATTTGGAGCGATTGCGACGGGTCGTTTTTGCTCCGGCTGACAGATCCACTCATGACCGTGCGGCTGCCGAGTGCCTTGGAAAGCGTTTCGGCCGAGCTGCTGTTGGGAGCAAAGCCGCCGAAGATAGTGTCCTGCGTATTGTCCACGATAATCTCCGCACCTTCTTTGCCGTAGTTTTTCTCCAACTGTGCAAAGGATTGGATAATGGGAACGATCTGCAAGCGCCTTGAACGGGAGGCGGAGAACATCATTTCCGCACTTTCTATCTTTGGCAAAGTGCCGAACTCATCGCAGAAGAACACACAGCGGTTTTTGAGCTTGCCGCCGTTTTCATCGGCAACGGCAAGTATCTCTCGGTAGAGCTGTTGGATAATCAGTGAGATCATAAAGAAGGTATTGGGATTTTCCTCCGGCATAATGACGAAGATAGCCGACTTTTGATTGCAGAAGGTTTCGGCGTCTATCTCTGTGTCGAAGC
>CAVJDU010000039.1:0-18314 GCA_963648385.1 uncultured Coriobacteriaceae bacterium | reverse complement strand
AAAGCAAAATAAACCCCGCCGCACACCGAACATTAACGCTCGGTGTGCAGCGGGGGTTGTTATTGTTTGTAAGCTATTACGAATTATTGAAAAATTGCGCACAAATCCTTGATTGAGTCAACACATACATCGGCTTTAATTTTGGATTTTTCATATATTTCGGGAGTTGTGACGCCCGTCAATACGCAGGCTGTTTTCATTCCATGGCGAACTCCGAGGGCTATATCCGCAGCGAGGGAATCGCCGATGAAGCAAATTTCATCTCGACGGCAATGAAGCAATTCGGTCAAATAATCAGCTGTGTACACCTCCGGTTTACCCATAACAAGCGGTTCAACACCGGTGCAGGTGGAAAATAAAGCCATCATTGATCCTGCGTCGGGCATATAATCATCGCCCATCGGGGCTTTGATATCTGGGTGAGTAACAATAAATTTTGCACCTTTTATAATATAATTGCAGCCTTTGCGTATTTTTTCGTAATTAAGAGTGTCGTCAAGTCCGAGAACCACGATATCCGGCATATCACAGGTCAGGGGAATACCCGATTTTTCAAAATCGTAAAGCAGACGGCTGTTGCCGATGAGATAAACCGATTTTTTTGGGTAATTCTTTTTTATATAGTTGATTGCAACATGAGTTGAAACGATAATCTTTTCCTCCGGAACGGGAAAATTCATTTTAACAAGCTTTTCAAGACAAACCTTTGAGTTATTTGATGAATTGTTCGTCAGAAAATAAAAATCCTTTCCGTTTTTCTTTACAAGATCAAAAAAATCTTTAGCACCGTCAATAAGCTCATTGCCGAGATATACTGTTCCGTCGAGATCGGCGACATAATATTTAACATTATTGAATATTCTTTTATCAAACATAAAAAGCCTCTTTAGAAAATTTTAATTGATTATATCATATCCGACGCTGTTTAGCAACCGGAACAATTCATAAAAAGAGACTGAATTCGACAACTTTTATGGAATTTTTTGAAAAATCCACAAATTTCACTGTACATTTTTTGCTTTATGTGCTATTATATTATTATAATAAAGTTTAGGAGAAAAATACAATGATCAATCCGCCGAATCCTGCTTTGGGAAAAAAACTGCTCAATCTCAGAAAACAGTTTGAAATGACACAGGACGATGTGGCAAACATTCTCGGAATGAGCAGAACAACATTCTCAAAATATGAAAACGGAAATGCAAATCCGCCGCTCCAGGTTCTGAGAAAGCTTGCGGATATCTATAATGTCGGTCTTGAATATCTTATTTTCGACAAAAGCACAACTATAACTTTTAATGATCCGCAGGAGGAAGATGAAAATTCCGTTAAGCTTCCTTTTTCAAGAATAACGGATCTACGACCGATCGAAAAAGATATCGTCGGAAAATACAGAACTCTTTCCGATGATGAAAAAGCGGAATTTATAAAGCACTTTTTCCCCGAAAAGGACGAGAGTGATGAACAATAACAGACAGAATAACGGGCAGAAACATTTAACGGTTTCTGCCCGACGCTTTATTTTATTCTGTCCACAAGTAAAACATAACACGCTCTGATGGTTCTTGAGCCTGCAAGCCCATCAACCTCGATCTTTGCTGCCCTCTGCACCTGCTTTGTCGCTTCAACCGTACCGTCGCCGAAGATATTGTTATCGTCAACACCCTGATTGATTATCCTTGCCTTTTTAAGGGAAATCAAAAGCTGCTTATATGCGTAAACGCCCTCGTTTGAATCTCCTTTTTGGAAATATCCTCTTGTCATATCGTTTCCTCCGATGCTTTGTGAGTTTGATTTTTCTTCATCGCTTTTTTTGCCGATTATCAGTGAGGGATAATCGACATATCCGTAATTCAGATCGGTGTTGCCGTTTATTCCGCTTACCTTGCCCGACGAGGTATATTGCCATATTCCGTATGACTTTTTATAGGTGTTTTTATCGTTATATTGTGCGACCCACTTTGCTTTTTGGTCATACCAACGGTCTGTCAGACGAGTATTAAACCAATTTGTGTTGGCATAAATTCCTGCCCAATAGCCTGCTTTTTCTATTCCTTCAATAAAAATTTTTGCAATTTTCAGAATAGTTGAGTTTGGTTGACTTCCTGTTGTTGCCTCGTCCTCAAGGTCGTAATAAACAGGGTATGACAGCTTTTTGTTTTTGAGAAGCTTCAAACAATTTTCAAGTTCTTTCTTTGCGTCATCAACCGATTCGGCATAGCTGAAATAGTATGCTCCCCACGGAATTCCGACTCTTTCACATTCCGCAACATTGCGCTCAAAGTATGAGTCAATTCCGTTAGTTCCGTAACCGCAGCGAATAATTGCAAAGTTAATATCGTCTGCTTTAACCTTGCTCCAGTCGATGCTTTTTTGCCAGTATGACACATCAACGCCTTTAGTTGCCATCTTTTTCGTCTCCTTTCAGCAATTTATCGGCATTTTGAGCATTTTCCGTGAAGCTGTTGTTGCTCCACCAAGACCATATTGAGCCGATGAGGGTAAGAAAATATGTGGCATATTCCTGCCATTGATCAACATCGACCGCTTCGCTTCTTTTGCCTAAAATCACGCAAAGCTGACTGATGAGCGCAAGAAGAAGAACCACTGTTCTTGCCCATGTTTGCACGGAAACACCTTTGATATTGATTTTTTTCATAGCTAACCGCCTTTCAATACACAAATATGCATAAAGAAGCTATGCTATGACAAAAATTTCAAAATCATTGACCTTAATTTATTTGCATGTTATAATAAATGAAGAAGCCGATGATAATTACTTTCTGATTTAATCGGCGGTTACTTTGCGGAAGGTGAGATTATGCGATACGGAATGTGTATGGGTATTGACAGCCCGCAAAATGTTAAATTTACAAAGGATGCCGGATTTGATTATATGGAGTGCGGCTTTAGTCTGCTATCACGGGCAGACGAGGACATATTCAACGAATATAAAACCGCCCTTGAGCTAAGTAATATAAAATGTGAGGCGGCAAACTGTTTCTTACCCGGAGATCTTCCTGTTATCGGTCACAATTATTGGAGCGGTGAGTATACGGATTTTATTGAAAATGGCATGGCGAGAGGAAAGAAAATCGGGCTTGAGGTCATTGTTTTCGGTTCAAGTACGGCAAGGAATGTACCAAACGGAATAAGTTTTTCCGATGGATTTCATCAGCTTGGTGATTTTCTTGGGAGAGTTGTTTCGCCTATTGCCGAGAAATACAAAATGACGGTTGTTATTGAGCCTCTCAGAAAAAACGAAACGAATATAATAAATACCGTTAAGGAAGGCACGATGCTTTCCGTTTTGTCCGGAAAAAATAATATAGCCTGCCTTGCGGATTTGTACCATATGGTTGATGATGACAATGACGATATTCGTCAGCTCAAGGGTTCGATCAGGCACGCACATTTTTCCAATCCTTATCCGTCAAACGGTGAAAAAAGGGGATTTCCGAAACGACTTGATGAGTATGATTATCAAGGCTTTATTGACGCTTTGAAATTTGCCGGTTGTGAACGATGCTCGGTTGAAGCGAGATATTTGGATTTTTCTACGGAAGTTTTTGAGGCGGGAAGTTTAATAAAACAGCTTAAATAAATAAAAGCGAAGGCCAGACTATCGAACGACCTTCGCTTTTATTTATTAAATTAGAATTTATTGATTGTTCCAACAGAATATTGAAGTATCTTCAATGCATCCGCCGAGTTAATTTTTTTGTCGTTATTAACATCGGCAAGAGCTTTCTTCTCATCATTGAGGGTGATACTGCCGACGGAATATTGAAGAACAAGAAGCGCATCGGCTGAGTTGATTTTTCCGTCCTTATTTACATCGCCCGTTTTCGATGTCGAATTCACCTTGAATTTTAGCGTTGCCTTTGAACAGTCAAAGTGCTGATCGTCGGAATACATGAGCATATTTTTTATGTCAGCCATATTCGATGTTGTGTAAATCGAGCTGTAAAAATATCCCGTAGTATAATTCTTGGTTCGCATTGTTTCAATCGGGAGGGCGATTTCACCCTCTGCACCCGGCTGAGCTGATTTTGAAACATCAAAAGTGATGGTTATAAGATTCTCGTTGATGTCTTTAACAGCCGTCGTGGTTTTCATAACATTGGGCGTCATTGTTACACGAAGAAATTGATGTGTTTTTTTGTACTCGGCAAGTTTGTCGGCGCTGTAGTTCGGCCAGCCCTGATTACGGTTTCCTTGAGATATCTTTTCCCAATCCACGAATGAACACATGGATTTTCCACAAACACCGTAAAGCTTTCCGCTTGTGTTGAATTCACCGCTTGAAGCTTTTTCAAAGACAGACGGAGTGTAGAAAAGCTGGAAGCAGGTTGGACCGGTGTAGTAATTATTTGAAAGATGAATTGTAACCTTTACCTTGTCTCCCGGATTGACGGAAATCGTTGAATCCGAGGTATAGTTGCTGCCGTTAACATTTGCATTCATTGTCCATGTTGCGTTGTAGCTTGTTTTTGCTCCTGCGAAAATCAAGCAGCAGGAGAGAGACATTAAAACTGAAATAATAATGCACAGTGCTTTTTTCATGAAGATCATCCTTTCATCGTAGAATAAGTGCTGTTATGAATCCGGCAACCGACGCCGTGAAAACTGCGGCTGAAGCAATTATGCCGAGAATTCCTTTAAGATTTTTATCGGCTGCTTTTTCTTCAGCGGATTCGTCGTCTGCGCTGCTCAGATGTTCGCAACCGGATAAAATCAGGAGAAGCTTGTCCGAGCAGGCTCTGAGCAGATCCTTTGATGTCTCGTTCTTCTCCGAAAAGACATTATAGATTTTTGTGCCGTCGCTGTTGGCTATCGCTATGTATACGCAGGCTGTTTGGTTTTCGTCGTCGGAACGGATCGGATCGGATATGTAAATTCCAAGCTCGGTGTGATTTTTCTCACGAACATTTCTTGCCATCGTCACGGAAAGCTCACGAACGCTCTCATTCTCCTCGGGTAACTCATAGTTCATATCAACAGTAAAAACCGGGCTGTCGTTTTTTGATAAAAAAGAAATGAGATAATCGGCCGCATCGTTTCCGACGACAGCGGCTTTTATTGAATTTTCGGAAAGATTCTTTACAGCCTTTTTTATCAATTTGTTATGTCTGCTTTTCATTGCAGCCGAAACCGCACACGGTTCGTTAAGTTCCGCAAAATAATCATAGAGAGAGCCGAGTATGATTTGCTGCGCCTTTTCGTCCTCAACCGGCATATAAATTATATGCTGCCCGCCCGAGGTAATCGCAAAGCCGCAATTCATATAATCGCTTGTTGAAAGAAGAATTGCCGATTGTGGAAAAGTGATCGAAGCCTTATAAAGATTCGGCTTGAGCTGCTTTGTCTTCGGTCTTTCTGAAAGAACTGCCGCCACCTCATCATTAGCTTCGGTCGGTATGTCGAGAGCTGAGCAAAGAAGTCTTTTGGTAGCGTTATACATCGTTGCCTGAACCGCAACGAGGACAATATCCGCTGCAAGAAGGCTTTGCGAAATGGCCACAAGCATTCTTTTTTGAGATGTAAATTCATTGAAACCGTCACATTCCGGGAAAAAATCCTTTACACAGTCGAGAATTTTTTCTTTTCCGTTTTCCGCCTCCTGTGAGTCTTGGTTACAAAGTGAAAAAAGTTTCATATCCATCGTTTTATACCTCTTTTAATCAAGCGTGAATTTTTTTTAATCGGCAAAGGGGTTCTCCATTCCGTTTGCATCATACCAAGCCTGGGGGAATTTCTGATTATTATTTTTCTTGACCTTAGAAACATCTACCGTTTCGCTTTCACCGTCACGAACCAGTCGTGCCATAACAACAAAGCGTGAATTTTCAAATTCGTAGCAGCAGGTCGAAAGAGTCAAAATCTTATCACCCGGCTTTATATCAACCGCATCGTTTGTATAGTACGAGCGTGTTTTTACATCGGCAATGAACTCGTTGAATTTCTCGTCTGACGGGAAGTTTATTGTCAAATACGGAAATGTGTAGCCGTTATCCTGCGAGTCATATACATTTGCGATAAAAGCGGCAAAAATTTTCCAAGTTCCGTCCTCATATATCGTGTTGAATTTAATCGTCGGATATTCCTTATAGTTGTCAATATCCTTGTAGTAGTTCAGATGTCCGAAGATCTGACCGTCTCTCATTTTGTGCCCGTAGATTATTGTGTTGGTGTCAAGCTCGTCTATTTTGTCTCTGTAGTCCACAAAAAGTGTGCCGTAGCCGGAATATTCTCCGTTAAAGTTTGTTGAGAGATAGGTTTCGTTATCGTCGCATTGAACGACCTTCATATCATCCTTGTCGAGAAGCGGGATTTTGAGAATCCCGACAAAATCTTCATTCTGCTCCAGAAGATCCTTGTATTTTGCAAGGATATGCTTGGATTTATTCGCCATGATCGTTGTTTGGGTATCGCTCTCGTTGATTGAGGGCGTTTGAGAAGCGATCTTATTTTTGTACGGTTCGATTATATAGTTTTTTATCAAATACGCCGAGCAGGTGATGAAACAAATCACCGAAAGGCCGAGAACAGCCTTTCTTATAAAAGATAATATAGATTTTTTTATCTCTTTTTTCTTCATTTGTTATCCTCTTAAAATTTATCGAATTTTTGCCTAATCAATCTGACGAAAAAACATCGGAAACCTCAAGATCGGTATTGCGTTTGATTCCATCGTCGGTGTTTTCGTCAAAATAAATAACCCTTGTATTGGTGTTGAATTTTTCGTTTTGTTCAATTTTATTACCGTCGTCATCATTGACAAGACTTCCGAGCGATTCCAGATCAATGCTTATATCTTCAAAGGATATGGCGTCGTTGTCAAATTCGCTGTCGGCTGTGCCGAATTCGTTTGCCAACGCTATCGGAGTTTCCGTATCAATTATATCCTTTTTAAAGCTCGGATTACTTCTTATATCATCGTCAATTCCTTTTTTTGACGCTTTATTAGAGCTTAACGGGTTGAAATCCTCATTGCGTATGCTTTCGTCCTCTTCGGCTTCCGCAAATCGCTTCTTCAGATCTTCAAACGAGCTGTCGGTCAGATATTCTGTTATATCGTCATTTTCGTCCGGCAAAGCAGGAACAAGCTCTGCCGTTTCATCAATTCTGTTTTCTCTGTTTTCGCCTTGCAAAAGTATCCCTGCTTTCTCGGTTAATTCGTACTCGGATTCCAGGAACGAGAGCCTGAGTATGGGTTTGATATTCCCTTGTAGTCGTACCAAACCTGAGGTCTTCTGTAGTCGGAATTTTCCTTTGCCTTTGATGTGTTCACATTTGCGCTTTCGCCCGAACGCAAAAGTCTGCCTATAACGACAAGTCTTGTGTCAACCTTTCTGCCGATATAATTTGTGTAGGTGTAGTTACAAGTTGAAAGATTGATTATTTTGTCGGAAGATTTAAGGTCAACTCCCGTTGTGTAGAGAGCACGCTGATTGACTTGTTCAATAAATCCGGCAAAGCTTGAGTCGGACATATTCGGCTCAATAAAATTAAACATATATCCTCCGTCATCCGAGCCGTTAACCGTGGTAAGAAAAGCTGTATAGATCAGGAAGGTGTAATTGCCTGTTAATGTACAATATTGAATAATCGGGTTTTTCTTGTACCATTCTATGTCGTCGTATCTGTTTAAATCGTAGAATGCAGTTCCGCAGCTCATGTCATGGCCGTATATAACGGTATTTTTGCTGAGCGTGTTTCTCTTGCACTTGTAGTCGGCATAAACGCAGCCGTATTTTGTATATGAGCCGTAGAAATTTTTTGTGAGGTAAAAATCATTGTCGCTGTGCTGCACGATAGGGGTGTTGATGCTTGTGCCGGGGATATAAAGCCAGCCGACGGTTTCATTGTTCTGAGCATAGAGTCTTGTCAATTTTTGCTGAATTCCGGCAGGGTAGGTAACGCTGTTGTATTTTGCAACCATCTTTGTGTAGATATTTTCCGTGTCGCCGCTTTCTGCCGAAGAATAGGTGGATGCTCCCGTTGCAATGTTGAAAACTGCCAAGGCGGATGAAGAAATTATCGCAACGATAAGAACCGCACAAAGTACCGCAAAAATGTTTTTCTTAGCCTTTTTCGACGGAGCGGGGGTCGATTGCTCCGAAATCGCCGGTTCTTTTATCGGTTCGGTCGTGACCTGAATATCTTCCTTGACGACCTGCTTTTTTTCTACCGCTTTTTTGGGCAGAGATTCAAGCGAATCAAAGTCCGGGAACGAATTGAAAATATTTCCGCCGTATCCGGGTTTATAATTTTTCTTTTTATTGTCTTCAGCCATTTTGCTCATCCTTAAAGTTTTTTGTCAATATAAAGTCTGATCATATTGAGCGCATTCGATGCGCTGACAAATCTGTTATAACTTCTGTCTTTGCGGGAGGTGCGTATTTCCTTTACCCAAGCGTTATCCTTGTCGGCAAGACCTATATAGACCAGCCCGACCGGCTTGTTTGTGGAATCGCTGTCGGGACCCGCTATTCCTGTTATCGAAACGGCAATGTCCGCTCCGCTGATTTTCAATGCGCCCTGAGCCATCTGTCTTGCAACTGGTTCGCTGACCGCACCGTATATTCTGAGGTCATCCTCGCTGACACCGAGAACCTTATGCTTGATTTCGTTTGCGTAAGAAATTATTCCGCAGTCGAAAACCTCGGAAGCACCGGGAACATCGGTAATACGCTTTGCCGTAAGACCGCCGGTGCAGGATTCGGCAAGTGCAACCTTCATTTTATGCTCTTTGAGCATTTTTACAACGACCTGCTCAATTCCCGTGTAATCAATTCCGTATACATAGCCGTCAAGTCTTGCTTTAATTTCATTTATAATCGGTTCGCAGAGTTTTTCTGCGTCGGACTCGTTTTCAGCCATTGCCGTAACTCTCAGCAATGCTTCGCCGTCCTTTGCATAGGGTGCGACGGTCGGATTTTCCGAATTCAACAGATCGTTTACTCTTTCCGCCATCGCAGATTCGCCGATACCGAATGTGCGGATATTGTGAGAAACGATTATTCGGTCGGAGAATTGCATGAGGTAGGGGAGAGCGCAATTTTTAAACATCGGCTTCAGCTCTCTCGGCGGACCGGGCAGTACAAGAATATGAACGCCGTCCTTCTCAATTGCCATTCCCGGCGCAGTGCCGTTATCGTTTGGGAAAATAACGCAATCATTCGGCAGCATTGCCTGTTTGAGGTTGCTTTGAGCCATTTCCATGCCCTTTGAACTGAAATAGCTTTTTATTTTTTCAACCGTCGGCTTGTGCAGAAACATTTCCTTGCCGAAAAATTCGCAGCAGACTTCTTTCGTTATGTCGTCCGGAGTTGGACCGAGTCCACCCGAAAGAATGATGATATCGCTTCTTTTGGCGGCTTCGTCGAGTTGAGCAAGGAGTCTTTCTCTGTTATCGCCGACTGTGCTTTGATGAATAACGCTTATGCCGAGCCTTGCAAGCTCTATGCTGAGGTACTGTGCGTCGGTGTTGAGGATATCGCCCAAAAGGATTTCCGTGCCGACGCTGATAATTTCGCAAACTGCCAATTTACTCACCTGTAATTCTTAACACTTTAATATTATTGATCGCTTCTTCAACAAGGGCTTCAACATCAAGAACAGATTCCGCCTCCTCAACCTGCCTGAGCTGAGGTCGGGTTCTCGGGTGCTTCGGTGTGAACACCGTGCAGCAATCCTCATAAGGGAGGATAGAGGTTTCGAATGTACCGATATATCTCGCTCTTTCAATAACCTCGTCCTTGTCCATACCGATAAGCGGACGGAAAACCGGCAGCTCCTCAACGACCGCTTCGGTGCAGCCGATCGCCTGCATTGTCTGGCTTGCGACCTGACCGACGCTTTCGCCGGTGATGAGTGCTCCACAGCCGTTTTTCTTAGCGATTTTTTCGCTGCATCTCATCATAAATCTTCTCATGATGATCGTGAAAAGCTCCTCGGGGCATTTGTCCTTGATCTCCTCCTGAATGTGCGTGAACGGAACAATATTCAGTGGGATCTCTCCGCTGTATTTGGCAACCTGTTTAAGCAGCGAACAGACCTTTATTTCCGCACGCTGAGAGGTATAGGGCGGGGAGGCGAAGTGCACTCCGCAGAGGCTGAGTCCTCGCCTAGACATCATCCATGCGGCAACGGGGCTGTCGATTCCGCCGGAGATAAGTATTGCGGCTTGTCCGGCAGTGCCGACGGGCATACCGCCTGCGCCCTTGACCTGGTTGCCGTGAATGAATGCGTAGTTGTCCCTTATCTCAACATTAACGATTATATCGGGGTTATGAACATCGACCGTGAGGTGGGGAAAAGCGTCAAGGATTTTCTCGCCGAGGGTCATGCAAATAGCGGGGGAGTTGAGCGGGAATTTTTTATCTGAACGCTTTGCGTTGACCTTGAAAGTCTTTGCAAAAATCAGGTCGTCTTTAAGGTATTCGCAGGCGGCGGGAATTATAACATCCATGTTTTTCTCAACTGCTGCGCAGCGGGAAATTCCGGCGATTCCGAAAATCAACTTGATTCTTCTGAAAGCCTCGTCCAAATCAACATTTTCGTCAATCGGCTCAACGATAATTGTTGACTGCGACGAAACATATCTTATTTTTCCGAGGTCGTGAAGTCGGAATTTCATATTTTTGATAAGCTGATTTTCAAAAGTATGGCGATTAAGACCCTTAAGGGCAAGCTCACCGTTTTTCAGCAGAATTATTTCTTTCATTTTGTACCTCATAGTTTTCGGCAACCGCTCCGGCTGCTTTACTTCAATCTTCTCATTGTTTGGCGTGCGGACGAAATTCCGCCGAGGAGCATATCAATTTCCTCCTTGGTCGTGAAAACCGATGTGCTGATCCGCAGTGCCGTGCTTATAACATCATCGCTCAGGTTCATTGCCCTGAGAACACGGCTCTTGTGACCCTTTGAGCAGGCAGAACCGCTTGAAATATAGATTCCCATTGAGGAAAGGTAGTTGAGCATGACCTCGGAGGGAATGCCCTCAACGGAAATGTTCGTGATATAGGGCAGAGCGTTTTCGGGAGAATTTATTCTCACTCCGTCGATTTTCTTCAATCCGGATATCAGGTGATCTCTCAGCTCGGTCGCACGGGCAAGGCTTTGACGGTAGTCCGGGATAGCCGCAGCTGCCGCACCGAAGCCGGCGATTGCCGGAACAGGCTCAGTGCCGGGGCGGATCTTGCCCTCCTGGAGTCCTCCGAAGGTGTGCTGAACAAGTCGGGTTCCTTTCTTGACAAAGAGTGCGCCTGCACCCTTCGGACCGTGAATTTTATGCGAGCTTATCGACATGAGGTCAACGCCCATGTTGTAGGGCTTGAGCTGAATTTTGCCGAAAGCCTGAACGGCGTCGCAGTGTATCAAAGCGTTTGCGCCGGAATGAACGACGGCACGCTTGGCGAATTCGACGGGCTGGATCGAGCCGACCTCGTTGTTGACATACATCATGCTGACGAGAACGACGGAAGGATTCGTTGCGGCGTAAAGCTGTCGCTCGTCGATAACGCCCCGTTCGTTGACGCGCAGTCTTACGACATCGTAGCCCTGATTTTCGAGTGCCTTAACGCTTTCCTCGACGCTTGAATGTTCAATCGAGGTCGTAATTATGCGGCTGCCCCGTCTTTTCTGAGCATTGGCTGCGCCGAAAACGGCGATGTTGTTGCTTTCCGTTCCGCCGGAGGTGAAAAAAATCTCGTCGGATTCGCAGGAGAGAGCCTTTGCGATATTGCGCCTTGACTCCTCGAGCAGCTCGGAAGCTTCAATACCCTTGGCGTGGAGGGAGGAGGGGTTGCCCCAAACGGTATTCAGCGCAAAATTCATCTTGTCAACGGCCTCTTTGCAGGGCTGTGTTGTTGCGCTGTTATCCAAATAAGCTTCCATGATCCAAACCTCCGGGCATTATATTAACTTTTACATTATACATCATCATTCCTCTACTTTCAATATTTTTATTACATTTAATAATGAACATTTTTTAAATTTTCATAAATATGCGGTTAAACTTCCTATACTATATCTTATGCCGAAGATGAATTTTGGTTAGTTGAATAACGGATAGATTTTGGATATTGGATTCGCGTAATTTTAAATTCCGCATTTTCCGTAAACGACATCTGATACGGCGGCATGATGTGGGCATCATGCTCTACAAAATAAATGTTAGATTGTTGATTTTGATATTTTATTTACGCAAACATAATATCCAAAATCAAAAAATAAATTTTGCTAAAATTTTACTTTAAATATCCGACCGATTTTCAAAAAAACACGACAAAAAACGAATTATGACAAAAAGCAGAAGAAACTATGTAAAAAATGACTAAAATTTCACAAAGGTGTGGAAAATAAATCTAACTGTGAGAAATGCATATGTAGAAAAAAATTGTAGATGTTTTTCGTAAAAAGTATTATAATTTTTACGACATAGTTTTAATTATGTAATAGACAGATTTTGAATATCTTGAAATTTGTTTAATGGAAATTTCATGAGAATGTTTGCACATAATTTGAATGATTTTTGCAGGGGGCTGTAAATGTGTAAACCATGTTGTTGCACTACTTGTAAACTATGTTGCTCTTGACACGATGGCCGCCACTACATAATAACCGTTATATCGTTGGTTTGTTTGTTTGATTTGCGTAAATTCAAACGCTGCAATTCCCCGTAACATCATCAAAAATGTCGGCATTTCCCGTGCCGAATATATAATTGTTTGCATATATATTACGATATGTGAAATTACATAAAAAATAAAAAAAAAGAGTGAGGTAATTCTAATGAAAATCAAGCATCCGTTTGTCCGTGCAGGGCAGAAGATTATCGGCGTGGCGCTGTGCCTCGTCATGGTTTTCACAACATTTTTCATTTTTGACCCGAGCGTTTTGGCGGAGCTTTTCCCGAGGGCAAGTGCAATAACATATTCTTATGTAACGACTACTGCGGGTTCAAGCTCAACTTCGGATATTGTCAAATCCGGAAGCACGGTTACGATCAAAACCGGTAATGGATTTGCTTATTTCATTAGCAATATGACCTCATACAACGGTTGTACGGTCAACCTTGAGTGTGATGTTTGCTTTAATTCGGATGTTAAATATGACTTCAGAAACAGTAATGATACTCGATGGTACGGCACATTTAATGGCAATAATCATTATATTAAAGATTACAAATATTACTATAGTGATAATTATAAAGAAAGTATAACTCACGCTTCTATTTTTAGAAATATTTCCGGTGGAACAACGATACAAGATCTCATTATTGAAACCCCCGATATTTTTATTTGGCAGAAACGAGAGCAATATACGGCTCGCTCTGGTGTTCTTGTCGGCGAAATTTACGGTTCCGGTACGGTTAATATCAATAACATAAAAATCAATGGCGGACAGATAAACCTTCATTCAGATGATGGAGCAAATAAGAGTGTTGAAAATGGCGGTATTGTTGGTTTGATTGATCAAAATGGTTCGTTGACTGTTAATTTCAAGGATTGCAAAACAACAAATTTAGGAGTGCAAAATTATTCGGACGCTCAATATTGGGCAAGATATAATGGCGGATTTGTCGGAAAAGTTAACGGTGCAACTGTAAATATTTCTAACACAACCAAGTCAATCTCGACCGAAGGCGGTCAGGTTTACCATGATGGAAGTGGTGACGAAGGTCATGGCGGACTTATAGGATATACGAGCGGTACGACTACAATTACAAATGTTATCGTAGGAAGCGGAACAGTTTACAGCGGCAGCAACGGTGGCGGAATGATAGGCTTGACCGACGGTTCTGTTACGATTAAAAATTCAGAAAGCCAGTGTACGGTTATCGGTAATACCAGTGATAACGGCGGCTTTATCGGAAAAACAACAAACTCTGTTACAATTGAAAACTGCAAAAACAGCGGAAATATAACAAGTAGATCTGTAACTGTCGGCGGCTTTATCGGTTGGATAAAGAATGCCAGCAACACAACATCATTTTCAAATTGTGAAAATTATGGTTCGGTAACAACCAGCGGTAATTATGCCGGCGGTATTATCGGTGCGGACGACGGTGAAGTACAGCACACAATGACAAATTGTAAAAACTATGGCAATGTTACATCTGCAAGATTTGCAGGCGGAATAATCGGAAAAACAGTTAGATCGGTATATTTCACAAGCTGTTACAACGGAGCAAAAATCGAAACAACGAACGACGGAGAGAACGACAGCTGTACCGGCGGAATAATTGGTATTAACGAAAACGCAAACGAGCTTAAATTCACGAATTGCGTTAATGACGGTATTATTTACAATATAAGAGACAGCGGCGGTGGAATGATAGGCTTGCTCAGAGCTTATACATCGGGTACATATTTCATTAGTTGCGTTAACAACGGAACAATTAACAAAAAGACAGAGAATTCGACAACAACCACCACCGGTACATATTATAACGCCGGATTGATCGGTAAGAGCGATAATGACAATGGCGTTATTATACAGGATTGCACCAACACGGCTGATGTTTTTGTTAAAAGTACGGATATGCGATATGTTGCCGGTATTGCGGGTTATATCAAAGGTCCTCTCACAATGAGCGGTACCAAGAACACGGGTAAAATTTCGGCAGGTCAATATACTGCCGGTCTTATCGCATGGATCGAGGACGACGGCGCTACAATTACAAACTGCCGGAACGAAGGCGATGTTACAAGCAACGGAAGCAGCAACGCAGCCGGAATACTTTCAACGATTTCATCGCAAACAAACTCCGCAACATGGACGATCAAGAACACCGTGAATACCGGTAATGTCAGCGGTGCTTCTGCGGTCGGCGGTTTTATCGGATATATGGCAAACACAAGCACAGGCAGACCGATTCTCATTCAAGACAGTTATAACTACGGCAATATTACATCTTCGGGTACAGAGGTCGGCGGCTTTGTCGGTAACATGGATAACCACGGAAGCTCCAGTCTTGTGCATACATACACGAGGTGTTACAACTACGGCGATATCTCTACAACCTCAACGGGAGATACCTATGCCGGCGGTATAGTCGGTAAAGAAATGGGCTTCTGTAAGTTTACCGAATGCAGCAATACGGGTAAAGTCACTTCGGCAAGTACCAGCAACAATTCTTTCTCCGGCGGTATTGTCGGTTGGATTCAGGACGATACAAGCTCGTTCTATAGCTGTTACAACAAGGGCTATGTTTCCGGTCGCTATGCCGCAGGCGGTATTGTCGGATATATCGGTTCAAACAGTAATACATTCACTATGAACACCTGCTACAACCTCGGCACTATCTGCGGTTACAGCAACTACGGTCATATCGGTGGCTTGGTCGGTATGTTCTACGGCGGAACGCTGAACATGGAGAAATGCTTCAACGGCGACGGACAGAACGGACAGATCGGCTTGACGAACAATATGGTTCATGTCGGCGGCGGACTTATCGGATTCACAAATAAAACAATAAAAATTACCGCCTGCTACAGCCATTCTCCGGCTATTCTGGCAACGAGCACGAGCACAAATAATGATGATTACGCCGGCGGTCTTATCGGCCACAGCAGCGGAACAACTACGATATATAATTCGTATGCAGCCACGAACACAATGACCGGAAAAAACAGAGGATCTATTGTCGGTTACGGCAGCCCGACCACGAATTATACATACTATTCAACAATATACAACTCATACACTAAGACGAACGGCACTTCTAAATCGGACGCCGATTTCAAGGCAACAGATATAATATCGCTTCTGGGTACTTTATACTACACGCAGGATAAGACCGGCGTTAACGGTTATTATCCCATTTTCGGCACATATACGGGCAAGATAAAGGTAGATGTGCATTACGACAATCAGTTCGATTTTGACAGCTATGATTTCCGAGGCGTTACGGTAAGAAATTCGCCGATCATCAAAAACAACGAGGAAAATTCCATCACATTCACCTCGCAGAGCGCAGACGATTACACCAACGGTCAGAATTTCAACCAAAGCGGAACTTCTCAGATTTCAAGAACTCCAGCTCAGCTGAACTGCATGACTCTTATTCCGGGTCATACCTACAGAATTTCATACTCCTACACTACCAATAAAGCTGCGAGTGTTAATTTCTATGTTTTCTCGAACAGCACAAACTCGTCATACGACTGGGGCTCAGGAAAAATGGGTAACGACGGCAGTGGCTACTATTACAACATCACTTCTTCAATCACTGCGGCAGGCTCAAGCTCCGCAAGCGCCACATTTAAAGTTCCGTCCGGCAGAAAGTATGTAACAATCAGATGCGGAACGACGACAAACGGCGTTACCGTCACATTCAAGGATATCTATGTTCAGGATATCACCAACATCAACGGTGCTGTTGACAATGTTTCAACGCCCGACCCGAAGCTTAAAACTGTCGACTATAACGGTTCGGTTTCGTCATTCCCGTCGATCACAAGATCGGGCTACACCTTCCGCGGCTGGAGCACGACCCAGGACTCCACGACCGGCAACGGCAACCCGAGCAATATCGTTACCTCGCTTTCTTCAATCACTGATAATAAGCATCTCTATTCCTGCTGGTCGCCTGCGGTCATTTTTGACCCGAACGACGGCTCAAGCCAGCCGAACCTGCTTGCCGTCACACATTCGGCAAACAACAAAACCGACCCGATCACGACCACGACCGATAACGGCGTGACCATAACATTCAACAGGGAAACGAGCGAGTTCACCCTCAACGGTACGGCGACAAACCCCGGTCAGTCAATAAATGTGCTGACTTCAATGCTGCCCGATTCGTTCCCTGCCGGAACTTATACGCTTAATTTACGCTATACGAGCGGTTCTGTCACCGGCACGGGTACAAACTTCAGCACATCGCCGAGCGGCGGTAAGAATTCGTATATCGCAATGTGCCTCGAAACTGCCGATGACAACGGAAACGGTCTTGCAAGTCCGTATAGATTTAATCTGGAGACTTACGGATCGTCTCAATCGTCAAGTTGCACGGGAACGATTAGCTCTGCGCAGCTCTCCAAGGCGAAAGAGCTGATTTACCACATCATTCCGTGCTGCCCGACCGGCACTTCAATCACCGGGCTAACCTTCAATAACTACAAATTCAAGCTTGAACTTTGCAATTCCGGCAGCGTGAACGATGTTGCTGCGCCCAACCCGTTGGTTCAGAACTACGGCTCGGCTCTCGGCACACTCCCGACCCCGACAAGAACCGGCTACACATTTGCGGGCTGGTACACCGCAGCTTCCGGCGGCACTCAGATAACCTCATCAACAACAATGGGCAAGAGCAGCATGACGGCTTATGCGCATTGGACAGTGAATCAGTACCTTACCGCATTTAATGAAAATCATGATAGTCTGCGTGAAAACTGGTTTACGCCGAATTTTTCCGGAACAAAAACTCAGGGAAATATTTCGGCAACAACAGAAGGAAATAATCGTATCAAGATAAACGGCTCAACCACTTCTCAATTTTGGATATCGACCGTTCCGTTTACTGTTCCCACCGACGGAGATTCATATTACAATTTCAGCATTGAGTTTGTCGGTGATGCGAGTCCGACAAACGGTTGTGTTGTTTTAGAATTCCTCGATAAAAACAAGAGTATTCTGCCGAGCAGACTTAAACTTGATGCAACAACTTCTAAATCGGCTGTTATAACCGTATCGCAAAGCGTTGCATCACAGATCTGTTACTACAGTCTGAGAGTTTGGAACGGAGACGGAACTACCCAAGCAGACTACAATAATGTTGTTATTATACCTCGAATCGAGAAAGTAAGCTCTGCAACGGATACAACCGCCACTCAGAGTAATTTATTTGCGGAATGTCTTCCGTATAATTCGGATTACGGCTCAAATCTTCCGACCCCGACAAGAGCCGGCTATACATTTGCGGGCTGGTACACAGCAGCTTCGGGCGGCACAGAGGTAACTTCAACAACAAAAGTCCCCGCCTCCGATACAACATTGTATGCGCATTGGACGGCGACAGAGTATACAATTACATATGTGTATAATAACGGCAGCAACAATACAACCGATAAGTACACTATTGAAAAAAGTATAACACTCCCAAGCCCGACAAAAACCGGCTATACATTTGCAGGCTGGAAAGTAACAACCGCCGGAGGAAACTGGTACACAACCGATTCGGTATACAGCGGAACAGTTGCAAAAGGTAAGTATGGCAATGTTACACTCACCGCACAGTGGACGGCGAACAATTACAATGTTACATATGACTATGCTACCAACGGCGGAAAAAGTGCGAC
>CAVJDU010000038.1:0-18385 GCA_963648385.1 uncultured Coriobacteriaceae bacterium | reverse complement strand
ATTTTTTATTGCATTTTTTTCGTCGCCGCCCAAAAAAATGACTGCATTCCCATCTGTTTAGACAAGCATGCAGTCGTTTGTTTTGACTCGGTGATACGGATCGATCAGAAATTGATTACGCCGAGGTGTTCGAGAAGAATTTTTGTGCCGATGAGGATAAGGATAATGCCGCCGACGATTTCCGCTTTGCTCTTATATTTAAGACCGAAGATATTGCCGACCTTCAGACCGATTGCGGAAATGACAAATGTGGTAACGCCGATGAAGGAAACTGCGGCAACGATGTTGACATCGGGCAGCAGGGCAAAGGTGATGCCGACCGCAAGGGCGTCGATGCTTGTTGCGACCGCAAGGACGAGCATTGTTTTGAATGAGAACGAATCGTTGGATTTTTCCTCCTCCTTTGAGAAGCCTTCGCGAACCATGTTGCCGCCGATCAAAAGCAGCAGAACAAATGCGACCCAATGGTCAAACGAGGTGATGTACTTTTCAAATGTTGAACCGAGAAAATAGCCGATGGTTGGCATAATTGCCTGAAATCCGCCGAACCATGCGCCGATTATCAGGTAGTGCTTCGCTTTGAGCTTTTGCGTTGAAAGACCCTTGCAGACCGAAACGGCGAATGCGTCCATTGACAGTCCGACTGCCAAGATGAATAATTCAAGTAATCCCATATTTTTACCTCCGAGAATAAAAAAATCAGACACCGCCGTGCCTGAAAAATCCCAGACACGGCAAAGCCACGTCCGAGTCTCGTTATTTAAGACAAGCCAGACGCATTGCGCCAGTGTGTTGACTTGCCACTCATTTTGAGCTATCTACTCCCTCAAACTCTGCCGATTATACCATATTAAATCGTATGTGTCAACCTTTATTTTTTGAACGTTTATTTTTGTGGTATCGCCTTAAAGAATTGATAATTTTATTGTTGACAAAGCGAAGGAAATACTTTAAACTGGATTAAAAAAGTAAAAACGAAGGAGTTTTATTATGCTTTCAAAGCCTCAATATGAAGAACAGATCGCCGCAACCCGTGACAAGCGCATGAAGTGGTGGCGTGAAGCAAGATTCGGTATGTTTATTCACTACGGTCTTTTTTCTCAGGTTGGAAGAAATGAGTGGGTCATGGCTTGCGAGAATATTCCGCCCGAGGAATATGAGCAGCTTGCCGATACATTTGCTCCGGAGGAGGGCTGCTGCCGTGAGTGGGCAAAGCTTGCCAAGGAGGCCGGCTGCAAATACATGGTTATGACGACCCGCCATCATGAGGGATTCAGTCTTTGGGATTCAAAGGTAAACCCATATAATTCCGTCAATTACGGTCCGCATCGTGATATCGTTAAGGAATTTGTTGAAGCCTGCCGTGAGTTTGACCTCAAAATCGGGTTTTATTCAACCTGCATGGAGTGGCATCACCCCGACAGCGGAATCTGCGCCTATGATACGCAGGCAAGAAAGCGTTATACGCAGTACCTCAAAGATATAAACACCGAGCTTCTCACTCAGTACGGCAAAATTGATATTCTTTGGTACGATGTTCCTTTGCCGATGGAATCGTGGGAGGGCTGGGATTCGCTTGAACGCAACCAGTATCTCAGGAGCTTGCAGCCGGATATAATTATCAATGACAGAAGCCGCCTTAATGAGGATTTCGGTACGCCCGAGGAGCAGATCAAGCCGTCCGAGCATGACTGGGAGGCTTGCATGACCTTTAACGGCATAAGCTGGGGCTATGTCGATTCCGATCAGGCGCTTCCTTACAGCTACACTCCGCAGAGAATCGTCAATATGCTTCAAACCTGCTGCGAATTCGGCGGAAACCTTTTGCTCAATGTCGGCCCGAAGCCCGACGGATCGATTCCGTATGAGGTCGTTGAGCCTTTGCGAAAGGTCGGCGAGTGGCTGAAGATCAACGGCGAAGCGGTTTACGGAATACTCAACAAGGGCGAAGGCAACAAGTTCCAGCTCAACGCCGTTTCGAGAAGCACATCAAAGGGCACGAATATTTATATGTGGAGCAAGATTTGGACTCCGTACAATGGAAAATTGACGCTTGCCGGACTTCAGGATGAGCCGAAAAAGATTTCGTTCATGGACGGAACACCGATCAGGTTTGAAAAGAAGGGCGACAGAATTTTCCTCTATGACCTGCCGGAGAAAAACCCCGATACGATCATCAATTATCCGATCATCAAGCTGGAATTTGACAAGCTTCCGGGCTACAGATTCGCCTCGTATTTTCCGCAGCTCAACGGTGGCAGAGACGACCGGGAGATCGTAGGAACAGATGACCTCTGGAAATAATTAAGACAAAACACGAGCCGTTGCACATTTGCGCTTCGGCTCGTTGGTTATTTAAAGTTCCAGTCCGTAGACCTTAACGGCATTTTGATACAGAATCTTATCCGAATCCTCTTTGCCGTAGCCGAGGGTGTAAAACCGCTTCAGGTCGGTTTCGACGCTCCACATCGGATAGTCCGTTCCGAAAAGCACACGGTCAACGCCGTAGCGTGCTATGATCTCACGAATCTTATCGTCGGAGAGAGCGTAGAAGGACGATGAGCAGTCAACATAGAAATTCTCACGGTCGGCAAGGAGCTTTGAAGCCTCGTCCCACATCGACCAGCCGCCGAAATGAGCGCCGACAACAACCAATTTGTCGTAAATGTCGAGTATCGGAATGAGCCTGTTCGGGTTGGAGTAATCATATCTGCTGTCGCCCGTGTGAAGGAGGATGGGGAGCTTGAATTCCTCGCAAAGCTCGTATATTTTAAGGCATCTGTAATCGTCAAGCTTGAATTGCTGAATATCGGGGTGCAGCTTAACTCCGCCAAGACCGAGCGAAATGAGCTGCTCAACATCGGCTCTGAGATCCTCGCTGTCGGGGTGAAGCGTGCCAAGACCGTAGAGCTTATCGGGGTGGGCGGCAACCTCGGCGGCGATGAATTTGTTGATCGAGCCAACCTGCTTCGGCGTGGTTGCGACCGATTGAACGATGAATTTGTCAATGCCTGCTTTCGCTCCGTTTTCGAGCAGGGTGGAAACCTTTCCGTCGTAGCTGGTGGGCAGGGAATAGAAGCGACCCGTACTGTGCGCCGCCTTGTCGGCAATCTTGTCGGGGTAGATGTGACAATGTGCATCAATGACCATTAAAAGCACCTTCTTTTGCTAATTATATACAAATTATAAGTCTGTTTTTTGACAATGTCAAGGCAAACAACAATGATATATGTTCTAAGGCAATACTGCGTCTCGATTGAGCGGTATTGCTTTAAATATTTTTGCAAACTACTATTGAAATTATTATTGCAAAATGATAGAATATAGCCATAAATCCAACATTTTCCGGGGAGGAATTACATATGCTTGAAAATCCGAAATTCAACGAGAATAACGAAAAGGTTCTTTGCGAAATGAACGGCAAAAATTCCGATATGCTTATGAACATATGGGTCAAGAGGCTTGCCAAAGGGGAGAGGTACGAAATTTTCAGTGCCGAGAACGAAACAGCCGTGCTCATTCTCAAGGGTAACATGAACATCACATGGAACGACAGAACTGAGAACATGAAAAGGAAAAATCCGTTTGAGAAAACGCCGTATTGCCTGCATGTCTGCAAGGGTGTGAAGATCAATATCGAAGCCTGCGAGGACAGCGAGTTCCTTGTTCAGCAGACCGATAACGATAGAGAATTTGAACCTGTTTTCTACAAGCCCGAGGATTGCCTTTATCAGCATTTCGGCAAAGGTCAGTGGGAGGGCACGGGCTATCGCATCTGCTCAACTATGTTCGATTATGACAATGCGCCGTATTCCAACATGGTAATGGGAGAGGTGTTCAACCAGCCGGGCAGATGGTCGAGCTATCCGCCGCATCATCATCCGCAGCCGGAGGTTTATTACTATCAGTTTGACCCGCCGCAGGGATTCGGCGCTTGCTTCAACGGCAACGATGTTTTCAAGAGCACCGACGGCGCATACTGCACGATAACCGACGGCAACGACCACGAGCAGGTCACAGCTCCCGGCTACACAATGTACTATGTATGGATGATTCGCCATCTTGACGGCGACCCGTGGTATAAAACCACTCGTCTCTATGCCAAGGAGCACGAATGGCTCGTCAATGCAGACTGATTTTTTAATAGATATTGATGAAAATATAGACAGAAAAACCGTCTTGACATCGGATTGACTGTTCTGTATTTCTATATAAACAGGAGGAAATATAATGAAAAAATTTTTATCGGCATTGTTAATTGCAGCAATGCTTATCGGTATTGCGCCAATTGGCGGAATTGATCTTGCGCCGAAAGCAAGCGCAAAAGACATCGACTCATACAGCGTGGGGGACACGATCATCTACGGCTCGTATCCGCAGAGTAGGGTTACAGACAGCAACCTTATCGCAGCGATAGAATCGGCAGGCGAAAGCGTTCCCTGGGTAGACTACAACTACTATGCAGGAAGCGAAAATTTATCCGACGGTAACATGAAGCCCGTTGCAGACATGATGCTCTACAAAGATATCACTTGCGGCGGCAACAAATACCGTGCGGTAAAAATAAATCAGTACCGTCCATACCGTACTTCGGCTACCTCATATACATATCAGGAAATCAACGGTTATTATACAGGCAGTACATATTACTTTAAATATGAGCCTCTCACATGGCAAGTTCTCGACCCGAGCGAGGGCTATGTTATGTGTAATCAAATTATTGACTCGCAGACATATCAGAATTTTATTTATTATAAAAGTACAAACAAGGAGTACTATAACAGCAAAGATGGCACGGCTTATGCCTCCGATTGGGTAACAAGCTCTATCAGACAGTGGCTGAATGACGATTTTTATAACACGGCTTTTACCGCAGAAGAAAAATCTCAGATAGGCACATCGCATCTTGAAAATAAGAGCATATATTCAAGCACATATGACAGCGCAGATAGCTATGATAAAATCTTTCTGCTCTCATATGATGAAGTTACGAACAGTGCATACGGTTTCAACACCAACACCGCAAGGCAAATGAAAGGAACCGACTATGCAAAATGTCAGGGCTTGTGGGTATACAATAACGAGGGCAGCAGCTATAACGGAAATTCCTTGTGGTGGCTGCGTTCGCCCGACAGTTCCATCTATGCCACGCAGGTCATCTATTCCGGCTGTGCGGACAGATACTACTACCGCTACAGCCATGTCGATAACACGCACTGGGGCGTTTTGCCGGCTTTTAAATTCAATTCAAAAGCCACAATCTGCGACGCTCATGATTATCGATTTGCCGTGATTGCACCCACTTGCACGCAGCCGGGTTATACGATCCACACTTGTACAAAATGCAATTACAGCTATGCCGATGAATATAAGAATGCGCTCGGTCATGATTTTGAAGAATGGCAGATCACAGTCGCTCCGACAACAATTTCCGACGGAGAGAAAACCCGTTGCTGTAAAATTTGCAACGCTTTTGAAACCGAAAGCCTCGGCAGGCTGAAGTCGATAACCGTGAAGCTCAATAATATTGAGACGAACTATAAAAAGTCCGGACAGCTTGAGCCGGAAATCGTAAATCCTGATAATGTCGGTTACAAGGTCGAGTATGAATCATCCAACCCGCAATGCGTTACCGTTGATGCCGACGGAAATTATTCCGCAGTTAAACGAGGCTCGGCGGAAATTACCTGCACCGTTACCGATGAATTCGGCAACACCGTTCAGGACACCTGCAATATCAATGTTTCCCTGACCCCGTGGCAGTGGATTATTGTGATCCTCCTTTTTGGCTGGATTTGGTATTGATAAAGGTAAATCTTAGTAATAACAATATATTAAAAGCACAGCCGACGGATTTTGAATCCGAAAGCTGTGCCTTTTTGGTTATATGATAAGTGTATTTATCTTGATAATTCTCAGATTTTCATTGCAACATCATATGCACGCCAAACGACGGAGCGGAGGTTGCCGATTGCGAGGCAGTCGCCGACAAGGTGAACATTGCCGGATTTTTCTGCAAGGGGAGCGGGAATGTAGCCTGCGCAGCTGATAACGGAATCGCAGGGGATCTCGATTTCCTTGCCGTCCTTCTTTGTGCAAACGATCGAGCCGTCCTTAACTTCCTTGAGGGTCGTCTCAAGATAAACCGGAGTCTTGTTGAGCGCAAACCACTCTCTGAGGTACGATGAGTTGGCAAGGCAAACGCCCTTCTGGCTTACAAGGTCGTCCTTCATCTCAACGATGATCGGGTTCTTGCCTTTGAGCGCAAGCTCATAGGCTATTTCGCTGCCGGTCAGTCCGCCGCCGATAACGGCAACCGCGTCGCCAACAGGTGTGCCCGTGAGGAACTCGCAAGCCTCAACCATCTTTTCATAGCCCGGAACTCGTCTGAGCTGGCGGGGAGTTGAACCCGTTGCAACGATAACAGGAGAATCGCCGAATACGGAAATGTCCTTGATCTCGTCGTTGAGCTTGACCTCGATGTTGAGCTTCTTCATCTGGAGTCTGTACCATTCGAGAAGCTCACGGAGCTTGCCCTTGTAGCTCTCTGCGCTGGCGGGGATAAATGTACCGCCGAGGACATCGCTCTTTTCGTGGATTATCGGATTATGGCCTCTGAGCTTGAGAACTCTTGCTGCCTCCATGCCGCCGATGCCGCCGCCGATTATGTGGACGGTCTTGGGCGAATCGGTTTTCTTTATATAATGCTTGTTCCACTGCATCGTTTCCGCATTAACTGCGCAGCGTGCAAGGTGGAGACTGTCGGAAAGCTCCTGATCGTTGGGCACGCCCTTGTAGTGGCACATGTTGAAGCAACCGTTGTGGCAAAGGATGCAGGGACGGATATCGTCCTCTTTATCGTTTATCATCTTGGTTACCCACTCCTGGTCTGCAAGGAACGGGCGAGCAAAGCCTGCGCCGTCAAGCTTGCCTTCCTTGATCGAATCCGCAGCAACCCTCGGGTCAAGACGACCGGCGCAGATGACGGGAATATCAACAAAGTTCTTTATGTGCTCAACATCGGCAAGGTTGCAGTTCTCCGGCATATAAACGGGGGGATGCGCCCAGTACCATGCGTCGTATGTACCGTTATCGCAGTTAAGGCAGTCATAGCCTGCGTCCTGAAGATATTTTGCGGCCTTCTCGGATTCCTCCATGTCACGACCTACCTCAACATAGTCCTCGCCGGGGATAGCACCCTGACGGAAGCCCTTTGTTTTGGAAATAACGCTGTAACGAAGCGAAACCGGGAAATCGTCGCCGCAAGCTTTCTTGATAGCCTGAACTACCTCGACGGGGAAACGATAGCGGTTTTCAAAGCTGCCGCCGTATTCGTCGGTGCGCTTGTTGACATATTTCAGCGTGAACTGGTCAAGAAGATAGCCCTCATGAACGGCGTGAACCTCAACGCCGTCAACGCCTGCGTCCTTGAGCATTTTTGCGCTCTTTGCGAATGCGTCAACAAATTTTTTGATTTCTTCCTTGGTCAAGGCTCTTGACGGAACCTTATCCGACCAGCGGTTCGGCGAGGGACTTGCCGTTGCCGTGATCATATCAAGATCCATGAACGGCTTGCTGAGAACCTTGAGCACCGGATTGGTGAAAAGAGTCTCCATCATGGAGCTGATTGTGAATGAACGACCGAAGCCTGCGGTAAGCTGAACGAAAAGCTTTGCGCCCGTCTTGTGGAACTCGGGCATCCACTTCTTGAGGTCGTCGTACATCTTTTTGTTCTTGTACAGCCACTGACCGAACATCGGGTTATAAACGGGCTGACAGCCGGGGAGAATAAGGCCGACATTGTTCTTGGCAATTTCCATAATGAACTTTGCGCCGTCTTTGTCGAAATGGTTCTTTTCCATCCATCCGAAAAGGTCGGTGCCGCCCATGCTCGTCAGAACTATACGGTTCTTGATCTCGCAATTACCGATCTTCCACGGCGTAAATAAGGGTTCTAATTTCTGATCCATATTTTACCTCCTGAGTTGATTTATAATCAATTACATTATAGAGTATAACACAGCACACAAAAAAATGGAAGTGGTTCGGCGCATTTTTTTGTTAATTATTTCACCAATTTTTGCCCGATGATTTTGGTAAAGATAGTTTTTCTTGCAAAATCCTCCCGGGCATGGTATATTATATAAGGCAACACCGCACAATTGAGGCGCACGCCTTGCGCAATCCGTACACCCCAATTGTGCGGTATTGACATAAGTGAAATTTTGCATTTAACCGAAAGGACGGATTTTATGGATTTCAACTGTCAGGTTTCTGTAATAGTTCCTGTTTACAATGTTGAAAATTATTTGAAAAGATGTATTGATTCTTTGGTGTCGCAGACGATTAACAAGAAAGATATGGAGGTTATACTTGTTGACGACGGCTCAACAGACAAAAGCCCCGCTATCTGCGACGAGTATGCCGAAAAATATGATTATATAAGAGCTTTTCACATCGAGAATAACGGCGTTTCAAATGCAAGAAATTTCGGAATGGACAAGTCTCGGGGAAAATTCATTATGTTTCTCGATTCCGACGATTATCTTTCAAAGAATTCCGTCGGAAGCATCGCAAGCTTTTTTAATAAAAATTATGACAGCATTGATGTTGTTACCTACCGTGAAAAGGTCGATCTGCAGGGCAAGATCAAGGACAGCACCCATTTCAGATACAAAATTATAAAGAAAAGCGGAGTCTATGACCTTGACACGCCGGAATATATGTATTTTGTTCAGTCACATATGAATATCTGCGTAAAGAACAGGGGAAAGGACAATTTCAAATTCGACACGACGATGATTTTTCATGAGGATCAGAAATTTATTCTTTCCAACCTTGCCGAAAAAGGAAAAATCGGCTTCTGCAAGCCTGCCGTGTACTATTACTACAAGAATTTAAACGGCGCAACGAGCACGAGAAGCCACCCGTATTATATTTTTGAAAAGACGATCGCTCTCTGGGAATCCCTCCTTTTGAACAGGGACAGAGTCCCGAAGTATGTTCAGGCGTTCTTTTTGCATGATTTTCACTGGAAGCTCAAGGGTGATCTTCTTTGGCCCTATCACTACAAGGGCGAGGATTTTCAAAGAGCGTTCAATAGGATAGTTGAGCTTCTCAGGCATGTTGACGATGATGTTATTATAAATTTCCCCGGTCTTGCATATCCTCATAAGGCGTATATTTTTGAACTGAAATACGGCGACAAGGTCACACTTGCCGAAAAGGACGATATGTACACCTTCAATGTTGACGGCGAGGAGCTTCTCAAGTGCCCCGATATCGAAATTTTTGTTTCGAGATTCAATGTCAATCGCGGACAGCTTACGATGATAGGCGTTGTCAAATGCATTGCGTTCAATTTTACCGACAATATCGAGGTCACGGCGGAATATAAATTCAAAAACGGAAGCACGAAAAAGGAAAAGCTTGAGCTTAAAGAATCCTCGCTGGGCATATTTGCCTCCAAGACAAGGACAAATCGTTTCAAGATGTTCATAATCAAGCGACCGGTCGGGGATTTGAAGAATATCAACTTCACTGCGACCCTTGACGGGAAGAAATACGATGTCAGGTTCACATTCCCGCAGACTGCTCCGTTCAACAGGGCGGCAAAAAGAAGCTCGTACATTTGCGAGGGCAGCTTCATTAAATATAAAAAGAGCAGAATAAGCTTCGCAATGGCAGGCATTTTACATATTCTTGCTTATATAATCAAGACGCTTTTGATCGCACCGAAGATAGGCTTCCGCAATGCAATGACAAAACTTAACGCTCCGGCTATAAAGAAAAAGCGACGCATCTGGCTCTATTGTGATTCGTCAAAAACCGTTAAGGATAACGCCTATTATCAGTTTATCCACGATTGCAAAAAGAACGACGGAGTCGAGCGGTATTATGTTTACAACAAGGACGCCGATATAAAGGGCTGGTTTGACGAAGCTCAGAAGGCGAAGCTTATCGAATACGGCTCGGTCAAGCACAGACTTTACGGACTTTCTGCCGAAAAAATGCTGACTTCTTTCTACGGCTTGCAGGATTTTTTATGTTACCCTAAGGGCGCAATGAAGTATTTCTCGGATCTTACGACCTTTGAGCTGATTTATCTCCAGCACGGAGTTCTCCATGCTCATTTGCCGACGATGTATTCGCTCGACAGGCTTATGCTTGACAAGGAGGTAGTTTCGACGAGCTTTGAGGTCGAGAACCTGATAAAGAACTATTGCTTTGAGGATTCCTTCCTGATAAAGAGCGGAATGCCGAGACTTGCCCACATTCCTAAGGACAAGGCTTCGGAAAAGAAAATTCTTTTTGCGCCGAGCTGGAGAAAATTCCTTGTTGAATCCGACAAAAAAGGCAGCTGGATCGCAAAACCGGCAGCTTTCCTGAAATCAGATTTCTATAAAAACATAATGGCGTTCCTCACCGATGAAAGACTCGACAGTGCGCTGAGGGAGCACGGCTATGTTCTTGATTTCAAGCCGCACCCGAATTTCAGATTATATGACGATTTGTTCAAGCTCAATGGGGAGACGGTTCGCCTTGCGCCCAGGAGCGTCGATGAATATTCGTACAGCATATTTATGACCGATTTTTCATCGTTCATGTTTGACTTTATCTATCTCAAGCGGCCGATACTTTATTTCATGCCCGATCTGGAGCTTTTCGACGCCGGGCTGAACCATTACAGGCAGCTTGATATTCCGTTCGATCAGGGCTTCGGCGAGTTTGCGTCCGACCCGAAAAAGGCGGTTGACGATGTTATTGCCCTGCTTGATAACGGCTGTGTTCCGGAGAAAAAATACATTGACAGAATGAACGGACTGTTCATAAATGCCGACGCTCCGGACGAAGCGCTGTATGAAGCACTGATAAATGAATGATTATATAGAAGCGAAACGAACAGCCTCTCCTTGTTTGAATCAGGGGGAGGCTTAAAACATAATTTTCTATTCCACGCAGCGTAGGTTGCAAATCGACGAAAGCATATTATAATTGAACCGCAACAAATCCAAGGAGGAAGATATATGGATAATTATGTAACGGGCGCAGCAATCAAGCGTCTGCGTGAAAAGAAGAAGCTTACGCAATCGGAGCTTGCGGATAAAATAGGAGTAACGGCGAAAGCCGTGTCAAAATGGGAAACAGCAAAAGGCTTGCCCGATATCTCGCTCATTGAGTCGTTAGCCGCTGCGTTGGGTGTTTCCGTTACGGAGCTTATGTCCGGCGAGGCGGTGATAAACGCCAATGTTTCTGCAAATATGCTTCGCTCAAAGCTGTATGTCTGCCCTGTCTGCGGAAATATTATTTGCACGGTTGGCGAGGCCGTGATGAGCTGCTGCGGCGTGAACTTGCCTGCGCTCGAAGTCGAGGAAGCGGATGACGGGCATGAAATAAAAATCGAGAGAATCGAGCATGAATATTATTATGTCAGCGTTGACCATGAGATGACGAAAAAACATTATGTCTCATTCGCTGCTTATGTCACATCCGATCGCTTTGAGCTTGTTAAGCTCTATCCGGAGGGCAATGCCGAAACACGCTTCGCAATCAGAGGTCACGGCTTTATCTATATTTATTGCAATCGACACGGACTGATGAAAAAGAAGATATAAACAAAAAACTCCCTGCGAATTGTTCCGCAGGGATAATTTTTTATGAAGTTTTATTTAAGTCCGGAAACGGGGATTATTGTGCCCTTATCGGTCGTTACGGTGAGGGTGATCGTGTCGCCGTCGTTAACAAGTACGACATTCTCAAAGTCGGCAGCCTTGACGGAATAGTAGCTTTCGGAGGAGTCGAGCTTGAGGTAATAGACGCTCTCGCCGCCGATAACTGCGGTTCTTATATCCGTTACCTTGCCGGTGACCGTAAGCTCCTTTTGCTCGGACTGCGTGTCCTCTTGAATGTTGTCAGTATCAACGCTTATCTTGATATTGTTCTTTGCAAGCTCCGCAACATAGTTTTCAATGCAGCTTGTGAGCGTGTTGCCAGTAGCGCCGATTGAATACTGACCGACATTTATCATCGCATAGCCCTTGACGAGCTTGCTGGAGTCCTTGAGCGACATGAAATAGGTCGGTTCGCCGTCAATGTTAAGAAGAAGCGGGAACGATGCCTCGTATTCATACTGCTGAACAAGACCTTCCGCCGAGGATTGCGCCGAGGTTTCCTTTGCGCCCGATGCGCTGTAATATTTGGCGTCCTTGGTGCGCTGGTTGATGAGGATAAAGCCGGTGAGGGATTCGTCGTTGGTCAGCGAGGTAACGCCCGTGTACATATAAACATCGTCGTTCATCGCAAGGTATGAGTAGCCCTCGGTCGTTGAATATGTGTCTTTCTGACCGAGAACGGAGTTCCAGAAGCCACGCTGATATCTTCCATAGAAGTCGAATTGCTGAACAAGAAGGTCGGCGGAATAGATACGGTCGATCCATTCAAGGTCGCTTCTGTTCCTTATCTCGTCGATGGAATATTCAACGCATTCGCCGGTTACGCTGTCAACGATGATCGCTCCCGTGACATCCGTGCCGCCGAAAAGACCTATCGTTTTGTTAAGCTTTGCGAATATCCAGTAGGGGTGACCTGATTCGTCGATCTCAAAGGTCGGTTCGTCAAGCATATAGGTCGGGTATTTGAAGCGGACATGACGGGTGACATAGTGCGCAAAATGGTCGGCAGTCGAATATTTCATGCCGCCCTCAACCTCAACGAGGGTCGATTTCTGAGTTCTTGCGTCAACTATAACATAAGCCGGAAGTCCGTTCTTTGCGTTGGTAAGCCACTTGATAATGTTGGAATATTGAAGCGACGAAACTCTTACGGGAGTGTCGTGATAGTTGATCTGATAATATTTCGGCTGAACCGTGAACTGAGAAACATAGCCGAGCTTTGAAAGGTCGGAAAGCGCTCTCTCCGCCATAACCGAGGTCGTGCTCTCGTCGATGACGGGAACGGAGGCGAAGTCCGCTTCGTCAACCTCCTTGACAAAATCGCCGGTTTGAACATCCATTATCTTCGCATAGCTCGACGCACGGAAGAATACCGAGGAAACAAGGAATCCGATGAGGACGGTCGCCGCAAGAACGCCGATGAAAATCTTAGGTGCAAGGGTCGATTTTCTTGCGTATGGCGCATAGTCGGGAGTTTTGAGCGCACCGCAGGTGATATAGTTGATCACGCAGTAGAAAACGGCAAGCGCAGCGAAAAAGATATACATCGTGATATCCTTGAAGTTTATGACGGGAAGCATAAAATAATAAAGAATACCGCCGAATATAGCCGTTATGATCAGGTTGATAACGATTTTAAGTCCCTTTTTTTCGGGAGGAATGACAATACCGGTCTTTTTGTTGTCGGGGCCTTTCTCCGCTCCGCCTCCGGTAAAATCTACCTTAATGGGATCCATTTAACCATCTCCTTGAATAATATGGGCAACCGCCGGCTTGATCGACGATTACAAAAAATCATTATACATTAAAACAGCGCAAAAAACAAGTATATTTTGACTCGTAGATTTGTTTTCAAAAAGTTCACAGTTTTATAACTTGATAAATATATAATTATAGGATATAATGAATGAAAAACGAATGAAAAGAGGTGCAATATGGATAATAAATATTCGTATTATCAGAACCTTTACAATATGTTCGGCGGTTACAATCCGCTGCTCGATTCCAAGGTGAAAAAACTGCGCAGGCTCGGTGTTACCATCGGCTGCGGAATGGTTTGCTTCACGCTGATGCAGTATGCCGTTGCTGCGCTTTTGCGGCTTTTCGGTCTGGCTTCGCTGTATCAAAGCGATGCGATCGTTCAAACGGGCGTGGGCGCTATAGGTCAGATAATTTATGTTTTTCTGCCGTTTGCGCTGGTTTTCTCCCTGTATGACCGTGAGGACAGGAACAGCGTCGATATTTTCGAGTTGCCGAAATCGAAGGAGCTTTTCGTTTTTTCGGTTTTTACCGGACTTATGATCTGCTCGCTCGGCGACAGAGCAACTTCGTTTGCGTCCGTATTTATTGAAGCGGCGGGCGTGAGTTTTGAACAGCCGGAAGGGCTTGATGTGAATACGCCGCTGGGCTATGCGCTGCAAATCGTTTCCTACTCCGTAGTTCCTGCGCTTGTTGAGGAGTTTGCAATGAGGGGCGTCGTAATGCAGCCGTTGAGAAAATACGGCGATCGGTTTGCGATAGTTACCTCCGCCGTCCTTTTTGCCGCTCTCCACGGCAATATGGTGCAGATACCTTTTGCGTTTATCGCAGGACTTTCACTCGGATATTTTGCTGTCGTAACCAATTCTATTTGGACATCGGTCGCCATTCATTTTCTGAACAATTTTTCGGCAACCGTTGTTTCGATTTATTGTTCCAATCATTCCGAGAGCGGCGCACTTTGCTTCTATTTGGTCGAGGGTGCTATACTCGTGCTCGGCATAATTGCGCTTATCTTTTTCGTAAGGCTCAAGCCGAAAAAACTTGCAAAATCAACTGACGAGATCGACAATTCGCTGAAATATTCAACCGTTTTCTGCACTCCGTCGATCGTTATATCGTTCTTGATCTCGCTTTTCAGCTTGCTGAGATATACACGCATCACCTCGGCTGGCGGCGTTCTTGTCGCCGTGGCGATGGTTGCGCTTATAGCTTTCCTGCTTATCAAAGGCTCAATGAACGCAAAGCGTGACACAAGGATAACCAAAAGTTCCATGTACAGCTTTTCGATAGCGTTGACCGCAGTCGCTGCATTTTTCATTATGTTTTTCGTGATGGTGCTCCCGCTGAGCAACAGATGAAAGGGCAAAGACGATGAACGACGAATATTTTATGGATCAGGCTCTGACACTTGCCCGGCAAGCCGCGAATGAGGGAGAAGTTCCTGTAGGTGCGGTGGTCGTGCTCGACGGTGAAATTGTCGGAACAGGCAGAAATCGCCGTGAAAAAAACAAAAATGCGCTCGCTCATGCCGAGCTGGAGGCAATCGATGAGGCGTGCCGGAATTTGGGCGGTTGGCGGCTTTGGAAATGCGATATGTATGTTACGCTTGAACCGTGCCCGATGTGCACCGGAGCGATAATCAACAGCCGAATAAAGCGGCTCGTTTACGGTGCTTCGGATCGCAAAGCCGGTTCGTGCGGCAGCGTGATCAACCTGTTTTCGCTTCCGTATAATCACAAGCCCGAGGTCACTTCGGGAATTAAAGCGGAGGAATGTTCTGCGCTGCTTTCGGATTTTTTTAAAAAACTCAGAAAAAAATAGTTGTCAAAAACCCTTCTGTCCTGTATAATCAGTATAAGGAGGGTTTTTATGTCGAAAAATAATATAAAAATTTCCAAGGGCTATTCGTTCATGTGGATCGCATTCACATTTATCTATGCGGTCTGGATGTGCTTTTTTATGAGGGCGGATACCTATCCTGCCGCCGACACGGGAATGCTGAAGCCGATTTATTACCCGATTTGGGTCGTTGGTTCAAGCATGATAATGCTTTTTTACATTTTTCTGCTCAACAGATATCTCTATGCCGACCTCGGTAAGGGTGATAAGGTTTTTGCGCTGCTAAGTCTTGTTTTCGGCTGCGTTTTTATCACATGGTACGGATTTTTCAAGAATCCGTTTGAGTTCACGGCAAGCATGATAGGCCTTGAATATCCGTGGCATTTCAAGATGTGGGGTATTTTTGCGCCGATCTCGATTTTTGTCAATACGATTTATATGTATCGCAAGTTCGGCTATGGCAACAGGGGTGGCATAATAAGCTGCTCGGTCGGCTGTGCCGCAATGTTTGTAACGATCAATGTTCCGTCTGCGGGCGAGGAGCTGATCCTCACTTCGCTGAGATGTATGTCCCACTGGACGGGTGCGCTTGTGTTTGCTTTTTGTTGCGCTGCGCCGATCGTCATGTTTCTTTTGCATATGGCAAAAGCGAAGAACAAAAAATTCATTGCGCTGACCGCTGTTTTCTGTGCGGTTCTTGTTGCAATGCTCGTCCTGCTCGCAACGGTCGGCAAGGACGGCATTATAGAGAGCTTACCGATGTGGGCAACCTATCTGCTTCTGTTCCTCGTCAATTTCACAAGCCTTTTTGATGTTAAAAAAGCAGAGGAAAAGCAGCACGCTTTAGTTTGATGAACAAAAATACAATTGACGACGGATCATAAAATCAGACCGTAATTAACGGCCAATAATGAAAATTTACAAAAGAAAAAACAAACCGGAAACCGCTATACTGTGTGGCTTCCGGTTCGTTTTCTTATGGCCCGCCCGAAGGGATTTGAACCCCCAGTCGTCAGAATCGGAATCTGATGCATTATCCAATTATGCTACGGGCGGGTATGGCGGCGCAACGCAATTAACGAAGCGCTTATTTAGGCAATGCTGCTTAAAGCATTGGTATTATAGCACACTGCCGGATTTTCTTCAAGGATTTTTTGTAAATATCTTTTGGATGTGCCGATTGTTTACACTTTGTTTATATCGGCTCTATTGACAAAAATGTAAAAGAACGGTATCATTTACTTATGCAATTTTAAATGAAACCGCAGATAAAAAAGGAATAAACAGAATGGATAAATACGGCAAACTTGCAAAAAACACAATGCTCATCAGTATCGGTGTGCTGACATCAAAGCTCATCGTTTTCCTGATGGTCAGATTTTACACGGGATATCTCACTCCGGCGGAATACGGCGATGCCGATTTGATAAGTCAGACGGCAAATCTTCTTTTTCCGCTTATTTCTTTGGGCATAACGGACGGCGTTTTTCGATATGCCATCAACTCGACGACGGACAGAAACAGGGTATTCTCATCGGGAATTTTGATAATTCTTCTCGGCTCGATATTTCTGCTACTTTGCTATCCGCTTCTGGATATGCTTATCGGAGAAAAGATTGATGTAACGGCGGTTATTTTATATACCGTTTCGGCGTGCATACATTCCGTTTGCAGCCAGTTCGCACGGGGACTTGGCAACACAAGGCTTTTCGCCGTGCAGGGTATAGTGAACACATTTTCCGTGGTTGTGCTGAATATACTCTTTCTTGCCGTTCTCGGGCTTGGCATCGACGGATATGTTTACTCAATTGTTATTTCGGACTTGATTTGCGCAATTTATATTACGCTCAGAGAAAAGCTGTGGCGATATGTTACCTTTAGGGTCGATAAAGGTCTTATCAAGAGAATGCTCAGATACAGCATTCCGCTTATCCCGACGGCTATTTTCTGGTGGATAACATCCGTTTCCGACAGATATATGATCAACTGGATGGTTGACAGCACCGCCAACGGCATTTATACAATGGCGTGTAAGCTGCCTACTGCTATAGTTCTTCTCTCGGGAGCGTTCAGCGACGCTTGGCAATATTCCGCCGTCAGCGAGAAAAAGGACGGCGAAGCGGACGAGTACAAAACCTTCTTTTCGGACAGCTGGCTTTCGTTCCAGGGGATTCTTTTCTTCGGTTGCAGCCTCGTTATAGCGATCGCAAAGCCGGGAATAAGGCTGCTGGCAACGGAGGAATATTTTTCGGCATATGCCTATGTTCCTCTTTTGTGCTGCGCCATGGTTTTTTCGTCGTTCTCAACATTTATGGGCAGCTCGTTCTTGGTTTACAAAAAGAGCAGACTTTCGTTTGTTACATCAATGTTCGGCGCAGTTGCAAATATTGTGATGAATCTTATCCTTATTCCGAAATATGAGATTTACGGTGCGGCGGCGGCAACCTTTGCCAGCTATTTTATCGTCTTTGTGGTCAGAGCGTTCATGTCGAAAAGACTTGTTGATTTCAAAATGTATACCGTTCGCACGCTTGCGGGGACGGCGATAATCGTGCTCCAGACCGTTTGCACATATTTTGAGCCAAAGTGCCTTGTTGCGATAAATATCGCCGCAGTTGTCGTAACCGCAGCGATTTATTTCAAGACTTTCTATTCCGTAATTGCACGGGTGTTGAGGGCATTCTTTTCCAAAAGAAAAAATTAAGGCAATACAGCACAATTGGGGTGTTGTATTAAGGCTGTGACAGGTTTTGATTTGTCACAGCCCATTGTTTTTTATAATTCAATATGTTACATTGTTTTGTCAACCGCATCGGTGATTTTAACCTTGTTTACGCCGAAAATCGAGGTATAAAGGGTGTTGTTTATCGGTTTCGTCCGGTATTCGGGGATTGAGTTGACGCCGTTTTTTACCTCATTCGGTTTGATAAGCTCATTTTACAACATAACAAAAATATTTTCAACATAAAATATAAAGCCGCAAAATTTTTCTTTGCAGCTTTGGTTTAATCGGTAATATTTTTTCGGACAAAAAAATAAAGCCGGGAAAATCCCGACTTGGTGACCCGGACGAGAATCGAACTCGTGTTACCGCCGTGAAAGGGCGGTGTCTT
>CAVJDU010000037.1:0-18874 GCA_963648385.1 uncultured Coriobacteriaceae bacterium | reverse complement strand
GCATCTTTCGTCCTTGAAGAGGGACATTAATAACTACTACTTTATTATACGAGGAGGTTTGATTGTATGAAAACAATTAAAAAATCATTAAGCGTTTTGCTCTGCCTTTGCCTCATCCTTTCGGCTGCGGCAACCGGCTTCTCGGCTTTGGCGGCAGACGAAACCGATGCGGTAACTGCTTTTTCCGCTGCCGTAACGGCTTATGACGGAAAGCTCAATGTTGCCGAACCGACCGACGAAGACCTTGCGGCTTACGAAAAGCTTATAACGGACTACAAAAAATTGTCGCAGGACGAGGTTGAAAGCATCGGCGTTCTCACATATGATATTTTCTATCATCTTGTTATTGACAGAGAGCGTCAGATCTCGATAAAGAACAACCCCGACATAAAGTCCTACAACAAAGCTCATTATGAGAACGCAGCCGCTCAGGCAATCACAACTCTCGGATATATTCCGGGCTATATTGACAAGGCGATTGAGCTTGGCACAAAGCTTAACAACAAATCCCTCTCGCTTGACGACAAAAAGACGGCATGGGCAGAGGCGGACAAAAACACCAGAATTATGGCGGGCAGTTACAGCTCCTCAAACGGTATTCTTTCCACCGCACTCAACGGCAACGCCTTCAAGGGCGTAAAGCTTATCATCGACCCTATCTTTGACGAACTTCTCAAGGCGAACCCCGCTCCGACAAAGCCAAAAAGCCCCGGTTCCGCTCCCAAGGCTTCAAAATACGAACAGGGCGAAGAGGATCCTCAGTACATTGCGGATTTTGCGACATGGCTTGCCAACGCCGAAGCATATAACAAGGGTTACGCCGCCGAATACAATCATAAGGGCACTCTTTATCTCGAGGCTTTTGATTGGATAGTTTCGGTTGACCCGTCATATAAGAATGTTGTTGACGCCATCAAGGCGGTCAGGGAAGCAAAGATCCTTTACGACAACTCAGGCTCAACGGCAAAGGCGACTGCCGCCGTAAAACTTTACAACGAGCTTGGAGAAATCGACAAGGCATTCTTTGACAACTGCGGATACTATCTCTATGCGGTAGCCGTTGACAAGGGCACGAGCTGGACTTACAAAACATACTCGTTAAAGTCTCTTTACGAAAACTGCATTGATATCGGAAACGCAAGATATGTTGACTATTTTACGGTCGTTATCGAAAACATAACCGAACCGTACACCCGTGTCGATATCGAAAGGGCAAAAGAAGCCTATTCAATGGTTCCCGACAGTCTGAAATCTCAGATCTCCGAAGAGACGATGACCAAATATGCCGCAATCCTTGCAAGCATCGCTCCCGACGAAGCGACCGGTGAAAGACCGAATGTTGAAATAATGGAAACAACAACGGTGAAATATCCTTTTGGCGTTTCGTCCAAAACCGTTGACAAAACCATCAAGAATGTCCAGACCCTTCTTTACCAAATTCTCGATATTCCGTCAGGCGGAACGGCTCAGCTTGTCAGCGAGGGAATTTATACAAACAGCACCGTGGCTCTCCTCGCCAAGACGGTTTATCCCGCCATCGGCAACCTTTCCTCTCTCGTTGCAATGGGACCGGAAAAGCTTGCGGATAAGCTCGACAAGGAAACTTGCGCAGGTGCTATAGAAGCCCTCAACGCAGCGGCAAGCACACTTGACGGCGAAGGCAAAAAGGTTGACGCCGTAACTGCCTGGAGCTATCTTGAGGTCAAAGACGGCGACTTCGGATTCAATGACGGTGATAAGGAAGGCTTCCTTGACGCAGCGGCGGCGATCTTCCGTCCGCTTTCTCTGCTCGCCATTGTTCTTCCTTTCGAGAACAAAGCTGATACCTCCAAGGGAACCTACACCTACGGCGCATACGAGGATCTTGTTCCCGTATTCGAGGTTCTCGGAATCACGAGCTTTGTTTCCTCCGCCGAATATACAAAGGCTATTGAAGCAGCTTCGACAGCCGACGAAAAAATGGATCTCAGAATCCGCATGATCCTTGCTCCGATATGCGATCTTCTCGACAGCGTTGCAGGCTCTGACGAACCGCTTAACGCTCTTTTGGATCTTCTGTCCAAGGTAGCCTATGCGGTTGATTCCGGTCTTGTTGACACGCAGATCCACGAGATCATAGGCAAGCTTGCCATGAATCTCGGCGATAATATAAAAATTGATCTTACGGCATCGGGTCTTTTTGACATGATTGCCCCGTCGATAGAAAAGATCGAAATCAGTGAGGCTCAGTTTGACGAAAACGGCAACGAAACAAAAGCGGCTGTTCTTTTCGGAGTCAAGCTCACCAAGGATAAGTTTACGGCTGCGATTCACGAGCTTGCAGGCTGCGGAAAATACACCGCAAATCCGAGCGTTGCAAGAGGAAAGAACTGGTATGTCGGCATTGATTCAAATGTAAGAGACGCCTTCGTTGTTTGCGTAAGATATCTCCACAGTGAGCTTTCCTCCGAGGAGAATTCGGCAACCTTGAAGAACATTGTTAAAAACGGCGACTATAACTTCGGTCAAAGTCTGATGTACAATGCGCTCATCTCTCTCATCTCATCAACCTCAGCCGACGGCACATTCAGGATCGCTGCTTTGCTGCTTCCTCCGATCAATTTCTTCATCAAGCTTTCAAAGATGTTTTAAGCAACCGCATTTTAAAGCGGTTAAATAAATTCAAGCTGCTCCGAATCCGTTCGGGGCAGCTTCATTATTGACAAAATGCACAAAAACCGGCCGCTACTTTGTACATTGACTGAAATATGTTTTTGTTGTATAATTAGTTTAAAATTAGGGTTGGTGTTTCCCTATAGAACAACACTTACGGGAGGTTTTTTAATGAAAAAGATTTCTACAAAAATCATTTCCGTTATCCTCTGCGTCTGCATGATCTTTGGCTGCTCGGCCATTGCTTCATCGGCAGAAACAACGGATACGGTAACGAGAGTAAGCTGCGCTTTCAACGGCGACTCTCAAACTTCAAGAGGCTTCTGCTGGTATACGGAAACCTATACAAAAAGCGATGTTCAGATCGTTAAAACATCAGAATTCAACGGCAGCTTTGCCGGTGCAGCGGAATATTCCGCCGGCAATGTTTACAAGTTCCGTGACCTCTATTGCCACAAGGTAACGGTTGACGGTCTTGAGCCGGGCACAAACTATACATACCGTGTCGGCGACAAGTCGCTCAATCTTTGGAGCGACAACGGAACATTCGCAACGGATGACGGTGACGGCAAATTCTCGTTCATCTCGATCGCCGATGTTCAAGCAAGCAGCGACGAAAACTTCGCTCACGCTTCGGAAACAATGAAGGGCGCAATCAAGACTCTTCCGAACTATGAGTTCATGGTCAACCTCGGTGACTTCGTTAACGACGATACAAACGACGAATGGAACTGGTACTTCAAGAATTTTGCATTTGCAAACATGAATACCACCATCGCTCCCGTTGCCGGTAACCACGACGGCAACATCACAAACAAACTCAACATCAATGTTTTCAACTCCATGTTTAACCTCGGCAACCCGAACACCGAGTCAAACACGAACTGGGTCAACGGCGTTTACTATTCTTTCGATTACGGCAATGCTCATTTTGCTGTCATCAACACCAACGATATGTATCCGATGACTCAGTCTCAGAGAAACTGGCTCGTTAACGACATGAGCAAGACCGATGCGGACTGGAAGATAGTTCTCATGCACAGAGCCTCATACTCCGAGGGCAAGAACATCAACAAGCCCGATACGATCATCATGAGAGATGTGCTTCTTCCGCTCTTTGACGAGCTTGATATAGATGTTGTACAGGCAGGTCACGACCATGTTTATTATAGGTCAAAGCAGGTTAAGGGCGACAAGGTTGTTGAGAACGTTCAGTATGTAACAGAAATGTTCAACGGCGAGGAGACAACATTCGCCCTCAACCCCGAAGGATCGGTTCACATTGTTCCGGCTACGGCAGGCACAAAGAGATACAGAGTTTATGACGCTATAGATCCCATCCCGGGCTGCTGCGATTTCCGTCTTTCAACTCAGGACATGGGCGGCTGCTTCATGACAACCGAGATCGACGGCGGCAAACTCGTTATGAAATCCTATCTTGTTGACGACGAAACTCAGGAGATAACTCTCATTGATAAATACGCCATCAAAAAAGATGTCGGACAGAACACACCGGCAGAGGATTATGAAGATCTTCCGACCAACAATGCTTCAAACATCGGCGCATACATCACCAACTTTGTGAAGGCTATCGTTGATATGCTTGTTAAGTACCTCTTCGTTCTTCTTCCGCAGGTAATCAAGAACGCTATTAAGAAATAAGTTCAGACATAACAAAGCCTCCCTTTTCACACAGAATCGGGAGGCACTTTTTATTATATTTTTTGATCTTCCTTTGGGAATCTGACCTTGGGCAAATCCAGCTTGAACACCGTTGCGAGTATCCTGACCGCAAAAACGATCAGCACCGCAATAACCGACGCAACCTTAACGCTGACATTGTTAATATACATCAGATGATACGCTGTTCCGCCGAGAATTGAGGCAACGGCGTATATTCTTTTTTTGAGCACAAACGGTATCTCCTTGAGCATGATGTCACGAATCAATCCGCCGCCGACGCCCGTTACGGTAGCAAGGCAAACGACGAGAATACCGTTGACCGTGAAGCCGGATTCGATTGCCACATTCGCTCCCATGACCGTGAAAACCCCCAGACCGAGCGCATCAAAAATATTATTGATCGCATCGACCGTGTTTTCGCTCCTGCGATAGGGGTCACGGAAAATATATGCCGTGATGAAAACTATGACCGATGTTATGACCGCCGCGAGAACATAGCGATAGTCCGAAAACATTGTGGGTGGCAGATGGTCGATCAGAATGTCCCTCACAATTCCTCCGCCGAGCGCCGTCGTTACTCCGAGAACGATAACGCCGAAAATATCCACCCTTTTTTTAACGGCAACCATCGCTCCGGATATTGCAAAAGCGACCGTTCCCACCATTTCAAATACAAACCGTATAAGCTCCTCAATCGACATATTAAACCTCTGCTATGTAATAATTTGTTTCGTCTCCGATACACATTGCACGAAGCGTTGTGTACGGAATTCCGTTTATGACATTCTCGGCTCCGTAATGATAATGACCCTGATATACCCGTGAAACGCCGTGCTTTGCAATTATGTCGTTCGTTTCTTCCGCATTTGAAACGATGTGATGCTCTTCAACGCCTGTGTCTATATTTTGATGGGTAAATACAATTTTCCGTTTGCCTGTGTCAAGCTGTTTTTCAAGCCAATCAAGCTCGGACTTTGGGATAAAGCTTTTTGTCCAGTCGATATGCTCTCGGCCGTAAGGCTCGCCATCCGGAGTGTATGATGCGTCGAGAAAGATGAGCTTTACCTCGTCGTCCTCAACCGTTGCCGGTGCAACGAAAAAGCCCGTTATCTTCGCCATATCCTCGGCGCAGACCACCTCGCTGTCATGGTTGCCCATGCACATATAGGTCGGTATACCGTAGGAATTGATAAGCGACGAGATTTTTTCGAGATGTCTGAGGCTTTCTTCCGTTCCGTTATTGAAATGGACAAGATCGCCCAGACATACTGCGATTTGAACGCCATGCGCCTTGAAATCGTCAAAGGCTTTTTTCACCGCTTCATAGGCTCTGCGAGGTCGTCTGTCCTGTTCGAGCGTATCAAGCTCACAATAATGCGTATCCGTAAAAAGTCCGATTTTCATTCTGTGATCACCTTGAAACCGAATAAGTTAAAACCGCAAGAGCGTCGGCGGAATTTATTTTTCCGTCACCGTTCCAGTCTGCACTCGTGAGCGCATAGCTCTTTAGAGTTGTTGCTTCAACGGAATGCTGAAGAATCAAAAGAGCGTCGGCGGAATTTATCTTTGAATCGGAATTTATATCGCCGTAAAGGCATATTGCGTAAGGGCCGAAAGTCTTTCCGCTGCCCTCGGCAGTGATCGTCGTGCCCGTTGCAACCTTTTTATCCGACGACAACGCCGCCGTCTTGACCGTTACATCCTTGCTTGTAACATATTTTGAAATAAACTGATCCGCCGTCAGACCCGGATCCTGCTTCAAATAAACTTCCTTTTTGCTCTCGTTCACGCTGAGATTTGCTCCCGTCTTGAAGCTGAACTGCGGGTCGGCAGCCTTGGTGAAGCCGTTTAAGCCGTTCGCCTTGATATATGACGGATAGTCATAGTAGCAATAGTTTTTGTCGCACTGGCGGCTGATTCCGGAAACCCAGCCCGACTCGGTATACTGCCACATTCCGTATTCGCCGTTGTAGGTGCAGCTTGAACCGTATTCGGCGATCCAGAACTGATATTCCGAAAGCTTTGACGCACTGATTTCGTCCCTTGCAAAATACTTGTTGCAATAAATTCCGACGAAATATCCCGCAGCGCTGAGCTTGCTGCAAAAGGCTTTTGCAACCTCGGTGCACTGCGATTGCGTAAGGGCAACCTGAGCGTCCGTTTCAAGGTCATAGTAAACCGGCATTTCAAGCTGACAATTATGCTTTTTCAGAAGCGAAATTACAAAATCCGCTTCCTTGTTTGCTTCGGCAACCGTCGTTGCGGCGCTGAAAAAATATACGCCTACGGGGATATTGTTCTTCTTGGCGTTGCTGTAATATCCCGAAAACTTGCTATCCTCCTCGGATTTTTTGCTTCCCGTGTAGGAAAATCCGATTCGGAGAATGATCGCATCCAAATCTGCTGCGATTTTTGACCATGAGCTTATGTAATCGCTGTTCCAATATGAAATATCGGCAACATCCCATTTAACCTTTTTCAAATCTCCTGTGATCGAAGCTCCGCCGCCGACCGTAAATGTCTTGTTGAGAAGCACAACATTTGATTTAACCGCATCGTTTGCGACAATTTTGTATGTATATGTGCCTGCGCCGAGCTTTGAGAATGTAAGAAGAGCGTCAACATCGCTCAGGTCGTAGCTTTTGGCGTTGGGCGTCGCTATGTATTCAAAGCCCTTCGTTCCGTCGGCCTTGTATGCGCCGATAACTATTTTTGAAATATTGTAGTTTGAGGATACAACACCCGTTACCGACAGACCCTCACCGACATCAAGCGAGGACGGATAATTTGCGTTTGTTATTTTCAATGTGCTTGCCGCCTGTTCGCCGTTTGTGACGGTGAATTTTTGATTCAGAAGCACTACATTTGAGCTGTTATCATCTGAAGCAACGATTTTATATGTGTAGCTGCCGCTTTTCAGCTTTGAAAAATACAATAGATAATCCACATTGTTTATGTTGTAGCTTTTCTCTCCCGGCAGACCCGTGTACTCAAATTCGGCTGCACCGCTCGAATTGTAGGCACCGATAACTACCTTGCGAATGTAATAATCAGAGGTTATAACGCCCTTTGCAATGAATGGTTCGCCCTCTTTCATGGTTGTCGGACAAGTCACGCCCGTCAGCTTCATCGTCGTTGCGGCGTAAGCCGGCAGACAAAAGCCGACCAACATGGCAACGATCAAAAAAATCGCCGAAATCCTTTTTTTCATTATTAATCTCTCCTTGATTTTATTTTTTACCGTCGATTGACCGAAAATGCAGACATTTGCACCCGCAAATCAAGCAACGATTGATTTATTATAGCATATTACGACAGAAATGTATACTTTATTTTATATAAAAAATTATTTTTTCGACAATATGCCAACCGTCGCCGAGAATTTCGTCGTAATTTAATCGGCGGTTAGTTTAATTGCAAATCTAAAATCCGGCATCTTTCATTGGACACCCCGCCTGAGAGCTGTCAGCGAAATTGACAGAGGGGGCTGATTGAAATCTGCCGAATAGGAAATTACACGAGACTGTTTGCACATAATCGGAATATTTTTTGTAGGAGCGAGCACCCTACGAAATTAGGCTTCTGCACCATACGACCGGCGGCGATAAAATTTTTAATTGTAGGACATGATGTCCTCGTCATGCCGCCAATATAGATGCAGTTTACGGAAAATGCAGCATTTTGAATTCCCACTGCATCTAAAATCCAAAACCTGCTATCTATCCCGATATCTTTTGTCGGTCGAAAAAATATTGATCAGCATAAATGTAAAATATCCGATGAAACCGAGGTCGATCGCAGCCAGACCAAGCGTCCACGGATAGGTGAATTCTCTGCCGCCGAGCGTAATCGGACTGCCCGAAACATTCGCCGCCAGCGCAGCTGCCACCAACGCCGTAAAGAGCAGAATTCCGACGCCGATCGGGAAAAAGGCGCTTGTCAGCTGCTTTTTCAGGTAGGCTTTGCGCATCTTGGAATCTGCAAAGCTTTGGCTTGAGGCAACCACTCTGCCGCCGGTGACCTCAAGTTCGCAACCCGAAAGAAGTGCGTCAACCCCCGTTTTTTCAACGAGCACCGGTCGTTTGGTTATTGTCCAGACGGATTTTGAAGCGATAACATTTACTTCAAAGCTGCCCTTGAGCAGCACATACTGGCTTTCTTCATCTCTCAAAAGCTTGTTTGTAAAATCCTTGTCGCCGTGAGCGTCCTCGGAGGCTTGCGCCCTCTCGGAACGGCGGACAACGAACTTGTGCGTTCCCTTTTCCGACGGAATCGTCATGCTTTCGTCCTCGGGAATAAAATATTCGCTGCCGTCAAGTTCAATTTTCAGCGCATCATCGGAAGCGTTGTCTATTCTGATGTTCGCCATATTCCACCTCCGAAAAAAAGAGCTGTGCAGAGAAGCTCGCCGGCTTTCTGCAACAGCTCTTGAAATTCAAGGCAATGCCTCATTTTGTGCAGTATTGCCTTAATTATTCAACGATAACCGTTCCGTCCTCTTTGACAGTGATTTTGTCGCCGTCCTTTACGGCATTGAGAAATTCATCGCCGAGAGAGTCAACGGCAACGATGGTGTTGTCCGTCCAAACATCGGAGAGAATAACGCCTGCGGCTGCAAGAGAATCAATAGGCAGCGAGAAAAGCATAGCTGCGGGAGCCATGTTGAGAGCGCAAACGGTATAAAGAACCATACCGCCGGTGGTTGAACCGATCGTCTGCGGCAGGCAAAGAACCTTGCCGGTAAGATTTTTGCCGAAAACATCGGGATTGTTCTGATCCGAACCGATTACCTCGTCCTTGCCGATGATCGGAATATCATGCATGAGGGCTGTTTTCTGGAATGTCGCAAGCGTATTAACGCCGTTGTGCGAAACAACAGCCTCGCCCTTATTGATAGTTCCTGCCACAACAGGACGACCTTTAAATGTCTTACTCATAATCAAAAACCTCCCTTAACGGCGATCTTGGTGATATCGTCGGTCGTGAAATATCTTGCGGTAGTATATGTACGGAGCTTATTGGAGCAGGTGATGACATTGCTTGTATCGCCGCCGCAAAGCGGATTGTTCATATACATAAGCGGGCAAATGCAGGAAATGTTGATGCCGAATCCTACAAGCTTGTTGTAAGCGGCCTTGTTTTCTTTCTTGAATCTGTCGAGAACCTCGGGAGCGGTCGTCATAACCGTGCGAAGCTCAACCTTGGTCTTGCCCTGCTTTTTAAGCTCTTTTTCAAATCTTTCCGTCCATTCGCCGAGCTGAGCGTATGAAAGATGCGGACAGCCTATGAAGCAAAGCTTCGGAGCAGCGTTCTTATCCTTCCACATAACGGGATAGTTCTTGTAAACTCTTTCGAGCTCTGCGTCGTCGATAACATAAGTCTGTGCGCCTTCTGCGATGAGCTTTTCGCCCTGCTCAACAGCCTCGGGAGTAAGATTTTCGATATGATAAAGTCCGACTGCGCCGTTTGAAGCGGTTGCAGCGCCGAAATCCTTGAGATATGCCTTGGCATCGTCCGTAAGCTCTGTGCCGATCCACTTGTCAAGACCCTTGACATAGGGAACATCCTCCATAACCTTCATGCCGATCGCCGAACCGAGAACCTGAGCCTCGGGAATCTTTGTGGTCTTGACCTCGATGATCCACTTTGCCTTTCTTCCCTCGTCAGTGAGAAGATCAAACTCGGGAACCTTGCCGAGAATCGAACCGAAAAGCTCAATAATGCCGGAATTACGGTTACATCTTGCGCCGAGAACCGAGTTTGCAAAAACAACCGCCGAGCTTTCCGCCCACGAAAGGATATCGCCCTTCTTCGGAGTATTGCCTACCTCGTCAAAATAGCAGGCGCAGGTAAAGGATTTATCGCTCTTGAGTCCAAGCTTGTTGAGCTGAACCTCGTAGGAATCCTGCATACCGTAAAGAATTTTGTTGAAAATCAATTTCTGGAGCGGGTTGCACTTAACATTCGCATAGTCAATCGGTCTTGGGTCAACGGTAAAGCCCTCGTCAACCTTGAGTCCGCCCTTGATAAGCTCGTCCATGATGGAGAACACAGGTTTGAGAACCGAAATACCGAAGCTTGTAACGAGATGTCCTTTGCCGTTTACGGGGACGAACTTTTCCGCTCCGAAAGCGTCGCCGTAAAGCACAAGAGTCTTCATGACCTTTGCCATTACCTCGCCCTTTGAGCCGTGAAGAATTTCTTTTTCCTCGTCAGTCAGCTTCATTTTGTAGCTGAAGTTTTCATTCATAAGGTTTATCCTCCTTTTATCCTCATAAGCTCGCAGCCGTGCGAACCTATTATTTCCGAACCTGACCTCCGCCGCTTGCGTTGGCAGATATCTTTATACAATTATATATTAAATTTCCCGCCTTTTCAAGAGTTTGTTAAAGATTTGACTAAAAAAGAATGGATTTATTTTTGGTTAATATAATCAAAAGGTCCGTTCTTGAGACGACCCTATTCAGAGTGCTCAAAAACAGACTCTAATCATGCAAATTTCTCGCTGTTATTTTCAATCGAACAAAACCGTGCTGAAATATCTTTCGCCGGTATCGGGAAGAACCGTCACAACCGTTTTTCCCTCGCCCAACTCCTTTGCAAGGCGAAGCGCCGCAGTGACATTCGTTCCGCTTGAAATTCCACAGAGAATTCCCTCCTCACGAATCAGTCGGCGAGAGGTTTCGATTGCTTCCTCGTCCGTTACGATATCAATATGCTCATAAATGTGCGTATTCAGATTTTTCGGAATAAGTCCGTCGCCGATACCCATCTGAAGATGAGTTCCGATGCTGCCGCCCGAAAGAATTGCGGCATTTTTCGGTTCAACGGCCCAAATGTGTATCTCCGGGTATTTTTCTTTAAGCGTTTCGCCGATTCCGCTGAGAGTGCCGCCCGTACCGACGCCCGAACAAAAGCCGTCTATCGGTTTTCCGACCTGCTCAATTATTTCCCGTGCCGTATGGTTCTTGTGAACCGTCGGGTTTGCAGGATTCTCGAACTGCTGGGGAATCCAGACATTTTTATCCTCCTCAGCCATGTGAAGCGCAGTTTGCAGACACTCATTGATGCACTTGCCGATATCGCCGTCATCATGAACCATCACAAGCTCGGCACCGTAAGCCCTGACAAGCTTGCGGCGTTCCTCGCTTACCGAATCCGGCATAATTATGCGAACATGATAACCCCTGACCGCACCGATGAGCGCAAGACCGATACCCTGATTTCCGCTCGTCGGCTCAACAATAATTGTATTTGAATTTATTATTCCTTTTTCCTCTGCGTCGCAGATCATATTATATGCAGTTCGTGTTTTGATCGAACCGCCGATATTTACGCCCTCGTACTTGACGAGCACCTCTGCGCTGCCCTCCGGCACAATTTTCGAAAGGCGAATCATGGGCGTGTGTCCGATCGCTTCAAGAACATTTGAATAAACCAAAACAATTCCTCCGATGATAGAAATATGCTAAACAGCTTACAATATAAATATAAGCCCACAGATGTTTATTTTATCACAATATGCAGAATATGGCAACTTGTTATTTACAAAATTTTTCAGTTGTATTTGCGAGAATACCGCAAAAGATATAATTGCAAACGCAAATGATTTGCGAAGGGGTGAAATACAAATGGCAAGCAGCAAGAAAAATGTTGTTCCTCAGGCAAGAGAGGCTCTCGATCGTTTCAAGATGGAGGCCGCTTCCGAGGTAGGCGTAAACCTTTCTAACGGTTACAACGGTGATCTCACATCTAAGCAGGCAGGCTCTGTCGGCGGTCAGATGGTCAAGAAGATGATCGAATCCTATGAAAAGAACATGAAATAACCTTTCATGAATTCACTATCACACGAATAATTCAACAAAAGGGAGTTCTTTCAACCTCGGTTGAAGGTGCTCCCAATCTCTGATTTAACGGTTACATGAAAAAGCTCCCGGGATTTCTCCCGGGAGTCGATATTCGGAAATCAGAATCAGAAATCAATGGAAGCAAATGTTGCATTGCTCTGATTGAAGATGCTCCAAGTCTTCTTGAGGCCTACCTTGCCAATTACGCTGTAGTTACCAACGGAAACGTTAAGGATACCATAGATATCAGCATGACCGCTGATGTCGATCTTACCGTCTGTGTTTGAACCTGCAGCAAGCTCCTTGAGGTAGTCAACAGGAATTGTAAGTGATGACTGGATAACGGGGTTTCCGTCAGCGTCAACATACTTAGCCTGTGCCTCAACATAAGCACCAACGCCGCCCTCAACGCATACATCTACAAGAGCGTAGCCATAAAGACCGAGAGATACATCAAGACCGAGACGAAGCTCGAACTGGCCATAGATATCAACCTGACGATCAACAACTGTTGAATCGTTAACAGTGCTTACCTTGTTGTTGATGATTTCAACACCGTGCATTTCCTGAGAAGTTACAACGATTTCCATTCTGCCGTTTACGCCGATGTTAAGAAGAACATCGAAAGTAACGGTAAGCGGAGTTGAACCGATAGGAAGTGTGAAAGTGAAGAGCTTGATAGATGTTGAATCAAGCTTTGAAAGGGCATACTTGTTAACAGCCTTTGCCCAGAAGCTGTCGCCTGAAAGCTTTTCGCCAACGGAAGTAACTTCCTCGCCGAATGTCTTAGCATAAGAACCGGAGATAGATGTTGTATCTTTAAGGTCATAGTTGAACTTAAGATATACTTCGTTGAAGTTAAGCTTTGCGATGTTCATATCGGCCTTAGCGTCAACCGTAAGGTTTGTGAGCTCATAAGCCTTAGAAAGTGTAACACCGTCGCAAACGCTCTTGGAAACCGAGAAATCAAGACCTGTATCAGTGATCTTAGCCTTGATCTTGAAGCCCTTTACCGAGAAGCTGACATTAGCAAGCTTCTTGAGGGTCTTCATAACATCTTCCTTGGAGATCGAGCTTGTGTCAAGATAACCGTCGGAAAGGATCTCGCCGTTACCGTCGGTGATCATTGATGTTGCGAAATCAACATCAGTTGTACCTTCGTAGTCGATCTTCTCGATAGCGTCCTCGATAGCAACCTCAGAGTTTGTAACTACCTTCTCGCCGTCTACAACATCGATAGCCTCAACCTTGTAAGCTGCGCCTGTGAAGATAGCGTCGGACTGCTCAACAACATAAACATCGCCGACTGCAAGGTCTGTGCTTGCGGGAACAACGATATTGTCGCCCTCAACAGCGTAGTCGGAAACCGTCTTAACGCCGTCTGCAAGGACGAGCTTCTGAGTGTCCTCATCAATTGTGCCGCGAAGCTCAACAGCCTTTGTGATAGCTGCCGTAACATCGTCAGCGGACATTGCGCCGAGGCCGAGCTTATTCTTTGCGTCAAGCTTAATGATGCCTGCGTCAACTGCTGCGGAAACCTTGGCAACATTTTTGATGGATGTAGCATTCTCGATTACAACGGTAGTCTCGTCAACCTCAACGCCCGATGCATTAACAAGAATTGTAGCTACGAATTCCGGAGTAACAGCCTTTGTAACGTCGATTGTATCATAATCAACGAGAACGTCATTATTATCTGCTGTCGCAACAGCTGCATAATACTCGTTGTCCGGCTTTACGCCACGAATTTCTTCTGTGGACTCAACCGCCTGATAACCGAACGCTTCATCAACCTGCTCCAAGAATGCGCCTGTCTCAACCGTCTTTGTGCCCGGCCATACGAAGCCCGGGAAAATGCTGGTCATAACAAGCATAACAATGGAAACGATGATTGAAATGATCTTGGTCATGTTCAATTCCTCCTTTAAATTTTTGAGGTTTGAGCATCTTTTCCACGGCTTCAAAGTGGTATAACGTTAGTACCGCTTACAAAGTTGAGCTGCCCGAAGACAGCAACCCTGGCAAACACTCCCCTCATATGAATTATAATATCTATCCCGTCATTTTGCAAGTATTTTTTTCATAAATTAGAAATTTTTTATTTATTTTTGAAAAAGTCACAAAATATTGTGGTTGAAACTGTGCAAAATACAATTCCACTGTTCTTTTTAACAAAATTCACGCATCGTAAAGATATCCGCTTTCCCTTTTTCCTTTCGCCCCTATTACATTATATATATGATAAAACCAAAATGAAACAAAATATTCCTTGACACGAATTTGGTTTTGTGTTATCTTATATTCGATATAGTAAAGGCTGTGACAAAGACAGTAGCCGCTATGCGAAGCCAAAGCGAGCCGGAGAGGGTGCAAGTCCGGTGCGAAGTACATTGCGGTGAACATCACTTTCGAGCTGCGGACTGAATCGAGTAAGTCTTGACGGGTGTCCTCCGTTAAAGGGAACACATATGAAGTATGTTGAATAGGTGGTTGCGAGCTTTCCTCGTCCTGTTTTGCACGGGACGGGGATTTTTTTGAGCATTATCCTATCATACGAAAAGGAGCTATCATAAATGTACAAGAAAGTTTCTGCAAACCTGAACTTTGTTGACCGAGAGAAAGCGGTTGAGGAGTTCTGGAAAGAAAACAAAATCTTTGAAAAGACCTGTGAAAAAGAAGGTCCGTCCTATGTTTTCTACGACGGTCCGCCGACCGCTAACGGCAAGCCTCACATCGGTCATGTTCTGACCCGTGTTATTAAGGACTTGATTCCCCGTTACCGCACGATGAAGGGCTATCATGTTCCCCGTAAGGCAGGCTGGGACACCCACGGTCTTCCGGTAGAGCTTGAGGTTGAAAAACTTCTCGGCCTTGACGGCAAGGAGCAGATCGAGCAATACGGTCTTGAGCCGTTCATTGAAAAATGCAAAGAAAGCGTTTGGAAATACAAAGGCATGTGGGAGGATTTTTCTTTCACCGTCGGCTTCTGGGCAGACATGGACAATCCCTATGTTACCTACCACAACAGCTATATCGAGTCCGAATGGTGGGCACTTAAAAAAATCTATGAAAAGGGTCTTATCTACAAGGGCTTCAAGATCGTTCCCTACTGCCCGCGCTGCGGAACTCCGCTTTCCTCGCATGAGGTCGCTCAGGGATACAAATCGGTCAAGGAGCGTTCGGCGATCGCACGCTTCAAGGTCAAGGGTGAGGACGCTTACTTCCTTGCATGGACAACTACTCCGTGGACTCTCCCCTCGAATGTTGCGCTTTGCGTAAATCCCGTTGAAGAATACGCAAAGGTCAAGTGCATTGACGGCAATGTTTATTACATCGCCGTTGCGCTTATGGACAAGGTTCTCTCGCCTCTGGCAGAGGAGGGAAAGCCGGCTTACGAAATTCTTGAAAAATTCGTCGGCAAGGATCTTGAATATAAAGAATATGAGCCGCTCTTTGATTGCGCCGGCAAGAAAGCTGAGCAGCAGCACAAGAAAGCGCATTTTGTTACGGTTGACAGCTATGTCACCATGTCCGACGGTACAGGTATCGTTCATATTGCGCCGGCTTTCGGTGAGGACGACTCCCGAATCGGCAGAAACTATGACCTTCCGTTCGTTCAGTTTGTTGACGGCAAGGGCAACATGACGGAGGAAACTCCGTTTGCCGGTCTGTTCGTCAAGGATGCGGATGTTCCTGTTCTTCAAAATCTTGAAGAAAGAGGACTCCTTTTCAGCGCACCGAAATTCGAGCATGATTATCCGTTCTGCTGGCGTTGCGACACCCCGCTTATCTACTATGCAAGAGAGTCTTGGTTCATCAAGATGACTGCGGTCAAGGACGACCTTATCAAAAATAACAATACCATCAACTGGATTCCGGAAAGCATCGGCAAGGGTCGCTTCGGCGATTGGCTCGAAAATGTTCAGGATTGGGGCATCAGCCGTAACCGTTATTGGGGCACACCGCTCAATGTTTGGGAGTGCGAATGCGGTCACAGGCACTCCATCGGCAGCATTGAGGAGCTTAAAAGTATGTCCGACAACTGCCCGGACGACATCGAACTTCACCGCCCGTACATTGACTCGGTTACCATCAAGTGTCCCAAGTGCGGCAAGCAGATGAAGCGTGTCCCCGAAGTTATCGACTGCTGGTTTGATTCAGGCTCAATGCCTTTCGCTCAGCACCACTATCCGTTTGAAAATCAGGAGCTTTTCGAGAGTCAGTTCCCGGCAGATTTCATTTCCGAAGCCGTTGACCAGACAAGAGGTTGGTTCTATTCGCTTCTTGCAATCTCGACGCTTATCTTTAACAAGGCTCCGTTCAAAAATGTTATCGTTCTTGGCCATGTTCAGGACGAAAACGGTCAGAAGATGAGCAAATCCAAGGGCAATGCCGTTGACCCGTTCGACGCTCTCAAAACCTACGGCGCAGACGCCATTCGCTGGTATTTCTACACGAACTCCGCTCCGTGGCTTCCGAACCGTTTCCACGGCAAGGCCGTTATAGAGGGTCAGCGTAAATTTATGGGTACGCTTTGGAACACCTATGCGTTCTATGTTCTTTACGCCGAAATAGATAAATTTGACCCGACAAAATACGAGCTTGATTACGACAAGCTTTCCGTCATGGACAAGTGGCTGCTTTCAAAGCTCAATTCAATGGTAAAAATCGTTGACAACAACATGGAAAATTACAGAATTCCCGAAGCCTGCAAGGCTCTCCAGGAATTCGTTGACGAAATGAGCAACTGGTATGTTCGCCGCTGCCGTGAGCGTTACTGGAAGCAGGGCCTTGAGCAGGATAAGATCAACGCTTACCTCACCCTCTACACTGCGCTTGTTACGGTTGCAAAGACTTCTGCCCCGATGATTCCGTTCATGGCCGAGGATATATATCAGAATCTTGTTCGCTCGGTTGACAATGCCGCAGAGGAAAGCGTTCATCTCTGCTCATTCCCCGAGGTCAACGAAAATTACATTGACCTTGAGCTTGAAAAGAACATGGACGAGGTTCTCAACATTGTCGGACTCGGTCGTGCGGCAAGAAACGGCGCAAATATCAAGAACCGTCAGCCGCTCGCAAAGATGTATGTCAACGCAGACATCAAGCTTGAGGGCTACTATAAGGACATCATAGAGGACGAGCTGAACATCAAGAGCGTTACCTTCGTCGATGCGGCGGACGAGCTTTCCGATTACAACTTCAAGCCGCAGCTTAAAACGCTCGGACCGAAGTACGGCAAAAATCTCGGCGAGATCAGAACCGCACTGTCGGAGCTTGACGGCTCAAAGGCAAAGAAGGAGCTTGACGCAAACGGTCACATCACGCTGAACATCAGCATCGGTGCAATCGAGCTGACGGCGGATGATCTTCTCATCGAAGCCGTTCAGAAAACCGGACTTTTCTCGGTTTCCGACTTCGGCGTAACGGTCGCCATCGACACAACGCTCACTCCCGAGCTTATCGAGGAGGGCTTTGTCCGTGAGATCATCAGCAAGATCCAGACAATGCGTAAGGACGCAGACTTCAATGTTACCGATCACATAATCATCAGCATTGAGGGTAACGACAATCTTGCCGATATTATCAACCGCAACAGAAAGGATATCTTCACCGCAGTTGTTGCCGACGAGCTGATTACAGGCTCGGTTGACGGTCACACCGCCGAGTGGAACATCAACGGTGAAAAGGCAACCTTCGGCGTTAAGGTAAACAAATAAATCATAATGCGTTTAGGGCAATACCGTACAATTGAGGTGTTGCCTTAAACTTTTGCTACAATTTAAAGCTATTTATATAATAATCCGATTTTTCGATTATAAAGTTTGAATTCCTTTTACATTGACAAAAAATCGACAAGCTATTAGAATATTATTATCATGAATAATTGTGCGCAATACCGCACCTCAATCGTGCGCCGTTGCCAACACGCTTGGATGATTTTGTAATGAAAAAGAAAAAAGTTATTTTAGACGCATTTAAAGCCGCTTTTCCTCACACCGTGCCCATTCTTGCGGGCTTCTGGTTTCTCGGCTTTACATACGGCGTTTACATGAATGTTTCCGGCTTCGGTTTTTGGTATCCGCTCATAATGAGCTCTGTCATCTTCGGCGGTTCGCTTGAATTTGTTGCGGTTTCAATGCTCCTCAGTCCGTTTGCTCCGCTGCAAGCTTTTATCATGTCCCTCATGATTCAGGCACGGCATCTTTTTTACGGTTTGGCAATGCTGGACAAATACAAAAATGTCGGCATAAAAAAATATTACCTGATATTCGGAATGTGCGACGAAACATTTTCGGTCAACTGCTCTGCGGAAATTCCGGAGAATATTGACAAGGGCTGGTTTATGACGGCGGTCACGATGCTCGATCGAAGCTACTGGATCACAGGGTCTACCCTCGGCGGAATCTTAGGCTCGCTCATTTCATTTAACACTAAAGGCATTGAATTTGTCATGACGGCGATGTTTGTCGTTATTTTTCTTGAGCAGCTGATGAAAGAGAAAAAGCATTATACCGCAATTATCGGGCTTTTTTCCTCGATAATATGTCTTGTCGTTTTCGGCTCGGATTCCTTCATGATACCGACAATGCTTATGATACTTTTCCTGCTTGCCGCGCTGCGCAAGCCCATTGAAAAAGACTAACTATTAAAAGTCAAGCCCCAAAATAAAGATTTTGCAAAAAATCCGT
>CAVJDU010000036.1:0-19188 GCA_963648385.1 uncultured Coriobacteriaceae bacterium | reverse complement strand
TGGTTCGGTTCTTTTGATGTTGGATTTTAGGCCTGCGTAAATAAATTCTGCGATTCTTCAGTAAACCTCATCTAAAATCCATCATGACTCACACGGATAGTGCTTTATTTTATCAAAAACCCTCCGATGGCGGAAAAAGCGTTGTCGGAGGGTTTTGTTATTTTATTATTTTGTTAATTGAGTGTGAGAAGGTTAATGCACTTAACCGGGCAGGCTTCGGCGCATTTACCGCAGCCTGTACACTTATTGTAATCAACCTTAGCGCAGAAGTCCTTGACCTCAACTGCTCCGAATTCGCACGCCTTGACGCACTTCATACAGCCGATACAGCCGTTTGAACACTCCTTGCGGGTGATTGCGCCCTTGTTGTGATTTATGCAAAGGTTTGCCGCCTTCGCCTCATGCTTGGGCATCATCTTAATGACATGATTCGGGCAGGTTTTAAGGCACTGCTTACACGCCTTGCACATTGACGGGTCAATTCTTGCAACGCCGTCGCAGATACGAATTGCGTCATACTGGCAAACATTCATACAATCTCCGAGGCCGATGCAGCCGTAGGAGCACTCCTTCGGGCCGCCGAAAAGCTGCTTTGCCATTTCGCATGAGCTGACGCCGTTATATTCCATCTTGGTTTCCGCCTTGCCACAGAAGCCGCGGCACATAACGACCGCCGACATCGGAACGACCGAGCCGGCCGAAAGTCCCGTAACCTCGGCGATGGCCTTTGAAGCCTCGCTACCGCCGGGTGCACAGAGAGCCGTGTTGGTCGTGATACCCTTTGAAAGAGCCGCCGCATAGCCGTCACAGCCGGAGAAGCCGCAAGCGCCGCAGTTTGCGCCGGGCAAACATTCACGAATAGCCTCCGCCTTTTTATCAACGGGTACAGCCATTACCACAGATGCGACCGCAAGTCCAAGACCTGCAATAAGTCCGATGACGGAAACGATGATAATTGCCAAAACAATAGAATTCATGTTAACGCCCCCTTATGCAAAAATCTTGTCAACAACGCCTGCAAAGCCTAAAAATGAAAGCGAAACAAGCGAAGCTGCAACAAGTGTGATGGGCAGACCTTTAAGGAATTTCGGAATGTCGCAGGATTCGAGCCTTGAACGAACGCCAGCGAACATGATCATTGCGATCATGAAGCCTACGCCGCCGCCGATAGCGCAGATGAGCGACTGCATAAAATTGTAGCCGTTATCAACATTGAGCGTAACAACACCGAGAACGGCGCAGTTCGTTGTGATAAGCGGAAGATAAATACCGAGCGCATTGTAAAGAGCCGACATATACTTTTTGAGAATGATCTCAACCATCTGAACGAGAGCGGCAATAACAAGAATGAACACTATCGTTTGAAGATATTCAAGATTATTGGCAACAAGAAGATACTTGTTTATCGGGTATGTAACCGCCGTTGAAAGAGCCATAACGAAGATAACGGCAAGCGACATTCCGACCGCCGTGTTCAGCTTCTTTGAAACGCCGAGGAACGGGCAGATACCGAGGAATCTTGAAAGAACAAAGTTTTGCGTAAGAATCATTGTGAGCAAAATGCTCAGAAGGCCTTTTGTCATTTCCATTATGCTTCAGCCTCCTTTTTTTCATTGCAGCCTTCGCCGGAGTCTCTGACAGAGCAGGACTTTGCCATCGGGCAGTTTTCGCAACCGTGAAGCGTAGCCTTGGGCTTACCTCTCGATTCGGCGATCTTGTTTGCAAGAGCCATTACCATGCCGAACACAAAGAATCCGCCGGGTGCGAGAATGAATATAAGCATCGGGTTTTCGTTGAGGAAAGGAATGGAGAAGCCGTTGAAGCTGCCTCCGATGAGGTCGCTGATTCCGTTGAGGAAAGTACCTGCGCCGAGAATCTCACGGATCGTACTCATTGTAAAGAGTGCGCCGGTGAAGCCGATACCCATTCCGAGTCCGTCAACCGCCGAAGCGAGCACGCCGTTCTTGCTTGCAAACGCCTCCGCTCTGCCGAGAATGATACAGTTAACAACAATAAGCGGAAGGTAGACGCCGAGCTGCTCGTTGAGCACCGGAACAAAAGCCTTGACAAGCATCTGAACGATCGTAACGAACGAAGCGATAATAACGATATAAGCAGGGATACGAACCTTCTGCGGAATGACCTTTCTCAATGCCGAGATTGCAATATTTGAGCAAATGAGAACTATCGACGCCGAAACGCCCATGCCTATCGCACTCGAAACAGAGGTCGTTGTTGCAAGAGTGGGGCAAGTGCCGAGCACAAGGCGAAGAACCGGGTTTTCGATGATAAAGCCCTTGGTAAGCTCCTTACCTAAGGATTTCTTTTCAGCCATCAGTCAGCACCTCCGTTTTCTGTAATGGTTTGGTAGTTTGCAAGAGCCTCGTTGACCGCCGTCGTTACAGCGTTTGATGTGATCGTTGCGCCGGTGAGGGCGAGGATCTCGTTATTGTCGTGGTCAGCGCTGTTCTTTGCAACCTTGATTCCGTTAACAAGACCCTTAAACTGATCTTTGAAGGAATCGGTCTGAGCCTTCATACCGAGGCCGGCGGTGTCGCTGATGGTGAGGATCTGAATTCCGGTGACCTTGCCCTCGTTGTCAACGCCCGTCATAACGACAAGGTCGCCGCCGTAGCTCTTTGATGTGGTTGTGAAAACCATGCCGACCTGCCGATTGCCGTCGTCAAGTCCGACAGCATAGCTGATTCCGTCGAGAGTTTTATCCTCGAAGCTCTTAGCCTGCGTAAGAACCTCCATTCGGGACTGAGCCTCGGATTCTGCCGAGTTCTTTTCGATTATCGGAGCGGTCACATTGTTAGCCAGCGCAAGCAGCGTTGTTGCGATAAGGCAGATGATAAAAAGTGCGACCGTGGGGATCATGATTTGCTTTTTCATTTTGCCTCAGCCTCCTTTTTTTCTTTCTTTGGAGTGCCGAACGGCTTGGGAAGGGTGACCTTTTCAATCAGCGGAACAAGAATGTTCATAAGAAGGATAGAATAGGAAACGCCCTCGGGAAGATTGCCGAAAATTCGTATAACCGCCGTGATAAGTCCGCAGCCGATGCCGAAAATTATCTTGCCCTTAAAGGTGATCGGCGATGTTGTATAATCCGTCGCCATAAATATTGCGCCGAGCATAAGTCCGCCGCCGAGAAGCTCATAAGCAACGAAACGGAAATCGCCCTTGCCTGCGATAAGCATGATAGCGGCAACCGTACCGATATATGAAAGCGGGATAGCCGGAGAAATAACCTTACGAACAACAAGATAGATACCGCCGAGAATAAGCGCAACGGCGCAGGTTTCGCCGAGGCAGCCGGCACGCCAGCCGATAAGCATCTCCACGAGCGAAACATCGGGAGTCGCTCCGCCCGAAGCCATCTCGTGAATAGACGAGAGCGGAGAAGCCGAGGTAATGCCGTCAAGCTCGGACATTGTCCATGTCAGCGGCTGAGTCCATGTTGACATTGCGACCGGGAACGAGGTCAAAAGAACGATTCGTCCCGCAAGAGCCGGATTGACGAAGTTCTGACCGATGCCGCCGAAGAATTGCTTTACAACAACTATTGCAATCAGCGAACCGATAACTACCATCCAAAGCGGAATGGATACCGGCAGGTTGAATGCAAGCAAAAGTCCTGTAATAACTGCGCTCAGGTCGCCGATGGACTGGCTGCGCTTGAATACGATTCTGGTGATATACTCAAATATTACGCAGGTCGCAACGCTGACGCATTCAATGAGCAGCGCTCTCGGACCGTAGAAAATGACCGAAGCGATAAGCGCAGGGATAAGCGCAATAATAACATCAAGCATCAGACTCCTGACAGTCCTCGGACTGCGATCATGGGGCGATGCGCTGACGACGAGCTTATTTTTTAATGTCATTTCTTTGCACCTGCCTCTCTGACAATTGATTTTGCGAGTCTCATATGCTGAACAAGCGGCTTTTTCGCCGGACATGAATATGCGCAGCTGCCGCACTCCATGCAGACCATAACGCCGTCCTTGACAAGCGAGTCAACATCCTTTGTCTTTGAATCTCGAATAACCTTTGTCGGTGCAAGACTGAGCGGACAGGCGGCGGCACAGCGACCGCAGCGAATACAATCCGTCTCTTTAAAAATCTTTGCGTCCTTAGCCGAGAAGGCAAGCAAAGCGTTGTTACTTTTTGAAATCGGATAGTTTATATCCGTAAGCGCCATACCCATCATCGGGCCGCCGGCAATTATTTTGACGGGATCTTCTTTAAATCCGCCGCAGAACTCAACAACATCGGCAAAGCTTGTGCCGATCGGAACTCTAACATTTTTCGGCTCGGCTACAGCCATACCGTCAACGGTCAATGAACGGCTGACGAGCGGCTTACCAGTTTTGAGATAGCGGGCAATGAATGCGATTGAGGTAACATTCATAACAATGCAGCCTACATCCGCCGGAAGCTTTCCGGGAGGAACCTGCCGACCGGTTGCGGACTGAACCATCATTTTTTCCGCACCCTGAGGGTAGATAGACTTGAGCTGCATGATTTTAATCGAGCTGTCCGCTCCGGCTTCCTTATCCACGATTTGATGAAGTATCTCAAAAGCGTCAGGCTTGTTGTCCTCAACTGCGATAACAACATTCGGGATATTGAGAAACTCTTTTACCGTTTTGATACCCGAACAGATATCCCACGAATTTTCAATGCACTCACGGTAGTCAACGGTTATGTACGGCTCACATTCGGCAGCGTTGATGATAAGAGTGTCGATATTCTTATCCGCCGGAACATTGAGTTTGACATGGGTCGGGAAGCCTGCGCCGCCAAGACCGACAAGTCCGGAGGCTCTGACTGCCTTGCAAAGCTCCTCCTTTGTGTTGACCTCGGGGGCTTTGAGTCCCTCGTAAAGCCTCATCTCACCGTCGGATTCGATCGTAACGCCCTGAACCGTAGTTCCGTTCGGGAGCTTAACATCTCCGATTGAACTTACCGTACCCGAAATTGTTGCGTGAATCGGTGCGCTGACGAATTTGTCGCTGTCGCCGATCACCTGACCGACCGCAACGCTGTCGCCGACCTTAACCGTCGGTGTGCACGGAGCGCCGATGTGCTGCTGCATAGGCAAAACCACCTGCTTCGGGACGGGGATACGCACCACTTCGCAGTCGGCTGTGTTCTTGTGGTGGTCAACCTTGACTCCACCACGAACCTTCTTAACTGCCGAGATGACCCCGGCCACATGAATTTTACCCATTTTATTCAACCCCTTTGCTGTATGGGAAAATCCCATTTGATTTTAAATCAACCGCCGATCAAATCATATCCGAATTATCGGCAGTCACTGAATTTTTGCGATTTTTTCCAGTGAAGGCATAACCGCTTTGAGAATCGTGCCGGTAAGGAAGCCCGTCACGATCGCAAATATTAACAATAACGGTCCGTAGCCGACAACGAGCGAAGCCGTACCCGAAATGATACACGCCGCCGCAAGCTGACCGATATTGTGACAAACGGCACAGATTATTCCGATGCCGATATATCCTAATTTATTCCTTGAAAATCTGAAAAGCAGGCACGCCGCCACAGTGCTGAGAATTCCGCCCGAAAGGCTCATCAGCATTGCCGTCGCTCCTCTTGTAACCCCGGCAAAAAGCCCCTTGATAACCGTTATAAAGAATGCGTATCCCGACCCTGCGCAGCTCGCCATGAACATTGTAACGATATTGGAAAGTCCGGGTTTCGCTCCCGGAGGGAAGCCGGGATAAGCCGGAATGAGCGTTTCGAGGTAGGAAAGTGCAAGCGCAAGCGCACACATTACGCCCGTCACGGCTATTTTTCTTGTCAGATTTTTTTCTTTCATATCAATAAGTCATTATATCTGTTTTGTTTTTGTTCGATTTGACCGAGATAACGACCCTCGCCGGCAAGCACGCCGCCGTTTCGCCGCCCGAAGTCAACTTTCCGCTTTTAACGCAAAGCTTGTCCTTACATTCGGCGTGCGAAAAATATATCTCATCTTTATTGACGGTTATTTCAAGCTTCGGCTCAACGCTCGGACTGATTTTGTATTCCTCCTCAACCGCCGAAAGGTCGATCGTTTCCTCAAGCTTACCGTCAACATATATTTCTGCGGTCAGCCTGTCCAAATCGAGAAATCTCGGAATTGATATCATCGCCGCCGCAAAGAGCACGGCAAGTATTATAATTAAATCCGTCCGTTTGAATAGCTTCATTTGTCAAGAGTATAGCTGTCGTCGGTTACCGTGAAATCACCGGAAAGACCGTCGGTGACCTTGACCGCATTGTTGTTGAATATAAACACCGCTTCGGCATCGTATTTCTCGAGAATTTCAATGCTTTTGCGATAGCCGACTATAAAGCAGACCGTTGAGAGAGCGTCGCTGACGATCCCCGATTCGCAGACCACGGTAACGCTTTTGAATTCGCTCGTCGCAGGGTAGCCCGTCGTTGCGTTGAGTATGTGATGGTAACGCTTGCCGTCCTGCTCAAAGTATTTTTCGTAGCTGCCGGAGGTCGAAACGCAGGTGTTCTTGAGTTTCAGCGTACCCATCGACTGCTTGTCGTTATCCGGATTGACGATGCCGACGGAGAATGTTCTGTTGCCGTAGATAAGCAGACTGCCTCCGATCGAAACGACAGCCGATTTCGTTCTGCCCTTGTCGAGAAGATTCTTTATTTTGTCGCAGGTGAAGCCCTTGCCGACTGCGCCGAGGTCAAGCGACTGTCCCTTTTTTATCTGCACCGCATTGCCCGAAATCGAAACATTTTTGTAGCCGACATCGGCGAGTGCCGTCTTGATTTCTTCATCGGAGGGAAGACGCTGATCGTCACCGCCGAAGTCCCACAGCTTTGTAATATTGCCGACAGTTATATCAAAAACACCGTCACAGTCATCGGAAATATCAATGCATTGACCGATAATTTCAACCGTATCGGGCGAAACGGAAACGGAAGTACCGGCGTCCTCGTTGATCCTGTAAATATCCGAGCCTTGCTTTCTCCAGCTGAGGACGGAGTTTTCAAGGCCGCTTATTTCGTTATCTATCCTGTCAAGGTCATTTTCAGCACCGAAGCCGAAAAGCTTGACCGTTATGACCGTACCCATGGCGACGCTCGTCCTTTCGCAGGAGCTTCTGCCGCTTATAAAATCATACGAAACAATGCCGAAAACAATGGCGGCGCAAAGTATGATCGCAATGAGCGATTTTTTGTTCAGCTTCTTTTTTGCACCGTTTTTCATGTGATCCACCTTTAGGGCAATGCCGGTTATTTTATCTTTCTATACTGATGTATTATACTATGAAAAAACAGCAAATTCAATAGAAACGGCACAAATTAAAAATTTAACAATTTGTCAGTTTTGTAATCAATTTTCTCCCGTGCGCCGGTTAAGGCAATGCCGCACGATTGGTGTGAGCGGTGTTGTCTTAAATCCGGATATAAGGCAACGCCTGCGGTCAGATGTCCGCAGGCGTCCCTCTCAGCCGATGTCAGCAACCACAGCCGTTGTTGTTAAGGAACGATGTACCGTTGTTGTTTCCGCAGCCGCAACCGCACTCTGAGCATAAGAGGATGATTACGAGAATAAGGATCCAGTTATTGCAGCAACCCATGTTTCCGACCTCCTTTCGTCTTACACTAACATTGTATGAGAAAAAGCACGGTTGGTGACAAAGAAAATCGGCTGATTTTTTGTTGAAATTATACATTAAATCGCTCTCATAAAGGATAATCGGTGTTGACTTTTCAGAATAAATAGGGTACAATAATTTTAATCAGGTAAGCGCCGATCAAATCAGCGATTACTCGGATTCAGGGAGGAAAATTTCATGTATGTTTTAGCTCTTGACCAGGGAACAACGAGTTCCCGTGCAATAGTATTTGACAAGCGCGGACGCATTGTTTCCAAGGCGCAGAATGAATTTGACCAGATCTATCCGAAATCCGGCTGGGTAGAGCATGACCCGATGGATATTCTTTACAGTCAGATGCATTCGATCTCAACCGTTATCAATTCAGGCGATTTTGATGTTAAAAAAATTGCGGGCATAGGTATAACAAATCAGCGTGAAACCACGATTATTTGGGACAAGCAGACCGGAAAACCGATATACAACGCTATCGTATGGCAGTGCCGCCGTACCGCCGAGCTGTGCGAACAGCTCAAGGAGGAGGGACTCGGCGACTATATCCGTGAACATACGGGTCTTCTTATCGACGCCTATTTTTCCGGCACAAAAATCAAGTGGATTCTCGACAATGTTGAAGGAGCAAGAGAAAGAGCCGAGAACGGCGAGCTTCTTTTCGGCACGGTCGAAACATGGCTTATATGGAATCTGACCGGCGGAAAGGTTCATGTTACCGACTATTCCAACGCTTCAAGAACGATGCTTTTTGATGTTGACAAGCTCAAGTGGGACGAATTCCTTTGCGAAAAATTAGGCGTACCCATGTGTATGCTGCCCGAGCCTGTCGAATCGAGCAAGATCTACGGCACCGTCGCTCCCGGAATTATCGGTATCGAGGAGCTGGAGGGAGTGCCCATCTGCGGCGCTATCGGCGACCAGCCCGCCGCACTGTTTGGTCAAGCTTGCTTCAATCCCGGTCAGGCGAAGAACACCTACGGCACGGGCTGCTTCCTGCTGATGAATACGGGCGAAAAAAGAGTCCGTTCGGAAAACAATCTTCTTACCGGCGTTGCGTGGAGCATCAACGGCAAGACCACATATTCAATCGAAGGCAGCGCATTTAACGCAGGCTCGGTCATCAAGTGGCTCAGGGACGAGCTTCACATGGTAGACACCGCTCCCCGTGTTGACGAGCTTGCCGAAAGCGTTGAAAACGCCAACGGAATGTTCCTTGTTCCGGCATTCACGGGCTTGGGTGCTCCGTACTGGGATATGTACGCAAGAGGAACTATCGTCGGCTTGACGAGAGGCGTCAACCGTGCGCACTTCTGCCGTGCGGTGCTTGAGTCAATATGCTTTCAGATGACCGACCTTCTCAGAGCCATGACGAAGGATTCAAACATCATTCTCTCCGAGCTTCGGGTTGACGGCGGCGCAAGCGTCAGCAATATCATGATGCAGATCCAGGCGGATCTCATCAGAACCGTTGTCAACAGGCCAAAGACGGTTGAAACCACCGCTCTCGGTGCGGCATATCTTGCCGGTCTTTGCGTCGGAATGTGGAAAACTCCGGAGGAGATCGAAAAGAACCGTGAGGTTGAAAAGGTATTCATTCCTAAGATGGACAAAAAGGTCAGGGACAAGCTCTGCGAGGATTGGAAGCGTGCCGTCGAGCGTTCGCTCAAATGGGCGCAAGAGGACGATTTTGATTGATAAAATCAATCTTAAATTTATAAATAAGTAACCCCTGATTTCATCGGTTACATAAATTGTTTATTCAAACAAGGCATGTGCCGCAGCCTATGCGGTATTGCCTTAACTTAGGAGGTATTATTATGGGCAAGGTTGTATGCGATTGGAAAACACTGCATGATTTTATGGTCGATGCGTTCAAGGGCGTAGGCGTTCCGGCTGAGGACTGCGAGATCGTTGTTGATGTTATCCTTGAATCCGACAGACGAGGAATCGAATCCCACGGCTGCAACAGATTTAAGCCGATTTATATCGACAGAATCAATGCGGGTATTCAGAATCCCGTCACGAATTTTGAAATTGTTAAGGAAACTCCGACCACGGCAGTTGTTGACGGTCACGACGGTATGGGTCAGGTCATCGGCTACAAGTCGATGGAAATGGCGATCAAAAAGGCTAAGGAATACGGAATGGGCATGGTTGCTGTACGCAATTCCTGCCATTACGGCATCGCCGGTTACTATGCGTCAATGGCTGCAAAAGCAGGCTGCATCGGCATCACGGGTACAAACGCCCGTCCGTCTGTCGCTCCGACATTCGGCGTTGAGGGTATGTTCGGAACAAATCCGCTCACAGTCGGCATTCCGACAGATGAGGATTTCAATTTCGTAATCGACTGTGCAACCTCGATCACGCAGAACGGCAAGATCGAGTATTATGCAAGAATCGACGAGCCTGTTCACCCGGGTACTGTTATTGACATCGATGGCAACCCCGTTGAAGGCGACGCAGGCGAGGCTCTCAAGAAGATCCGCAACGGCACAGCGGCTTTGACAACCCTCGGTGGTATCGGCGAGGCTCTCGGCGGATATAAGGGCTATGGCTACGCTATGGTTATCGAGCTTCTTTCGGCTGCTCTCCAGGACGGTAACTACGGCAAGGCTCTTGACGGCAAAGACGAAAACGGCAACCTTGTTCCTTATCATCTCGGTCATTTCTTCATCGCAATTGATACGGATCACTTCCTCGGCGAGGAGCAGACAAGGAAAAAGGCGGGCGAAATCATTCGCTCCGTGCGCAATTCCAAGAAAGCTCCGGGTCATGACCATATCTTCTCGGCAGGCGAGAAAGAATGGAATGTTTGGCTTGAGAGGAAAGATTCCGGCGTGCCGATCAATGAATCGGTTCAGGCAGAAATGAACAAGGTTCGTGACGACCTCAAGCTTGACTATGTATTCCCGTGGGAGAAATAAACTGATACTATCGGAGGACAATTACAATGGATTATGCAAAAGAATCCCTGAGACTTCATTACGAGTGGAAGGGTAAAATAGAAGTAGTTGCAAGAGCAAAGGTTGACAATAAGGACGCTCTTTCCCTTGCGTACACACCCGGCGTCGCTCAGCCCTGCCTTGAAATTCAGAAGGATATCAACAAGAGCTATGAGCTTACACGCCGTTCAAACCTCGTTGCCGTTATCACCGACGGCTCGGCTGTTCTCGGACTCGGCAATATAGGTCCCGAGGCAGGTATGCCCGTTATGGAAGGCAAATGCGTTCTTTTCAAGGAGTTCGGCGGCGTTGACGCTTTCCCGCTTTGTATCAGAACACAGGATGTTGACGAGTTCGTAAACACCGTTGCTCTGCTTTGCGGCAGCTTCGGCGGAATCAACCTTGAGGATATCGCCGCTCCGAGATGCTTCGAGATCGAAAGAAAGCTCAAGGAGAAAGCCGATATTCCCATCTTCCACGACGACCAGCACGGCACAGCGGTTATCTGCTCGGCAGGTATTATCAACGCTTTGAAGCTCGTCGGCAAGAAGATCGAGGACTGCACGGCGGTATTCAACGGCGCAGGTGCGGCAGGCGTTGCAATAGCAAAGCTTTTCACAAGCATGGGTATGGGCAACATCATCATGTGCGACCGTAAGGGTATAATCTGCGACGGCGACGACCTCAAGCCGGCTAAGCAGGATATCGCAAACTTCACAAACAAGAACCACCTCAGAGGCTCGCTTGCCGATGCGATGAATGGCGCAGATATCTTCATCGGCGTTTCCGCTCCCGGCGTTGTTACCGAGGATATGATAAAGTCAATGGCAAAAGATCCGATCGTTCTCGCCATGGCGAACCCCGTTCCCGAGATCATGCCCGACCTTGCCAAGGCGGCAGGCGCAGCGGTTGTCGGAACGGGCAGAAGCGACTTCCCGAACCAGATCAACAACGTTCTCGCATTCCCGGGAATTTTCCGAGGCGCTCTTGATGTTCGTGCAAGCGACATCAACGAGGAAATGAAGATCGCAGCGGCAAAGGCGCTTGCAAGTCTTGTTTCCGACGAGGAGCTTTCCGCAGATTACATTATTCCGAAAGCATTCGATCCCCGTGTCGGCAAAACCGTTGCGGCGGCGGTTGCACAGGCAGCTCGTGATTCTGGCGTAGCAAGAATATAAAATCATAATGTATCGGACAGATTTCGGTCTGTCCGATATTTAAGGCAATAAAATTTCTCGCCGGTTATTTTTCTCTGATTTAAACGGCGGCTACCTTAAAGAAATGAGGACTATCTAATGAAAACAGCAATTTACGGCGCAGGCTCACTCGGCACTGTTCTCGGCGCATACCTTTCAAAGGCGGGCGTTGATGTTGACCTTATCACAAGGAACAAGGAGCATGTTGACGCAATGAACAAGGACGGCGCAAAAATCATCGGTACTGTCAACATGACCGTCCCCGTCCATGCGCTCACTCCCGATCAGATGACCGAAAAATATGAGCTTATAATCCTGCTGACAAAGCAGCTTGATAACGAAAATATTCTTCGCAATCTTGAAAAGAACATGACCGACGATTGTATTGTCTGCACGCTCCAGAACGGACTTCCCGAGCTTTCGGTTTCCAAGGTCGTAGGAGAGGACAGAACAATGGGCTGCACCGTCGCATGGGGAGCAACGCTCCACGGCAAGGGTGTATCCGAGCTTACAAGCGAACCCGACAGCATGTCGTTCGGACTCGGCAGAATGAACGGAGAAAAGGACGAAAAGCTCATGCAGGTCAAGGCTCTGCTTGAAAAAATGTGCCCCGTTGAGCTTGAGGACAATTTTATGGGCGTTCGTTGGTCAAAGCTTCTCATCAACAGCGCATTTTCGGGTATGTCCGCAGTAATCGGAGGCACATTCGGAGACGCTGCGGAAAACAAGGAATCAAGAGTCTGCTGCCAGAATATAATCAAGGAATGTATTGATGTCGCAAACGCTTCAGGCATAAAAATCGAGCCTGTTCAGGGCAAGGATATAGTTAAGCTGCTTTATTATAAGGGCAACGGCATCAAGAAGAAAATTTCATTCGCTCTCATTCCGATTTGTATCAAAAAGCACAGACTTCTCAAGGCAAGTATGCTTCAAGACCTTGAAAAAGGCAGGCTTTGCGAGGTCGATGCGATCAACGGCGTTGTATGCGAATACGGCCGCAAGCATGGCGTTCCTACGCCTTATAACGATAAGGTCTGCGAAATCATTCACGGAGTCGAACAGGGCAAGTATAAGTGCTGCTTCGACAATGTAAAGCTCTTTGCAGGCTTGGCGAAATAAGCTTTCAAAATGCGTACCAACGCTGCAAAAGCTCGTCAGCCGCTTTAATCAGCAATAATAAAGCCATGTCCACGCTTGATTGCGCAACATGGCTTTATTTTTATCTCTTTTTTGAATCTCGTAACTCATTTATATGCCGAAACGAAAATGTTTATTTGAACAAGAGATTTTGGATGAAGAAAGTATTTTCTCTCGGCGATGGCGTATTCTTACACACCGAGACGGGAAAATGTTTTGTTCAACTAAAAATATGCTCGTTTCTGAGCGAGAGATTTTGGATGAAGAAAGTATTTTCTCTCGGCGATGGCGTATTCTTATACGCCGAGACGGGAAAAATGCTTTCTGCGCCAAAAGATCCGCTCAGAAAGTTATTCAGCTTTGGTTTCGCAGTAAATACACCGATATACCTTCTTTTCGCCGTCACCCGTAAGCTTGAAAATGTGCGGAAGCTCCTGCTCGGTTGTGGTTATGCAGCGGGGATTTTTGCATTTAATGATATTTTTGAGCTGCTTGGGGAGGGATACCTTTTTCTTGTCAACGAGGCGACCGTCCTTGATGATATCAATGGTAACGCCGGGGTCAACATAGCCGAGAATGTCAAGATCGACATCATAGTCTGAGTCGATTTTGATGATATCCTTTTTACCGAGCTTACGGGACATTACATTTTTGATGATGGCGATGGAGCAGTCCAGCCTGTCAAGCTCAAGAAGATTATAGATCTCCATGCCCTTTCCGGCCTTGATATGGTCGATAACTATGCCGTTTTTGATTGAATCTATGTTCATAACTCTACCTCCAGAAGCTTGAGAATGAGTGCCATTCTCATATATTTTCCGTTGAGAACCTGCTTGAAATAACATGCACGGGGATCTTTATCGACCGCAATGCTGATCTCATTGACACGAGGCAGAGGGTGAAGGATCGAGAGATCGGACTTTGCGTTTGTGAGCTTGTCGGGAGTGAGAATATAGCTGTCCTTGAGACGGAGATAATCCTCCTCGTTAAAGAAGCGTTCCTTTTGGACTCGCGTCATATAGAGAACATCAAGTTCGGGCATGACCTTTTCGAGATCGGTCGTTTGAATGTATTCAAGATTATTGGCTCTGATAACATCGTTTTTGACATAGCTCGGAAGCTTCAATTCCTCGGGAGAGATCAGGACAAATTTCACATTGTTATATCGGGCAAGAGCCTCGATAAGCGAATGAACCGTTCTGCCGAATTTGAGATCGCCGCAGAATCCGACAGTCAGGTTGTCAAAATGACCCTTTTCACGGCTGATTGTGAGGAGGTCTGCGAGGGTCTGCGTAGGGTGGTTGTGTCCGCCGTCGCCTGCGTTGATAACGGGAACGGAAGCGTTGAGCGAAGCAACATAGGGTGCGCCCTCCTTGGGGTGGCGCATGGCAATTATATCGGCATAGCAGGAAATAACCTTAACAGTATCGGCTACGCTTTCGCCCTTGACGGCGGAGCTTGACTTTGCGTCCGCCATTGAGAGAACATTTCCTCCCAGCTCATACATTGCCGCCTCGAAGCTGAGCCTTGTGCGTGTTGACGGCTCAAAAAAGAGGGTCGCAAGCTTTTTCCTGCTGCAAACCTCCGCATACTTATCGGGGTTGGCGATTATGTCGTTGGCTCGTAAAATCAATTCGTCGATCTCCTCAACGGAGAGGTCGAGAATACTTATAACACTTCTCATTTTGTGCCTCCTATCCAGCCTTCATCGGACGGATTGTTTCTGAAAGCGATCAGCCTTTCCACATCCGTAGGTGCGATATATCCTTCCTGAGCCGCAATTTCTGCGATGGCGTCAAAATTTGTGAGGCTTATGTTTTTGACCTCTGCCGCAGCAAGTCGATCAAGTCCCTTTTGCATACCGTAGGTGAAGATTGAAACGATGCCGAGAACCTCCGCTCCGGCTTCTCTGAGAACATTTACGACCTCGATAACGCTGCCGCCGGTTGAGATAAGATCCTCAACAACAACGACCTTCTGACCCTTTTCAAGCTTGCCCTCGATCTGATTTTTTCTTCCATGATCCTTTGCGCCGGAGCGAACATAGCCCATCGGAAGTCCCATTATCTGAGCGGTGATGGCGGCATGAGCGATGCCTGCGGTAGATGTACCCATAAGAGCCTCGGCGTCGGGATAATTCACCTTGACCGTCTCGGCGAGAGCTTCTTCAACATGGGTGCGAACCTCCGGATATGCGAGGGTCAATCTGTTGTCGCAATAAACGGGGCTTTTGATGCCGCTTGCCCATGTGAACGGCTCGTCGGGGCGGAAGAAAACCGCCTTGATCGAAAGAAGGTCTTTTGCAATCTGAATCTGAATGTTTGTCATAATATCCGCTCCTTAATCCACAAATTCGTTTATACATCTTTCATATGCCGCAACGGGATCAGCCGCCGCAGTTATCGGGCGTCCGACTACTATATAGTCCGAGCCGATTTTTTTGGCCTGTTCGGGGGTCATAACTCTGACCTGATCGCCCTTATCGCCGTCGGCGAAGCGAACGCCCGGAGTTACGGTGAGGAATCCGCTTCCGCAGACCTCGTGAACCTTGCCCGCCTCCAAGGGTGAGCAAACAACGCCGTCAAGTCCCGCAAGTTTGGCATTGTGGGCGTAGTGCATAACCACCTTGTCCATGTTTTCGTCAATGAGCAGGTCGTTTTTCATTCTCTCCTCGCTCGTTGAGGTGAGCTGAGTTACGGCAATGAGCAAGGGTCTTGTTCCGTCAGGTCGGGTGAGTCCCTCGATTGCCGCCTCCATCATTGCGACCGTTCCGCCTGCGTGAAGATTTGTCATATCAACATCGAGCCTTGAGAGCACAGCCATAGATTTCTTCACTGTGTTCGGAATATCGTGAAGCTTGAGGTCAAGGAAAATCTTGTGTCCTCTCGCCTTTATCTCCCTTACGATGTCAGGTCCTTCGGAATAGAAAAGCTCCATTCCGATTTTAACAAACGGCTTTTTGCCCTTGAAGTTATCAAGAAAAGCCATTGTTTCCTCCCTGCTTGAAAAATCGCAGGCTACAATTACATCCTTACCCATTGTGAGTACCTCCTATTATTTTGTTAAGATTATTTATTCCATATTCCGCCATCGCTTTCGGCAGAGCCTCTATTATATTTTTGCAGGCAAACGGATCAACCAGATTTGCCGCCCCGACCTCAACGGCGGTTGCGCCGGCAAGCATCATTTCGAGCACATCATCGGCGCTCGAAACTCCGCCCATTCCGATAACGGGGATTTTGACCGCCTGCGACACCTGATAAACCATTCTGACGGCTATCGGGAAAATTGCCGGGCCTGAGAAGCCGCCCATCACATTTGCTATCACGGGCTTCCTGCGGCGAAGATCGATCCTCATGCCGAGCATTGTATTTATAAGGCTGATTCCGTCCGCTCCTGCGTCCTCGCAAGCCTTTGCTATGTCAACAATATTTGTAACATTCGGTGAGAGCTTCAAGATCACGGGCTTCGTTGTCACCGCCTTGACCGCTTTCGTGACCTCAGCCGCCGCCTTTGGGTCTGTGCCGAAGCTCATTCCGCCGCCGTGCACATTCGGGCAGGACACATTGACCTCCAGCCAGCCGACCTGCTCCTGCTTATCGAGCTTCTCGCAGGTATAGGCATAATCCTCGACCGAAAAGCCGCTGACATTTGCCATGACGGGCTTATTGAAGCATTTTTTAAGCTTCGGAAGTTCATCGCTTATCACCTTGTCGACGCCCGGATTTTGAAGCCCGACTGCGTTGATCATTCCCGCCGTGCACTCGGCTATCCTCGGTGTGGGATTGCCGAATCGAGGATCTTTCGTAGTGCCCTTGAAGGAAAATGTGCCGAGTATGTTTATATCATAAAGTTCGGCGAATTCATAGCCGAAGCCAAAAGTACCGGAAGCCGGAATGATAGGATTATCAATCTCAATCCCGCAGAGTTCAATTTTTGTTACCATATTATCTCCTCCCTTTCAAGCACCGGCCCATCCTTGCAGATTCTTTTGTTGCCGTATTTCGTTTTGCAGGTGCAGCCCATACACGCTCCGAAGCCGCAACCCATGCGTTCCTCAAAGCTGTACTGCCCGCTTGTCTTTGCGATGCTTTCAATCGCCTTGAACATTGGCATAGGACCGCAGGTGTAGAAATATGTGTAATCCAAATTTTTCAGAACATCGGTAACAAATCCCTTTGTTCCGACGCTGCCGTCAGCCGTTGCAACGCAGACATCTGCGCCCGCAGCCTTGAATTCTTCAACCCCAAACACTTCCTTTTCGCAGTTGAAGCCGAGTATAACCGTCACCTTTTTGCCCTCGGCAATAAGCCTCTTACAAAGCATATACATAGGTGGAACGCCCACTCCGCCGCCGATAAGCACGGGGCTGCCGCCGCTTTTCGATGTGTCGTAGCCGTTACCCAAACCGCTGAGAATATCAAGCTGTGTACCGACCGGCAGCTTTGACATATCCTTTGTTCCGCTGCCGACAACCTTGTAAATTATCGAAAGCTTGCCGTCCTCGCAGTCGCAAACCGAGATCGGGCGGCGGAGAAAAAACCCGTCAAGCTTTATGTTTACGAACTGACCCGGCTTCGTTATTGCCGAGGTGTCACCCTCAAGCTCCATTAAATATGTTCTGTCGGCAATTTTTTTGTTGCCGATTATCTTCATTATAACCTGATTCATTCTTCGTCCTCCCAAACGATTTCGCCGGTGCAAACTGTCATTTTGCATTTGCCGTAAACCGTCATACCTTCAAACGGCGTACTTCTGCCCATTGAAGCGAATTTCTCCGGATTTACCGTTTCCTTTTCGTTGAGGTCATATACCGTAAAATTCGCCGGTTCTTTGATCTCAAACCCGGTTTTAATTCCGAATCGTTCGGCAGGCTTAACGCTCATGAGCGTCACGAGCTTGTGCAGGCTGATGATTCCGCCCTTAACGAGCCTTGTGTAAAGAATCGGGAAAGCGGTTTCAAGTCCGACAATTCCCATTGCGCTGTCCTTAAGTCCTTTGGACTTTTCCTCGACGGAGTGCGGAGCATGGTCGGTGGCGATCATATCGATCGTTCCGTCGCATATGCCCTCGATGAGAGCTTCTCTGTCCTCTGCACTTCTGAGCGGAGGATTCATCTTAAATCTGCCGTCCTCACGGAGATCTGCGTCGGTAAAGACAAGATAATGCGGGGCGGTTTCGCAGGTCACATCAACTCCCCTGCGCTTCGCCTTACGGATTATATCAACGCTCTCCTTCGTCGAAATGTGGCAAACATGATATTTGCAGCCCGTTTCCTCGGCAAGTCTGAGGTCACGCTCGATCTGCTTCCACTCGCTCTCGGAGCTGATGCCCTTATGTCCGTGCGCCTTGGCATATGCGCCCTTGTGAATATATCCGCCGTCCAGCAGGCTGTTCTCCTCGCAGTGAGCGACGATGATTTTGTCAAGCTTTTTTGCCTCAAGCATTGCTCGGCGCATCATTTCCTCGCTCTGAATTCCGCTGCCGTCATCAGAAAAAGCCACCACCCTGTCGGCGAGCGACTTCATATCGGAAAGCTCCGTTCCTTTCCTGCCGACGGTGATCGAGCCATATGGCAGAACATTGATCGAGGCGTCTTTTTCGATAATTCCAAGCTGCTCGTTAAGGTGCTCGGTGCTGTCGGGAACGGGGTCAAGGTTCGGCATTGTGCAAACGGTCGTGTATCCGCTCTTTGCAGCGGCAAACGAGCCGGTTTTAATTGTTTCTTTATAAGAAAAACCCGGCTCTCGAAGATGAACATGAACATCTACGAAACCGGGAAAAATATGTTTATTGGAAAGATCATAGGACTTTGTGTACTCGGCGCAAAGCTTACAGCAAACACAAAGAACACGGCCTTCGGAAACAAATATATCCTGCTTTTGAAATCCCGAATCCGTATAGACCAATGCATTTTTCAAGATGTATTCCGTCATGATTGCCTCCTGAACGAGCAATAAAAAAGAACCCTGCATTCAACAAGGTTCGCAAATTCAGACGCACAAAAACACAGAGTCAAAGCTCCATCGTCCATTATTCAAAACCTTGTCGATATCTCTGTATCGCTCTTAAAGATTTCTTTTGATGTATAATACCACAACCAACCGACAAAGTCAACACCTTTTGAAAAAATAAAACGGAACACGGCGGAAACCGACTTCAGCCAATTTCCGCCGTGATTCAGTTTAGCTTTTTAAGCAGAAAGATCAGTTTACCTTACCTGTCTGCTGGTTGATAGAAGCTGTTTTGTTGATAACATTT
>CAVJDU010000035.1:0-20062 GCA_963648385.1 uncultured Coriobacteriaceae bacterium | reverse complement strand
CACGCCTTGCTTGAATATATTTCCGTCATGCTGCATAAAAATTCCTTGACTTGCAACAGCAAGACTACAAAATTTTTTACTACCTGACGAAAGATCTTACCGTGTATTCCGCACACCACAATTTTGCGGTATTGCCTTAATAAAAAGTTTTTCTGAATTTATATATAATAATTGTATATTTTAATCATTGCATTTAGCTGTTTCCTGTGATATACTTATTCGGTAAAAATCAAACAGGAGATGTAAAAAAGAGATGGATTCATTCGCAGAGCTTTGGGAAATGGTAAAAGAAGAATGTAAAAAGCAGGTTTCTGAATCCATATATAATGTTTGGTTCAAGGACATGGAGCTTGTGAGCTTTGACGACAATCGAGTTGTTATTGCTCTTTCGGATTTCAAGCGTAAAATAGTTGAAAGCAGATTTATGGATAAGCTGGAATCTTCTTTTAAGAATGTTATCGGCTTTGACATTGAAATAGTTCTCGTTGACATTGAGAAAGCGACTCCGATCAAAGATGATGAAAACGAAGATAAGCTCAGCGACGAGGATACCTTTGATTCATTCATTGTTGGCGCATCAAATAAATTTGCTTATGCCGCCGCAAATGCGGTTGCCAACGATCCGGGTGGAAAATACAATCCCCTCTTTATCCACGGTAACTCGGGTCTGGGCAAAACTCATCTGCTCAATGCGATTGCGCATCAGGTTAAGCTGACACATCCGGAAGCAAACATTGTATATACCCGCGGCGAAAGCTTCACAAACGAGCTTGTAAAATATATAGGCCAGAAAAGTACGGAAGCGTTTCACGACAAATACAGAAGCGCAGATATACTTCTTGTTGACGATGTTCAGTTTATTGCAGGTAAGGATTCGACTCAGGAAGAATTTTTCCATACATTCAATGCGCTGTATCAGGCAGGAAATCAAATTGTTCTTACCTCGGATCGACCGCCGAAAGAAATTTCACTTCTTGAGGACAGGCTTCGGAATCGCTTTGAATGGGGTCTTATGGCGGATATTCAGTCACCCGACCTCGAAACAAGAATGGCGATAATCAAAAGGAAAGCTGAAATTCTTAACTTTGATCTTCCCGATGATATAGTTCAATATATTGCCGAGAAGCTCAAAAACAATATTCGTCAGCTTGAGGGTGCAGTAAAAAAGATGCAGGCTTTTGTTACAATGCAGGGAATGCCGGTCAATATAATGACGGCTCAGACTGCTATCAAGGATATTATCGTCGATAACAGTCCGACGCCGGTTACGATAAATAAAATCGTCACGGAGGTCGCAAGGACTTACGGAGCGGACAGTGCGGATATTTACTCGAAGAAACAAAACGCTCAAACGACTGAAATGCGTCAAATGGCAATATATATTGTCAGAGAAATGACCGGTCTTTCAACAAAGCTTATCGGTCGTGAATTCGGCAGAGATCACTCAACGATCGTTTACAGCCTTGATAAATTCACCAAACGCTATAACGAGGACGGTAAAATCAGGAGCATTGTTGACAATATTATAAAAAATATCCGTGACGGACGATGATCGGAGGAAATTATGGCATTCGGTATTTTTAAAAAATTCAATTTAGGCCTCAAAAAAACGAGAGAAAGTATGTCCGGCGCTATCGACGAGGCAATCAGCGAGAATGAGGACATAACCGACCAGCTCTATGACGATCTTGAAGAAATTCTCATCATGGGCGATGTCGGAATGAACACATCTGCCGAGATATGCGAAAAGCTCAGAGAGTATGTCTCAAAAAATCATCTCAAGAAGTCCTATCAGGTCAAGGGAGCAATCAAAGAAATTGTTTCCGACATGCTTGAAGGCGGAGAGGATATGGGGCTTATTACCATGCCGTCGATCATACTTGTTATTGGTGTTAACGGCGTCGGCAAGACGACCACGATCGGTAAGATGGCGGCAATGTACAAATCTCAAGGAAAAAAAGTCATACTCGGTGCAGCAGATACATTCCGTGCCGCAGCCATCGATCAGCTTGAAGAATGGGCAAATCGTGCCGGAGTCGAGATAGTCAAGCATCATGAAGGCGCCGATCCCGCCGCCGTTGTTTATGACACAATTCAGGCGGGTATCGCCAGAGATGCCGATATAATTATCTGCGACACGGCAGGACGCCTGCACAACAAAAAGAACCTCATGGACGAGCTTGCAAAAATTTACAGAATTATCGATAAGGAACTTCCCTACAATGACCGTGAAAGCCTGCTTGTTCTTGACGCAACTACGGGTCAAAACGCTGTTAATCAGGCAAGAGATTTCAAGAATGTATGTGAGATCACCGGTATTGTTCTTACGAAGCTTGACGGAACCGCAAAGGGCGGCGTTGTGCTGGCTATAAAGAACGATCTTAAAGTTCCGGTAAAATTTGTAGGTGTCGGTGAACAGCTTGACGACCTTCAGCCGTTCAACCCGAAAGCCTTTGCCGACGGACTTTTCGACAATGAGGTCAAACATGATGAAGAAAACATGTTTATGGAAAACGATCCAAAAGAAAACCCGACGGAGGAAGTTGCAGAATGAAACTGCTGATAGCGACCCATAATAGCAAAAAGAAGGTTGAATTGCAGCGCATACTTTCCCCTCTCGGTATTGTTGTCGTCACTGCCGAGGATATCGGCTGTGAGCTTCGTGATGTTGAAGAAACCGGAACTACCTTTGAGGAAAATTCAAAGCTCAAGGCTGTTGCGGGCTGTGAGGACAGCGGACTTGTATGCATTGCAGATGATTCAGGCTTGTGTGTTGATTACCTAAACGGAGAACCGGGTGTTTATTCGGCTCGTTATTCCGGTGTTCACGGTGATGATGAAGCGAATATTGATAAGCTTCTCGATAAACTTGACGGAGTTCCAAAGGAAAAGCGAACCGCCGAATTTGTTTGCGCCGCTTGCTGTGCGTTTCCCGACGGTAAAATAATTTGTGTCAGAGGCGAATGTAAGGGCGAAATACTCACCGAAAGACACGGTAACGGCGGCTTCGGCTACGATCCTATTTTCATGGCAAACGGAAAACCGTTCGGTGAAATTTCAGCCGAAGAAAAGGATGCAATGAGCCACAGAGGAAAAGCTCTCAGACTTATGGCAGAGCAGCTTAAAAATATAATTACGGAGTAAACTATGGAAGAAAAAATGACAAGCAAAAGGCGTGCAGAATTAAGAGGAATGGCGAACAAACTTGAACCCCTTTTCCATGTCGGAAAAAGCGGTGTTACGCCTGCCGTTATTGCTCAAACGAACGAGGTTTTCAATACAAGAGAGCTGATAAAGCTCAAGGTTCTTCTTGAAAGCGCACCCGAAAAGCCAAGAGAGATCGCTGAGAAGATAGCGGCAGAGACTGAATCGCAGGTAGTACAGGTTATCGGCGGCAGCATTATACTTTATAAAGAAAATCCGGATATTGAAAACGGAATTGTGAAGAAAAAGAAAACTACCGAAAAGAAAAAATCCGGTATCGGCAAGGGCGCAAAAGACTTTAAGAAGGTTTATAACGCCAAAAAGAAAAAGGAAGAAGAACGCCGGGCAGCCGAGCGAGCAAGATACAGCAGAACCCGCAGACGAAACTTTAACGGCGGCTATTCAAAATAATTCAAAGGAGGTCGTGGTATGGACAAGAACGACAACAAACCGGTAGCTCAGAACAAAAAAGCCTACCACGATTATTTTGTTCTTGAAGAATACGAGGCAGGAATTGAGCTATTCGGTACAGAGATAAAATCTATTCGCCAGGGAAAAATAAATCTTAAAGACGCATGGTGCAATATCGTAGACGGTGAAATATATGTTAACGGTATGCATATCAGCCCTTATGATCACGGAAATATATTTAATCGTGACCCCATGAGGGTCAGAAAGCTTCTGATGCACAAGAAAGAGATCAACAAGCTTTTCGGAACTGTCAAGCAAGATGGTCTTTCGCTCGTTCCCCTTTCGGTTTATTTTAAGAAAGGCAGAGCAAAGGTAAAGGTCGGTCTTTGTAAGGGCAAAAAATTATATGACAAGCGTGATGTTGCCGCAAAGAAGGATGCCGCAAGAAATATCGAACGGGCAATGAAAGAACGATTTCAATAAATTAGACAATATATAAACATGGGGATGAAAGGATTTCGACGGGGATTTTGAACCGTGATAAGCGAGCAGTGGTGCGGAACCACTATAAAAGCCGTAGTTTATAAAAATAAACGACAATAATACTCAGTTAATGGCTGCCTGAGTGCGGCCCATCCTTACCGGAAAAACTGCGATCCGGATAAGGGTGTCGATCAGCAGTGAACGTGAATGAATGAGTAGCCTTGCAATTCATCATGACCCAAAGGATACCGTAAGAGAAAGCCTGTTTACCGGCGTTCTTTGAGGGGAATCTTAAAAGATAAACTACGCTCGTAGAAATTTGCGGAAATGGATTTTCGGACGCGGTTTCGATTACCGCCATCTCCACCATTATAAGGGTGTTTTACCCACACACAAACACACATTAAAAGCTCTGAAAATGCTGATTTTGCGTCGTTTTCAGCTTTTGGTGTGTGTTTTATTATTGTTACAATATCGCTAAATTTTTTCGTGTCGCAGTAATATCTTTAAGGAGGCAACGCACAAATTTTCTTTTTTGCATAAATTTTCGCTTTAGCATAACTGTTGACAAAGCGATTAAAATGTGATAGAATCAAAACGATAGCAGACTTAAATTGTTATCGAATCTACGAAAGGAGTAAAATAATTATGGATTTTAATGCACTTCTTGAGAAGATTGATGTTAGCGCTATCCTTGCAAAGATCACTGAGATTCTTGCAGGTATCGACTTCCAGGCAATCCTTCAGAAGATTATCGAGTTCATTACCGGCTTGGTTAAATAATCTTTGATTAACAAAAACAAGCAGCTGAATTTTTCGGCTGCTTGTTTTTGTTTAAATTTGTTGACTACCATGGCAAAAAAGTGGTATTATGTAGATAGAGAAGGGATCTTTGTTTTTATTGCGGAATTTTTTTGAAAGGAGACGATTTATTTGAAAAGCGTCGGAATAGTAAGGAACATTGACAGTGTCGGAAGAATTGTTCTCCCTGTCGAGCTGAGGAAAGAGCTTGATATAGCTAATGATGACAGCAAGGTGGAAATTTTTGCAAGAGGAAACGAGATCATAATTAAAAAATATGCTCCCTCCTGTATTTTCTGCCATGATACAGAGAATTTGATTGAATTCAACGGTCAAAAAATATGCATGGATTGTGTTGAAAAAATCTCCGAAGCAAAGGAATAAAGAAGATATTTGGGACTGCTCTGTTTAAACAAAGCAGTCCCGATTTTTTTGCTGTTACTTATTTTTTTACGATTGAAACGGTATCAACAACGCCGTTGTCCCCTGTTTCATATGTCGTAACGGTGAGCTTACCGTTTGCAACATCCAGAATCGAATAGCAAGGCGTATCCGATTGAAACCAGAAATCACATTCCGGTCCGACATTTTCGGTATCAATGTTGTTATAGTTGCTGCCGGAGGACGAATTGGCGCTGACATAAAGAGTTCCCTTGGGATTTGTATATATTCCGTCTGCGAGAACATCATCGGTTACACTGTTATTTTTTACTATATACGAGCGGCTGTAATAATGGTCATGACCGCTCAGGCAAAGATCGATTCCGAACTCATCAAAGAAGGGTGTGATCGTTGTCCGGGTAAGCTTGCTCGTGAAATATTTTGCCGAGTTTGCATTATATGGGCTGTGATGCATGGCTACAACCTTCCATTTTGCTTCCGGATATGCCTCGCAGGCAGCTTTGATGATTCGTCGATGTGTAGAAGGTACAATAACATTCGAGTCAAGAACTATGAAAAGAATATCATTATAGAGGAAATAATATCCGTTTCCGGCAGGATCTTTAAAAAGAACCGATGTGTCTCTGTTAGGATTATTGTAGTGGCTTGAATAATTTGTCGTATAAAATTCATGGTTACCTACAGCAGCCGCAATCGGATAATTCCTAAGCTGTGGAACGGATTCCATGAGGGAATATTGCTTTTCAGAATATGAATCCTCGACCTGATCGCCTGTTGAAACAATGAAATCGATTCCCTCGTTATTCTTTGTTGCAAGTTCAAGGGTGTTGTACCAGCCGTATGTATCGTGCTGAAGAATTTCCTCGTCCGTACCTTTGCGATAGCGACCTATCTGACAGTCGGAAACAAAAAGAACCTTTGTGCAGTCCTGAGATGCCGTCGTGAACGAATAGATATCACTCCATGCCTTGTCGGAATAATATCTGTAATAATATGTTGTGTCGGATTCAAGCTCCGAAGCAGTTGCTTCATGCGTATACTCGAAGCAAAAAACATTAAATTTGCTCTTAACATCAAGTTCCCGTGCGTCGCTCAGATCTCGGTTTTCGCCGATCTCGATTTCCGCTTTGCAGCTTTTAAATGAAGATTGCCACGAGAAATTCATTTTTGTATTGTCCTCGCCCGGAGTCATGAGCAATGACCCTTTCGATTCCAAAAGCTGCGTCCAGTTCTTATCTACCCATTCCTGTTGATTTTCTATCGCTCCGGTTGTAAAGGTAAAAAGTCCGATGAGCATCGTCATGGAAAGAATGAGTGAAATAATTTTTTTAGAAATTTTCATTGACAAAGCACCTCCGTTTTTTTACAATTATATCATATTATTTATAACATTTAAAGCAAAAAATGTTGACATTTTTTTGTGCAAACCTTATAATATATTCATAATAATACAGTGAATTTAGTGTGTTGGATTCAGAAGATAAAGGATGGTTTAATGAAAGAACTGTTAAACGAGATTTTCAGATATATAATTCCGGCAATATGCATCATTATTTCGGCATACGGCATAAAGCATTTGCTTTCGAGCCGTGCGCCGAAGGTTACTCCGGCTTACTTCTATGACGAGCAGAACGGCAAGGAATATGTTATAACGAGCTGGGAAACCTCGATCGGGCGCAGCAGCGCATGCGATATTGTGCTGAATTACGCCTCAGTCTCCCGTTTCCATGCCGTTATATCCAAGCATAAAAAGGGCTGGATCATTACGGATACCCATTCAAGCTCAGGTACATATATACACAATGAACGCATTGCAGAGCCTACCGTTGTCAATGACGGCGATGTTGTTTCATTCGGCGGTATAGCTCTTCAGTTCAGAATAAAATAATTTCAAAGGAGAATTCGTATGAAATTCAAGAAGTTCTTATCTGTTTTGACATGCGCTACCCTTTTGTTCACGGCGTCCTCCCCTCTCGTTTCCGCCTATGTCGGTGAAACCGACTACACCATAGTCAATCCGTATGACTGTGTTGACTGGGACAGCTGGGATTACTACAAGGCAAATCTACACACTCACTCCGTGGCCTCCGACGGCGATTTGAGCATTACAGATATGGTTGAGCTTTATTACGATCTTGACTATGATATTCTTGCAATGACAGATCACGGCGTAATCAATTACGGCTGGAACAAACCCAGACAGACCAACGGCATTTTTAATTATTTTCGCAAGGCTGACCCGATGAGCGATGAGGATTACCGAAGAATCACAACCGGTTCGGACAGAAACGGCAGAGGCATGACAGATATCAAGCAGGGCATCGAAATCAACATGGCTGTTGTTACGAAGACTCATGTCAACGGCTATTTCACTGACTATGGTCAAGCCGTTTGGGGAAATGAAAACGACTATCGTTCCGCAGCAGCGGCCATTGAGCGTTACGGCGGTTTTTCTGTCCTTAACCATGTCGGTGATTGGGTCAATTCCAATAATTTTCCGGAGCGATCACATCAGGATTTTTACATATCTTATTTTGCAAATATCTTTAAGGATTATAAGAGCTGCCTCGGTATGGAGATCATCAACAATACCGACTCGGTTACAAGAGCCGACCGAGCGCTTTGGGACGAGCTTCTTCAGGTCGTTATCCCGACAGGCAGGAATATAATTGTTTTTGCCGATGACGACAGCGAATATGTTTCGGATGTCGGCAGAAGCTTTGAATATTTCCTTCTTCCCGAGAATACCGAGGAAAATGTAAAGGAAGCCATGCAGGTCGGCAATTTCTTTGCTTGCAGCAAATTCCAAAAATATACCGACGGAACACCTACCTTCGAGGGCACGGGCGAAGTTCCTCTTGTATCGAACATCAAGGTTGACCAGAAAGAAAACACTATTGAGCTTACCCTTGATGAAAGCCGTGATTGCAGCTCAGTTAAGTGGATCGCCGACGGCAAGGTTATTTCAACAGATGCGAAGATTGATCTCAACGACTATGAAGATCAGCTCGGCTGTTATATCCGCTTCGAGCTTATGGGCGAAGGCGGCGTTACATATTCGCAGGCTTTCGAGCTTAAATATGACGGCAGAGAAGCCAAAGAAAAAGCAATTCCCGAAATGCCTTGGATCTTTACAAGCCCGCTCGGTGACAAGTTTACAAAGCTTATCCAATCCCATGCTTTCGGAATAGTTCAGTTTCTTATAGAGAAAATTGCAGACCTTGTCGGCATAATCTGATCAATTCAAACATTAAGACCTACGATTGAAAAATTATCAGTCGTAGGTCTTTTTTTGCAATACTGCAAAATCAAAGTATCAGTTTTGCTTTCTTACGATTTTGTATTCATCATACGGATCGTAATATGGACAGTTATAGAATGATGCGCTGACGAATTTCATATATTCGTCCTCATCAAGCTCCATTTCACAATAGTAGGTTTCACTTTCCTCGTCATAAACGAAGTTATTGCAATCCTCGCAATTTGTAATACTCATATACTACTCCGTCCTTTATTTTTTACCTTGAGCTTTAATGAGATTCTGATAGAATCTAACCGCACCGGGCAAACAGTTATATTCTATGCATTCATTTATTCCGTGCATACCCTTCATCTGATCGGGACCGTAAATAACAGGAGCGAAGCGAATACAATTCTTACAAACCGGCTGATAGAACTGTGCGTCAGTTGCGCCGGTCATAACATAAGGACTTGAAGCAAGACCGGGAAATGTCTCGGCAATAACACCTTCAAAAAGCTTGAATGCTTCGCCTTTGATGTCAACCGGCGGCGTAAAGTCATTTGAATGTACGACCTCGGTATCAAGCCCGTGCTTCTTGGCAAGCTTTTCGATTATTTCAAGACTTTCCTTTTCGCCCTGATGCGGGATAAAGCGCATATTTGCGCCGAGCGTTGCCTCCTGTGGAATGATATTGTAAGCCTCTGAGCCGGATTGCGTTGTGAATGCAATTGTCGTTCTGAGCATTGCGCCTGCCTGAGCACTGATTGCTGGCAAGGCGGCAATAATCAACGGTCTGAAAAGCCATATGTTGCCGAGAAGAAGTCTCATTCCGAATGATGAGGCATAAGGTGCAAGCGTTGTGAACATTGCTGCAACCTCAGGGAGAAGCTTCTTTTTGAACGGCGAGTGCTTTTCAATGTCATTGACGAATGAAGCCAGCTTTGCAATTGGGGTATTCTTGGTCGGCGCACTTGCATGTCCGCCGGTACTGTGAGCTGTAAACTTGATATCAGCCTTACCCTTTTCAAAAACTCCGACCATAGCAAAATTACCGTTTACGCCTCCGATGGGGTCGGTGATGATACAGCCGCCCTCATCACAAACAAGAAATAGCTCAATTCCGCGGCGTTTCAGCTCGTTAACTATTTTCGGTGCGCCGTCGCCTGCCCATTCTTCGGTGCAGGAGGAAGCAAGATAAACATCAACCGGCGGAGTGTAGCCTTCCTTGAGCAGTTCTTCAACCGCCTCAAAGAAAGCCATAACGGTGCATTTGGTATCTACCGATCCCCTGCCCCAAACTTTTCCGTCCTCAATGTCGCCGGAAAAAGGCTCATGTATCCATTCGCCCTCGGCGGGAACAACATCCTGATGGCTCATAAGAAGTATTGGCTTTTCGGAGCTTTCACCTTTCCAGTAAAATAGCAAATTTCCGTCGATCTCGGTCTTTTCAAGCTTCTCGTGAACAAGAGGAAACAGCTTTTCGAGAACCTTGTGAAAGCCGAGAAACTTATCAACCTCATGAACATTGGCATGAGAGGTTGTGTCGTATTTCACCATTTCCGAAAGCTTTTTGGCAAGACGAAGCGATTCCTGCTCATCTTCATTTGCGGTATAATCTGATTTTTTTTTGGGCATAAGAAGTGTGCGAATAACTGCAATCAGCAATAAAAGCACGATCACAGCCGGAATAATAAGTAAATATTTCAACTTCAAGCCTCCTTGCCCTTTTTATAAATGAAGTAGGATATTCCGATGGCTATTGCGCCTGCCGGAATGATCATAAAACTCGTTGAGCCGACAAGCGACGGAACAAGCATGAACAGCACACTCATTACAACAAGCGGAGCAACAGCAATGCTGATATTTTTACGGTAATATTTATATGCCATTGCGCCGAAAAGTGCAGGAACTACATTGTCAAACGCAGGCTGAAGTGTTGGGCTTTGGAGAACGGGCTGGAGAGGTGTAAGAGCAAGAACACCTATTGCGAGAACAAGAATGGTAACCAGCGACGATGTGGCGATAGAAAGAGTTGAGATTATTTCATTCTCTTTTGTTCCGCTCTTAACGCCGACCATGTCTCTTGCGGTAACGGCACAGGGAATTTTCATATTAATAAGATTACCGGTTATAAATGCAAGATAACCGCCGCCCGAGCCGAGCATCGGTGTGTAAATCAAGAATTCGGCAACGCTTGAAATTGTCCAGACAAGTCCGACGGAGAAAAACGCTTTGCCTACTGCGCCGAGGTCGGGATATGCACCGAGATATTTTCCGATGAGGAAAGGTGCGCCGACAAGCATTATTACAGCAATTGCGCTGACCAATCTGCCGATAAAATGAGTTGTTTTGCTGTATTTTTCCCATACAGCGTCATAGTTTTTATTCATAACTGCACCCTCCTTACTTTACCAATATGCCAATAATCACGGCCGAAGCCATACCGACTATCATACTGCCTGCAATCGAAAAATTATCTACCCAAGCAAGCTTTTTCTTTTCACCGAGGTATACAAACAAAGCCATAACAAGTGCGGAAATTGCAGCAACCGCAAGCGGAAGCCAATCGCCGCTGAAAGTGAATAACCCACCGTTACCTGAAACAAATGAACCGATATAGCTGCCTATATACGCACTGACAAGACCTATGAACATTGCAGTCATTGCACGATCTCCGAAGCCGGCCTTTGAATTTCCGCCGTCAGTACCGAGCTTTTTGGAATATTTTTTATTGAAGAAAATCGAAAGAATCATGCCCCACATGATACAAATGCTCATCAGCAAAGCTATCGTCGCAAAGGCTTTCGGAGTCATTTCTGCGGCAGAAAGCTTCGACATTCCTACCTGCTCAGCGGCTGCCTGAGCAACCTGGGTTTCATAGTGCAACGCACCGATGACGGAAAGTCTGAGCCATGGCCATGGAATTCCGAGGCTGCCTGAAAGAGCAATAACGCCCAGAAGAATTCCTACGCTCGGCAAAACGGAAAATGTTGCGCTTGAGACGATTACCCGTTTCATCTTTGTGGTGTCCATTCCGAGCGCAACGCCTGCTTTGTAAGCACGCACAAGGAAAATGACGCAGACAATTGCAACGAACGCAACAATACCGCCGCAGATAAGATACATCGGCGTGCTGTTGAGCTGTTCCAAAATCGAATTTGTTTTCATATAACTACCCCTTTCAAAGAGTGTTTGTGTTTTAATTATAATACTTTAGAGCTTTAATGTAAATAGCTGTCGTTCTATGTAAATTAGATAAAATGTAAAAATAAAGGCAAGACCGAACAAAATATTTGGCATTGCCTTTATTGAAAATCCGCTTATTCGGCTTCTTCAAGCCTTTTTATCATAAGCTTTGCCGCCTTATAAATATCGCCGCAGCCGAGCGTAATTACAAGATCGCCGCTTTGGGCATGAGAAAGCACATAATCTGCAACCTCGTCAAAGGTGTTAAACCATACGCTGCCGGGGATTTTGGCGGCAAGCTGCGAGGTATAAACGCCCTCGGTGTTGACCTCTCTTGAACCCATGATCTCGGTCATAACGCACTCATCGGGAATTTGCAGAACCTCGGCAAAGTCGTCCATAAGCTTTTTTGTTCTCGAATAGGTAAAGGGTTGAAAAACCGCCCAAACCTTTCTGTATTTCATCTGCATTGCCGCTTCGAGCGTAACTCTAAGCTCGGTCGGGTGATGAGCATAATCGTCTGCAAAGGTTATGCCGTTGAGTTTTGCAAGAATTTCAAATCTTCTGCACGCACCGCCGAACTGTTCAAGTGAAGCTATCGCTTTATCGAAAGGAATTCCGCAATAGTCCGCCGCTGCAAAAGCAGCGAGCGCATTTGTAACATTGTGCTTTCCGGGAATCTTTAGCTTAACGCTTCCGATTTTTTTACCATTTTTATAAGCATCAAAATGAGCAAAAGCATTCACCATTTCAACATTTTCGGCATAAAAATCATTTGACTTGTCAAGTCCGAAAGTTATCATATCCTTGCCGCCAACATCTGCAATAGCTTTGAGCGTATTTGCGTCGTCTCCGTTGTAAATAACCGCCTTGTTCGCCATTTTCGCAAATTTATTAAAGGATTTGATGATATTTTCGATGTTCTTGAAATATTCAAGATGATCGGCGTCAACATTGAGAATAATCGCTATATCGGGATCAAGCTTTAAAAAATGATCCTTGAATTCGCACGCTTCGCAGACCATATTTTGGCTCTCTCCTACCCTGCCGTGGCTGTGGATAAGGGGAAGCTCTCCACCAATCACCGCCGAAGGGTCTTTATCGCACTGAATCATAATTTGCGTAAGCATTGACGAAACGGTCGTCTTGCCGTGAGTGCCGCAAACGCAGTAACAATCGGAATAGAGCCTCGTAATCGCCCCGAGCAAATCAGCACGCTCAACAGTCGGTATTCCCGAATTTTTTGCGGCGACAAGTTCAGGATTATCCGGCAGGATCGCCGCCGTATAAACAATAAGCTCTGCGCCCTCAATATTCTCCGCCTTCTGACCGAGCACAACCGGAATTCCGAGTCCGCGAACCCTCGCAAGGGTATCGGTTTCGTTATTGTCCGAGCCGGAAAGCAAATAGCCCTCCTTGTGTAAAATTTCCGCCAGCGGACACATACCCGATCCGCCGATTCCTATAAAGTGGACTCGTTTAACCTTTTTTAATAATTCATCTATCTCGTACAAGAATATCATCTCCCTAATCCATCTTTTATTAAAACAGAGTGCAATTATCGTTTGTTGATTTAATTATAATGCATATGAGCCGAAAAATAAATAGTAATTCGGAATATTTTAGCACCCGAACAAAATTTTATCATATGATACTGTGAAAGCAGAAATTTATTTCCACAACTCAAAGAAGGGAATGACCGTAAAATGCAGGCAGAAAAATTTCTTATAATTGGCAATGACAAAAAAATGCAAGCCTGCCGAAACAGACTTTTTAACCTCGGTTTTGACGCTTTGTGCTGCGAGAGCAGCGACATTAAAGAAGCAATTTCGCTTTATTCAAATATAATTTTGCCATTACCGACGCTCTCAAACGGATTTATTTCAGGGACAGAGATAACCGTTGAAAAGCTTGACGAAATAATTTCTAAAAATCAGCTTGTTTTTTACGGAAATCTCAGCAATAATCCGTTCGGTGAAAAAGGAAGATGTTATTATAACGAAAGGTTTCTTTTTAAAAATTCAAGGCTCACGGCACAGGGAGTTTTGCGAATTATACTTGAAAACACAGACCGGGACATGAGTGATCTCAATGCCGCCTTACTCGGCTATGGCAGATGCGGCAAAGCGATAAGCAGCTCTCTTTTGGAAAACGGAATAAATATCACCGTTGTTACAAGAAAGACGCCGATAACGATTCTTTATGAAAACAAAAACGCCGAGGTTATCAATATAAATGAATTCCGTGAAAAAATCGCCGATTATGACATCATAATCAACACGATACCTTGTAATATATTAGACAAAGAGACTATGAAAAAACTGTCGAGAAAAAATTTATATATCGAAATTGCGTCAAAGCCCTACGGATTTAACATTTATGAAATTGATAAATACATTTTCAAATACATTCTTGCCGAAAGCTTGCCCGGTCGCTTCACTCCGACAAGTGCCGGCGCAAATATTGCAGATACGGTTATAGAAATAATGAAGGAGGATATGAATGAATAAGGTTGTAGGCTTTGCCATGTGCGGCTCGTTCTGCACCTTCAATGAAGTTATTCCGCAAATTGAAATGCTCAGGAAACTCAACTATGATATAATTCCGATAATGTCGGAGATCGCATACAAAACTGACACACGCTTCGGCAAAGCTGAGGAGATCAGAAACAAGATAGAATTGATTTGCAAGCATGAAATATTGCATACTATTCCGCAGGTCGAGCCGATCGGGCCGAAAAAACTACTTGATGTGCTGGTTATTGCACCCTGCACCGGAAATACAGCCGCCAAGCTTGCTAACGGAATAACAGACACCTCGGTTACGATGGCGGCAAAATCACATTTAAGAAACGGAAGACCTGTTGTTATTGCAGTTTCGACAAATGACGGATTGGCGTGTGCAGCCAAAAACATAGGTATCCTGCTGAATTACAGAAATATAACGCTCGTTCCGTTTGGTCAGGATGATTTTGAAAAGAAGCCCCGTTCTCTTGTTGCCGATTTCAAGCTCATTCCGTCGGCAGTTGAGTCAGCTCTGAAGGGCGAACAGCTTCAGCCGATATTCGATACTTAGGATACTGCCGCACAATCGAGGTGTAGAATATATACAGTGATTTAATCATTGACTTGAAAAACCGCTGCCCGGGCATTTTGCCTGAACAGCGGTCTGTTATTGTTAAATTATCTTTTAACCCTGTGCGTAAGCGCCGACCTGCATCATGAAATCACCGATCTGTGCACCAAATTCGGGAGCACCGTCCATGATAAGCTTGCCGTGCTTTGTGGATTCAAGCATATCATCCGTTGAAAGAAGAATGCCGAATGCACTCTCAAGACAATCAAATCTCATGGTGAAGAAAGGCATAGCTCTCTTGTATGTGCCACGACCTGCTCTGGTCTTGCCTGCCTTAACACGAAGGAAAGCGTTAACCTCGGGATGTCCGTCAACCGCCCATGCATAAACACGGTCGGGGCTCTTCTTTGCCCAATCGTGAACGCCCTCATGACCGTTCTTGTTGAGCTGGCTGATGCCGGATGAAAGAAGATAGAAGAAGCATTTGCAGGCAAGAACCTGTGTTGCCTCGTCCTCCGGAGCAGTCTTAATGTTAAGAAGCGACGACATCTTGAGAAGAACAGCCATAAAAGCTGCAAACTCAACGGGCTTTTTAACAACGCCTTTCATCTTCGGGAGAGTTGACGGAGCAATCTTGCCCTTGAAGAAAGCATTCATAGCCTCCATTGACTTGAACTCAAGCTCAATGTGAGCGTTTGTAGCAACTTTATCCGCACAAACTTTCCATTCGCCGTTATTAACCGTAAAGTGCGTTGCATATTTGCCGCAGGGGGCATCGGGATCCAAACAGCTGACCTGATAGATGCAGTGAATGTGCTCGAACTTCTTAGCGAGCTTCGGATCGTCGTTAGCAATGACCTTGAGCAACGGCAATGCAGAGTTAAGGAAGATTTTATTGGTTAACAATACTTCATTTGCCATTATCAATCATTCCTTTCGGTATTATACATCGTCGTCCCAGTTGTCGTCTTCCTCAAAGTCCTTGTTCATGGCCTCACGAACAGCGGCTACGATGCCGTTGCAGTCGATGCCGAGCATTGACATGATGTCCTCGTGAAGACCGATGGGAGCGAACTTATCCTGAAGTCCGAGACGGGTGAATGCGCAACCCTTACCGGCCTCTGCCATAACCTCGGCAACAGCGCCGCCAAGTCCGCCGATAACGGTGTGATCCTCAACAGTGATAATACGGCGAGTATCCATAACTGCCTTGAGAACAGCTTCCTTGTCAAGAGGTTTGATAGTATGCATATCAAGAACACGAACCTTGAGTCCGTCAGCTTCTTCGAGGAACTTAGCTGCCTGGTAAGCCTGGAATACGCAAGAACCGCAAGCGATAACCGTGATATCTGTACCCGGATTTACCTCAATTGCCTTGCCAACCTCGAACTTATACTCACGGGGATAATCTTTACCGTAAAGAGTACGGTCAAAACCGCGGTTTATACGGATATAGTAAGGACCGAAGTTTTCGTAAGCAGCCTTAACCGCTTCTGCTGTTTCGATACCGTCAGCGGGGCAGATAAGAGTGATGTTCGGCAAAGAACGGATAACTGCCATATCGCAGATAGCGTGGTGAGTTGATCCTGCCTGACCGAACGATGTACCCGAATGGGTAGCGATGATCTTTGCATTAACATTCTGGTAACAGATATCGGTATGAATCTGATCGGCAGAACGAAGAGATGCGAAGGTTGAGAAAGTTGAAACGAAAGGAACAAGTCCGGCTTTAGCCATACCTGCTGCCATACCGAACATATTCTGCTCGGCAATACCTACATTGAAGAAACGATCCGGGAATTCCTTACCGAATACGCCGATCTTTGTAGAACCGGCAAGGTCGGCAGAAAGACCGACGATTTCCTTATGCTCACGACCAAGGTCAACAAGTGTCTGGCCGTAGATTTCCGCTGTTGAAAGCTCTGTGGATTCAAGAGCTGTATATGAAAGTCCGCCTGCCATTATTTTGCCTCCTTTTCTACACGAGCAATACGCTTCTCATAGTGCTTCTTGAGGCTTTCCTTAGCCTCTTTATACTTGACCTCATCAACTGCACCGTAATGCCAGTGATAATCGTCCTCCATGAAGTCGATACCCTCACCCTTGATGGTGTTGGCAATGATCATTACGGGAGCGTCGGGCTCACCGAGTGCATAGTCAATTGCGTCCGAAAGCTCCATCATGTTGTGACCGTCAATGTCGAAAACATGGAAGCCGAAAGCACGCCACTTGTCGGCAAAAGGCTCAAGAGGCATAACATCCTCTGTGCGACCGTCGATCATGCACTTGTTACGGTCTACAAACGAGATAACATTTGTTGCATGGAATGCGTTGATTGACATGGCTGCTTCCCAGTTTGAGCCCTCGTCACACTCGCCGTCGCCGAGGATACAATATGTCTTGTAATCCTTGCCGAGAACACGGGCTGCAAGAGCAGTACCGAGTGCGATCGAAAGTCCGTGACCGAGAGAACCCGTTGAAGCGTCAACACCAACAACCTTGTTTGAGTCAAGATGAATACCCATCTTTGAGTTTGTAAGGTTGAAAGTCTTGAGCTGTTCGGGATCATTGTAACCGAAGTCGCAAAGAACGGGTGCGTAAGCGATTCCCGAATGACCCTTTGAAAGGATAAAACGGTCTCTGTCCGCCCAGTTCGGATCGTCCTTTTTAATGTTGAGGTACTTGTGGTAAAGAATGGTCAACATATCCATAACGCTCATACCGCCGCCGATATGACCGCTGCCTGCCCAATATGTAGTGTCAAGGCAAAGGTTACGAAGCTCGAAAGCTTTCTTCTCAAGAGCCAACCATTCCTGTTTGGTCAATGCCATAAGAGTTTTCCTCCCTATTTTTATTCGTTTTTCACAGGCGGCAAAGATTACCGCCTGTGAATCGGTTGATTATCTTATCTGAAACTTAAAAAGCCTCAGGATGATCCTTTTTAACAACCTTGAATGCCTCGTCGGCTACCTCGATCGTATGCTTGATATCAGCATCGGAAAGAGCATAGTTAATGAAGTGGTTGTGGTGACCTGCGAAGAAAATGCCTCTCTTGACGCACTCTGCGATCCATGCCTGATGGAGCATCATTGTGTCGTCGTTGGCAATTCTGAGGTAGAAGAGCGACGGTTCACCGGAAACAACAAGGTCAAATCCGTTGTTCTTTCCTGCTTCTTTAAGACCGTCTGTGAGCTTCTTGCCCTTTTCCATGAGGATTGAGGGAAGGTTAAGCTCTCTCATCTTTGTGATGTTTGCGATACCTGCCGCAAACGGGATTGCGCTCATCCAGTAAGAGCCTGTATATGACATTCCTGAAACAGCGTCCTTGAGGAAATCCTTACCGCAAAGGCAGGAAACATTCCAGCCGTTGGCGATAGCCTTACAGAAGCAGATCATATCAGCCTCGAAGCCATAGTAATGGTCAGATCCTGCAAGATCAAGACGGAAGCCGGCACGAACATCATCGACGATAAGTACGATGCCCTTCTCGGTGCAAAGGTTACGAACCTTCTGCCAGTAGCCGTCTGCCGGAAGCTGGTTATCAAAATAGTTACCGTGAAGATACGGAGTCGAGATGAATGCTGCGATTTCACCGTCATTCTCGGCAACGAGCTTCTCAAGTGCGTCGAAATCGTTCCAGTCAACATAGAGGTTGTTTGCAACATCCTCCGGAAGAATGCCCGGATAGTCGATCTTCTGAACAACAGCGGAAACGCCATGATAGAAGCCGTTTACGAAGATGATCTTCTTCTTATGTGTAGCGTTACGGGCAGCCATGATGGCAAGAGTGGTAACATCGTTACCGTTCTTTGCGAAGAAAGCCCAGTCAGCAGTATTAACGGTGTCAACCATAAGCTCTGCAAGCTCAACCATCTTATAGGACGGTGAAGTTACGCAGTTGCCGAGCTTAACCTGCTCAAGAGCAGCCTTGTCAACATCGGGATCGCCGTAACCGAGAATGTTCGGACCGTATGCGCACATATAGTCAATGAACTTGTTGCCGTCAACATCCCAGAAGTATGTGCCCTTAGCCTTCTCCGAGAAGAAAGGCCATGCGCTGACGGGAATGAAGTTACCTTCAGCCGGGCCGAGATGACCGTAAACACCTGAAGGGATTACTTTGATAGCACGGTCGAACCACTCATGGCTCTTCTCGTACTGATTTACTTTAAAATTTGCCATTTTTCGTATCCCCCTTATGCAAGATAGAGACCGACTCTGTCAAGAAGTCGATTCATATTATCGAGCATGTTAATCATGCCGTTCATTGTGATGGTACCCTCACCGATCTTTGCCATTGCACTTACTCTGCCGTTGAAAAGGTCGTTAGCGAGCTGCATTGAGCCGAATTCCATAACGGCACGCGGATTTTCGGGAGCCTTTTTGATTGTAACAAGGTGGCCGTTCTTAGCATGAATTGTAGCTTTCGGGCCGCCCTTGATGGACATCATAATGTCGCCGTCAATGATATGATCGGCAGAGAACATACCGATTTCATCGTGGTTTCCGATCTGGGAAATGGCAACGGTGATCGTGTAAAACAAGAGCGAGGTGCTGATTCTGAAGAATTCCTCGTCTTTAAGATCCTCATCGCTTGCACGCATATAGTTCGAGAGCATATCGGTGAGCTTTGTGAATGTATTCAAAAGGAATTTGATGTGAATGAAACCTTTTGAAGGAATAGGTGTAACCGTTCCGTCAATAAGACCGTTAAATTTCTCGCATGACGAGAACGGAAGCTTAACGTCGCAGTCTGTGCAGCCCTGCTCCATACGGCATCTGCCGTTTTTGAATGTAATCGTTGCAGACGGGCCGTCCTTAACCTCAAAACCGATGGAAATCGGCTTGATATCAGCTACAAGGGCGCTTGCCTTCGGGTCAAGCTCGCACAGGTTTTCAAGTGTGCCGAGCACGGCATACATGTTGATGTATGCAAGTGTTTTTGCATCTGTCAAGGTGCATTCCTCCTTATCGCTTTTATTCAAAGCATATTTTCCATTACATTGTAACAAATAAAACCCGTAAAGTCAAATGAATTTAAATAAAAAATAACAAAAATCAGATTTTTTCATTTTAAATTTTAACAAATTTTAACTTTTGTCATATTGTTATTATTAGTGCAGAAGCATAAAAGCATTGGCAGTAAAATAAAAATTCGGTTTATGAATTTTATTATTGTTCACATGACAACTATATTTCCGAACAACCCCGCTGCACACCGAGCGTTAATGTTCGGTGTGCGGCGGGGTTTATTTTGCT
>CAVJDU010000034.1:0-20563 GCA_963648385.1 uncultured Coriobacteriaceae bacterium | reverse complement strand
ACGCATTACAGAAAGAGCAGCCGCTTGGATAAAAGGTATGCTGAAAAACAAGGTATCAATAAAAGCCATACAGAATTTGAGCGGCATACATTGGGATACCATCAGGAAAGTTCAAATTGAATATATGCAAACAATGATTGCAGACAGACAACAAAAGCTTAAAGAAGACAGCTATCGTCCAAAATATCTCGCAGTAGATGAATTTGCCATACATAAAGGACACAGCTATGCGACAAGCGTCATGGATCTTGAAACGGGAGATGTATTATGGGTAGGCAGCGGCAGGACATTGAAAGATTTTGCAAAGTTTTTTGAGGAAATCGACCGGGACACCTTATCAACAGTCATTGCGGTAGCGATGGACATGAATGCGTCCTATCACAAGCTTGTAGCGGAAAAAATGCCTTATGCTGAAATTGTTTATGACCGTTATCATATGCAGGCTCAATACGGTAAAGAAGTATTAGGCGTCGTCAGACTAGATGAAGCGAGAAAGCACAAAACTGCCTCAAAAGAAATGCTGAATTCTATTACCAACGAAACATCAAAAGAAGAGAGACGAGAAATCAAAACAATTTCAAAAAACGAAAGCCGTGAATACAGTAAACTAAAAAAATCCAGATGGGCTCTTCTTATGAATAGAGATAAGCTGAGTCCACAAAGAACAGAAAATCTTGCTGAAATACTGCGAAATCATCATGATCTTGCGGTTTGCTATGCTATGAAAGAAGAAATGTGTGAACTGTTTCAGCTCACAGACAGAGCAACAGCGGAAAAAAGGTGGACTGAGTGGTTTCAGGCGGCAAAAGAAAGTGATATACCGGCTCTTGTAAAATTCGCAGAACTAAAAGAAAAACGGCTTCCCGGACTGATTGCTCATGCTGAGCATCCTATCAGTACCGGAAAGCTTGAAGGCTTTAACAACAAAATTAAAGTCGCTAAAAGAATTGGTTACGGTTATCGGGATGATGACTTCTTTTTCCTGCTGGTTAAGTTTATTTCTTTACCTGCTGTTAGGTTTCATTCCCCTTAAATCCGTGATGAACCATAAAATTTAGGCTAAAATACACATGCATCGTATTTTAGCCTAATATTTTTTATAAAATTCCAAACAGATATCCGAAGAAAGAGATTATAGTTTCAAAAAGCTTTTTAAAAAATGAGGTTGATTTTTCTTTCTCTTGAATTTCCGGTTTTTCTTCTTCCTCGGATTTTTCTTCGGGAATAGTTTGTAAAATCATTGAGCTGTATTCATCAAAAATTGATGAAGTTTGAATATTTTCTCCCTGTGAAACGGTTGAAAGTAACAATCCCGCCTGTTCAACCATCGCAAGATCCTCGGCGGTTATCACATTGTCATGGTTGCAGTCGGCGGCAAGTCTCATTGCCGGAGACGGAGTTAACATTCCGTTTATGATTAGTGAAATTATTGTTGCGTCACGACCGTCATAAATTCCGTCACCGTTAACATCGCCGAAAACAACAACCGTATAAGTCTTCAGAACATTTCCTGAATTGTCGTCAACCACTCGAATTTCGTCGCCGGTTTTTGGCTTTGACGAATCGTCAATATCAAAATGAGTGTTATTTTTAAGACCTATCGACTGATTGACAGGCTCGCGGATATCATTCAAAATATTGAATCCGTAAACTAAATCATTTTGCTTTGTGAATGACAGAGGACCGGAATTTTTGATAAGCTCAATATCAACTTTTATCTGCAATCCTGCGTCAACGGTTGCTTGAGTAACATTAACCGTGCCGATTTTTGTTTCAAAGCCGTCTTTGGTGATCGTATAGGAATAATTACCCGCCAAAACACGGAAATAATTCTGATCGTTAATCGGTTCAACAATATTTCCCTGCTCATCCTTAAATATAAGGGTTGTGTTGTTATATGGAATATTGAATTGAACGGTGCATTTTGTATATGCGGTTTTTGTTACAAGGAACGGCTGAACATAACAGATGCCGCCCTTGCCGAGAATATATATGCGAACATATGAATTTATCTGATTCTCATAATCGTTGAGGTCAAAGGTGATTGTATCATTATCTTTTTCAACGCTCTTTTCGCCGATTACGGTTCCGTCGGCAACAATTTTTACCGTGTGAGCGTTATACGGATTGATGCTTATTTGATTTTTGTCGTCGTCAACGGCAACCTTGCTTACCATCGGGAAAGGACCTTCGGCTTCAAATCCGTCGCCAAGCTCCCAATCATTTTTTGAAGTCTTTGAACAGGCAAAAAATGTTCCGTTTTCCATGCTTGTGCGGATATTTGCCTGAGTGTTTTCCGGCATAACGAAATACTGAGCGTTATTTTCAACATCGCCGAAATCATGAGCGTCGTCCTCGCAGAAGCCCCAAATATTTCTGCCCTGAGGAGCTGTTATTTTAAGCGTTTCATCATAAAGGTAACGGTCGTTATGGGTTCTGTTATCTGTTGTATTCACAAGTTCCATGCCTATGCAAGCGGAATAATTAAGAAAAATGCTTGCAAATTTGTTGACAAATTCGGCATTATAGGTGTTGATATCATTTCTGCCCTCTGTCCATTCGCCGACATGGTTGATATGGCAAATTCCGCCGGCAGCCTGACTCTTTTTGACCGCATCCTCCGGCCACTTTGAAGAAAGCTCAAGGTCGCCGTGACCGCAGTCCGCATAATAGCTGTTAACATGGCATTTTACCGTTGAAGCACCGTTAAGCTCAATGCCGAGTGGAACTTCCGTCATGCCGTCGCCGCCCCTGTCCGAACCGGTCGTTATCTGCTGATATCTTTCCTCGGTCAGCTCGTCAACATTGCCGTGTTTGGCGAATTGATAGCCGTAGATTGCAAGACGCTTCTGATCCTTTGTCCAAGAATAGTTGACCGTTCCGTGGTCGGTAAGGGCAAGAGCCTGAAAACCGAGAGAATAATATTTTTCAATCATTTCGTCAAGCTCAATATCGCCGTCGCTCCTGACGGTGTGAACATGGGTAGCAGCCTTATAAGCCTTCCATGTGTCCCAATTGATTGATTCATAAGGGTTTGAAATAGTGAAATCATACTGTCCGATGGTATCGCCGCTTGCCGCAAAGGCTTGACATGAAAGAGCGGCTACGCTTGAAAAAACAAGCACAACACTTAAAAAAATCGATAAAAGCTTCTTCATTCTCTGTACCTCCGAATTACTGCGAAATCCGCACACCCAATTGTGCGGTATTACATTAATTATCGAACATTCTCCTTATACAATATAACAAAAAAGACGATAACAGTCAATAAAATAACTTTAACAAAAAAATATATGGTTATATGCATAAAAAACATGGGTAAAAATTGTTAATAATAACAAAAAAATCGACACGACGATTTGCCGTGCCGATAAATTTTTATTTAAAGTAATACTGCACAATTAGGGTCAAAAGGCTTTAATTATGCCTTGCCTGCGCAGCCGAGAACGGTGTTGATCTTGTGCTCAACCATTCCCTCAATAGCCTCACGAGCGGGCTTGAGATACTGGCGAGGATCGAAATCACTCGGATGCTCAACAAAATGCTTTCTGATAGCGGCTGTCATTGCAAGACGGAGGTCAGAGTCGATGTTGATCTTGCAAACTGCCATTGTTGCTGCCTGACGAAGCATATCCTCGGGAATACCGATAGCGTCCGGCATACTTCCGCCGTACTTGTTGATTTCCTCAACAAACTCGGGGATAACCGAAGATGCACCATGGAGAACGATCGGGAAGCCCGGAAGTCTCTTGGATACTTCTTCAAGAATATCGAAACGAAGCTGCGGCTTCTGACCCGGCTTGAACTTGTATGCGCCATGGCTTGTGCCGATAGCGATTGCAAGCGAATCAACACCTGTGCGCTTTACGAAATCCTCAACCTGATCGGGATTTGTGTATGATGCGTCCTCAGCGTTAACGCTTACTTCGTCCTCAACACCTGCAAGCTGTCCAAGCTCACCCTCAACAACAACGCCGTGAGCGTGTGCATACTCAACAACCTTTTTTGTCAGAGCGACATTCTCCTCATAGGGAAGTGAAGAACCGTCGATCATAACTGAGGTAAATCCGCCGTCGATGCATGACTTACAAGTCTCGAAATCCGGACCGTGGTCAAGGTGAAGAGCAATCGGAAGTCCCGACTCTTCAACGGCAGCCTCAACGAGCTTTACGAGATAGAGGTGATTTGCATAAGCACGAGCACCCTTGGAAACCTGAAGAATAAGAGGAGCGTTGAGCTTCTTTCCTGCTGCAACGATACCCTGAATGATCTCCATGTTGTTTACATTGAAAGCGCCGACGGCATAGCCGCCCTTGTATGCGTCTTCAAACATTTTTTTAGTTGTTACAAGTGGCATAAAAAACTCTCCTTTGTTTTATTACAGGATAATTATATCATTTTTATCCTTTTTGTCAATGTGAAATTGATATATTATCAACAGGTATGAATGCGAAAACGCTTATTTGATAATATCTGTTCCCATGTAAGGCACGAGAACCTCAGGAATTGTAACCGTTCCGTCTGCATTCTGATAGTTTTCGAGAATTGCGGCGGTCGTTCTGCCGATAGCTACGCCCGAACCGTTGAGGGTATGAACAAGCTGAGCCTTGCTCTTGGGATCTTTCTTAAATCTGATAGCCGCACGGCGAGCCTGGAAGTCTTCAAAATTGGAGCATGAGGAAATTTCAACATACCTGTTGTAGGAAGGCATCCAAACTTCAATATCATAGGTCTTTGCCGATGAGAAGCCGATATCGCCAGTTGAAAGGCAAACAACACGGTAGGGAAGACCGAGAAGCTGAAGAACTCTTTCGGCGTCGTTTGTGAGCTTTTCAAGCTCATCATATGAGGTTTCGGGGTCAACAAACTTTACAAGCTCAACTTTGTTAAACTGGTGCTGACGGATAAGACCTCTTGTATCACGGCCTGCCGAGCCTGCCTCCGCACGGAAACAAGCGGAATATGCACAATATTTAATGGGAAGCTTGCTGCCGTCGAGAATTTCATCTCTGTGCATATTTGTTACCGGAACTTCGGCTGTCGGAATGAGGAAAAGATCGTCGGTTGTCTTGAATGCGTCGTCCTCAAATTTCGGAAGCTGACCTGTGCCTGTCATTGAGGCTCTGTTTACAAGAAACGGGGGAAGAACCTCAGTGTAGCCGTTTTCGGTATGGGTGTTGAGGAAAAAGTTGATTATGGCTCTTTCGAGTTTTGCGCCAAGACCCTTATAGAAATGGAAGCGTGCTCCCGTGACCTTAGCTGCGGTTTCGGGGTCAAGAATTCCAAGCTCTGCGCCGATATCCCAGTGTGCCTTGTATTCAAAATCGAACTTTCTCGGTTCACCCCAGCGTCGGATCTCAACATTCTCGCTGTCGTCCTTACCGATCGGAACGCTCTTGTTCGGAACATTCGGAAATTCATAAACAAGCGACTTCTGCTTTGCGTCAAGCTCGGAGATCTTAGCATTGTCGGTCTTGATTATCGACTTGATCTCATTCATTCTCGCCATGATTTCGGAGATGTCGCCGCCCTCTTTTTTGATTTGAGGGATTTTTTTGCTTGCAGCATTCTGCTCCTGCTTGAGAGCGTCGGTTGCTTTCATAAGTTCTCTGCGCTCGGCGTCGATTGCGAGAACCTCGTCAACAACGGCGTCCATGTCCTTGTTTCTTGTTTTCATTGCCGCTTTGACTGCTTCCGGGTTTTCACGAATAAGTTTGATATCTAACATTCTTACCACTCCAATATATATTATTTGCCGTAATTTTCAAGTTTCATCGCAAGACCTTCAAGGTCGTCCTTATCAAAAAATTCTATTTCAAGAACACCTGCGTCCTGCTTTGCTTCTTTTATTTTAACCTTTCTGCCGAGGTTTTCAACCAATGCAAGCTCAACCTCGCTGAAAAATTTATCTCTTTTTTCCTGTTTTGCCGCCTTGGGCACTTTCTTTGATTTTTTAACGAGATTTTCAACATCACGAACGGAAAGATCTTCTTTTATTATCATTTTCGCCGTTTGAAGCATCATATCCTCGCTGTCAAATCCGAGCAAAGCCCTTGCGTGACCGGGCGAGATAAGATTATCTTTTACCATATCCCGAATCTCATTCGGAAGCTTGAGAAGTCGCAGTGCATTTGCGACCGCAGGACGGGATTTTCCTACCTTTTCGGCGGCTTGCTCCTGCGTGATTTTAAGCTCGTCCATCATATAACGATATCCGAGGGCTTCTTCAAGCGGATTCAAATCCGCACGCTGAAGATTCTCAATCATCGCTATTTCAATTACTTCTTCGTCGGTAAGCTCCTTTATGACGACCGGCACATCTGTCAGACCGGCGATTCTTGCCGCTCTCCATCGTCTTTCGCCCGCAACAAGCTGATAGCTGCCGTTCGCAAGCGGACGGACAACAAGCGGTTGAAGAACTCCGTGTTGCTCAATGCTTTCGGCAAGCTCAGACAAGGCTTTTTCGTCAAAATCTTTTCTCGGTTGGTCGTGATTAGGTTCAATTTCCATTATTCTGAGCTTATTTACGGAGGGATTTATCTCCTCAACGGAATTATCGGCAAAAAGGGAGTCAAGTCCCCTGCCCAATCCGCCTAATTTTTTTGCCATTTTAGGATACCTCCTTGCCGTTTTGCTTTAAAAATTCGTCCGCAAGCGCATCGTATGCCATTGCGCCTTTCGAGCCTTTGTCGTAGTAATGTATCGGCAATCCGTAGCTCGGTGCTTCGGAAAGCTTGACATTTCTCGGGATTGCGGTTGCATAGACCTTTTTCGGGAAGAATCGTTTCAGTTCCCCTACCACCTGCTGGGTCAAATTGAGCCGTCCGTCATACATCGTCAGCAGCACTCCCTCCATATCAATATGTGGGTTATAGAGCCTTTTAACCTGGCGAATAGTTGACATCAGCTGCGAAAGACCCTCAAGCGCATAATATTCGCACTGAATGGGAACCAGAACTGTGTCTGCCGCACATAATGCATTGAGCGTAATAAGACCGAGCGACGGCGGACAATCAAGAAAAATAAAGTCAAAATCGGATTTTATCGGTGCAATCGCATTTTTAATTTTGCTTTCTCGCCGCTGCATATCAACAAGCTCAAGCTCTGCGCCCGCAAGATTCATGTTTGACGGCAGAACCCAAAGATTATCAAACTTTGTTTTTATCATTGCTTTTTCAATCGGCAACGAGTTGACTATTACATTATAAGATGAGAATTCAAGCTCCCTTTTATTGATTCCAAGACCGCTCGAAGCATTTCCCTGAGGGTCAATATCCATCAAAAGGACTTTTTGCCCTTTGTATGCGATGGACGCCGCAAGATTGACGGTTGATGTCGTTTTTCCGACTCCGCCCTTTTGGTTTACCACCGCTATAACTTTTGCCATATATTCACTTCCTCGTATCACCATAGAACGCCGAAAATCACAACGATAATCGGCAACAGAATGATTATATCACAAATATATATAAAAGAAAAGGTTAAATTAAAAAAATCTTTGTTTTATACCGATTGTTTCACGTGAAACAAAAAAGACGAGTCTCCCCGTCTTTTATTAATTCAAGCTGTTGTGTTTACCTTACATTCTCGGGTTTGTTTATTTTTACAACATATTCTATGTACTGTTCGGTTTCATTTTTTGTCGCCGAGGCATTTATTCCGCTCTTTCTCATCGTGTTTACGGCGTGGTTCAGCGTGTTAATAAAAATCCGTACATCCTTAAAAACCATAACTTTTTTGCCTTTTTTCTCCTTTTCCGGCTCTTTATTCAGCATCTCGGTTATCAGCTGCTCCGATGCGTTTACCGTCAAGCCCTGCTCAACTATCATGTCAAGAGCCTGTTCCATCATTGCGATCGTCGGCAGTCGCAGCAAGGCTCGTGCATGACGCTCGGTCAGCCCATATAGCATTACGCTATAGCGTATTTCGTCCGGAAGCCGTAGAATTCTCAGCTTGTTTGACAAAGCCGACTGCGATTTGCCGAGCTTCTTGGCAACCTCTTCCTGGCTGAAGCCAAAGCCTTTTATCAAACGCTCAATCGCCATCGCTTCCTCAAAAAAATGCAGATTTTCCCTTTGCAGATTTTCAATAACGGCAAGCATTGCTGATTTTTCATCGTCAACATCAACTATTATAGACGGAATTGAAGAAAGACCCGCCATTTTGCAGGCTCTCAACCGTCTTTCACCTGAAATCAGCTCGAATTTGCCATTTTCTTTTTTTCTGACGGTGATAGGCTGCAACAATCCGTTGTAGTGAATACTTTCAGCTAAGCCTTCGAGGTCGTCCCAGTTGAAGCTTTTTCTCGGTTGGTGCGGGTTGGGTTGGATCAGCCTTGCCGGCAAAAGAATTACCTCATTGCTTTTCTTAAATTTGGTTTGGTTTTTGAGCATAGAAAAAACCTCCTTGTCGTACCACAAAAATACTGTAACACGACAAAAGAGGGTTGTCCAATGTTTTTCATTGACGAAAATCGCAGTTTTTCACGCTGATTTTCAATTATAGAAGAGGTTTTTTTGATATTTGTGCCGAAGCTCGTGGATATTTTGGCGGAGTTTGCGATATTTTTTTTGTTAGAATTACATACCTTTCGCCGCAATTATAAATCTTCGGCTCTTTAATTTTCTCGATTTTTCCGCCCAAAAGCTTTATTGCACTCTTTGCGTTTGACACTTCTTCATCGGTTTTTGCGGATTTCATGGGCGCAAAATAACCTCCGATTTTTGCAAAAGGCATACAGTATTCGCTTAGAGTGTTGAGATTAGCAACCGCTCTTGCCGTTACAATATCGAACTGCTCACGAAAATTTTTATCTCTGCCTGCAAGTTCCGCACGCATATGGACTATATTTGCGCTGAGTCCGAGAGTTTTAAGAACATTTTCAATAAAAAGAAGCCGCTTATTTGTGCCGTCGAGCAGCGTAATTTTCAAATCCGGACGGACAATCAGCAGCACAACACCGGGAAAGCCAGCTCCCGTACCGACATCTATTACCATTGCATTCTCTTTAAATTCAAGGCAGATCAAAAGGGACAGCGAATCCATAAAATGCTTATATAAAATCTCGTCCGGGTCTGTTATAGCGGTCAGATTGAGCGTTTTGTTTGTTTCAACCAGCATTTCCGCATATAAATCAAGCCTATCAAGCGCAGTTTTGTCAAGTGAAACGCCGATTTTAGCCGCTTCCTCTTTTAAAAGTGGTTTATTTATCATTTCTGCGCTCCTTTTCAAGGTAGATAAGTAAAACGGATATATCCGAGGGGCTGACCCCTGAAATTCTTGAAGCCTGACCGATGCTGTGCGGTCTGATTTTCGTCAGTTTTTCCCTTGCCTCGAGCCTCAGACCGAGAATCGAATTGTAATCAATATTGTCGGAGAGTGTCTGCACCTCAAGTCGATGCATTTCATCAACCTGAGCCTGTTGACGCTTGATATAGCCCTCATATTTTGTGTCGATTTCAACCTGTTCAAAAATTTCGTATGGAAGGTCGGGTCGGTCAACATCAATCGAAGTCAGGCAATCGTATCCGATTTGCGGTCTTTTGAGCAGATCACAAAGACGGACGCCTGTTACAGCCTTTGATGTTTCACGTGAAACAAGTATATTGTTCAGTGCTTCCGTCGGAGTGAAAACAGTTTTTTTTGTGCGTTCCTTTTCCTTTTCAATAAGCGCAAGCTTTTCAAGAAAGGCGGCATAGCGTTCATCGCTTATGAGTCCGATTTCGTGACCGATAGGAGTCAAGCGACGGTCTGCGTTGTCCTGACGGAGTAAAAGTCGATATTCGGAGCGTGAAGTCATCATTCTGTATGGATCGGAGCAACCTTTTGTTACAAGATCATCAATCAGAGTGCCGATATATGAGCCTGAACGCTCCAAAATAAGCGGTTTTTGTCCCTTGATTTTTCTTGCAGCATTGATTCCGGCAACAATACCCTGCGCTGCGGCCTCCTCATAGCCGGACGAGCCGTTGAACTGACCTGCGCCGAAAAGTCCGTCGTAGTCGAGAAATTCAAGGTCGGACTTGAGGGCAAGGGGGTCAACGCAGTCATATTCGATCGCATAAGCCGTTCGCATAAGTTCTGCGTGTTCAAGACCGGGAATTGTTCTGATAAATTTCAGCTGAACATCTTCCGGCAGAGAGGAGGAAAGACCTTGGAGGTACATTTCCTCGGTGTGTTCTCCGCACGGTTCAATAAAAATCTGATGTCGTTCCTTTTCGGCGAAACGAACGATTTTATCCTCAATGCTTGGACAGTAGCGAGGACCTTTGCCGTCAATTTTTCCGCTGTAAAGAGGGGAGCGGTGTAAATTTTTCAGAATCACATCTTTTGTTTCAAGGTTTGTGTATGTTATATAACAGGGAAGTTTATTTTGAATTTTTCTTTTGTTGTCGAATGAGAAAGAAACAATTCTTTCGTCACCGTTCTGAATTTCAAGCTCCTCGCAGTTGACAGTTTTTTTGTTGACTCGTGACGGAGTGCCCGTTTTGAAGCGTCTGGTCGGAAGACCTATGCGTTTGAGAGCTTCGCCGAGCTTTTTTGCAGGAAACATTCCGTCCGGACCGCTCTCATAAGAAACATCGCCGACATAAACCTTGCCGCTGAGGAAGGTTCCTGTTGCCAAAATCACACAATCGGCAGTGTAGACGGCCTCAAGATGGGTTTTGAGCTGCCATTTTCCGTTGTCAAGCCTTTGAATATCAACAATTTCAGCTTGACGGAGGTCAAGTCCATCCTGCATTTCAAGAGCGTGTTTCATATAGTCGGAGTAGAGGCGGCGGTCAATTTGTGCACGCAGACTGTGAACGGCAGGACCTTTGCCGAGATTTAGAATTCTGCTTTGCAGGGTGTTTGCGTCTGCTGCCTTTCCCATTTCGCCGCCGAGAGCGTCAATTTCACGGACAAGATGTCCCTTTGATGTTCCGCCGATCGACGGATTGCAAGCCATATTGCCGACCCAATCAAGATTTATTGTAAAAACGCAGGTTTCACAGCCGAGACGGGCGGCAGCAAGGGCGGCTTCAATGCCCGCATGACCTGCGCCAATGACTATGACCTGATAATTTTTTGCAAAATATTCCATAAAACTTCTCTTTTCTTTATTTTCCTACGCAGAATTGCCTGAAAACCTCGTCAACTACCGCTTCGCTCGCCTTTTGTCCCGTCAATTCAAGCAATGAGGCTATTGCGTCGTCAATGCAAACGCCGATCGCATCGGGGGTCAGACCGATATTCAGAGCGTCAAGAGCGTCGGTTAAGGCATTGACCGCTTTTTGGCAGCAGATACGCTGGCGTTCGTTGACAAGCATTGCCGATGCTGAGTCGAAATTTTTCGTTCCTGTCATCTCTGCAACACGGTCGCAAAGCTCATTATAGCCGTCGCCGTTTTTTGCCGAAATCAAAAGGGGAGAGCCGAGCGTATTTTTTATATAATCGACATCAAGGCAAGGCTCAAGGTCGGTCTTATTTATAATAGGTATAACATTTTTATTTTTGCACTCGTCAATAAGCTCCTTGTCCTCATCGGAAAGGGACTTTGAAAGGTCAAAAACAGCAAAAACTATCGCCGCGCGCTCAAGCTTTTTCTTGCTGCGTTCAACGCCGAGCTTTTCAACAATATCGCCAGTTTCACGCATTCCCGCAGTGTCCGAAATTCTGAGAATACAGCCGTTGAGGTTAATTGTTTCTTCAACAACATCTCTCGTTGTGCCCTCAATTTCCGTAACAATGGAGCGATCGTAGCCCGTTAAAAGGTTCATTAGGGTAGATTTGCCGACATTCGGTTTCCCGACGATTGCGGCTTCAATTCCGCTTGTTATCGCAATTCCGCTGTCAAAATTATTTAACAAACCCGATAGTTCTAAATTAGCACTACTAATGGCGTTATAGAGTTCATTTTCTCCCAATTCTTCAATCTCATCGTCGGGATAATCGACCCAGGCGGCAATATGCGCCGCAAGAAAAAGGAGAGATGAGTTGATTTCTTCTATTTTTCGGCTGAGAGAACCCTCAAGCTGATTGAAAGCGGCGTTTGCGCCTTGTTCGCCCTGAGCGGAAATAAGAGTCATAACGCTTTCCGCCTCGGAAAGGTCAAGCTTGCCGTTCAAGAACGCTCTTTTCGTGAATTCGCCGGGAGCAGCACCCTGCGCGCCGTTCTCCAAAACAAGGCGGAGAATTTTCTTCATCAGAACAACGCCGCCGTGGCAGTTGATTTCAACCGTGTCTTCGCCCGTATAGCTGTGCGGAGCACGAAAAACAAGACAAACGACATCGTCAACGGGAGTTTCCCCGTCAAAAATTTTGCCGAAATAAGCACGGTAGCCTTTTGATTCGGCGAGCTTTTTCCCGTTTACGGAAACAAAAACCCTGTCGGCAATTTCGGTAGCATTTTTTCCCGATATTCTGATAATTCCAACGCCGCCGGTACCCAACGGTGTGGATATGGCGGCGATTGCTGATAAATCACTCATTGCGTGACCTCACAATTTAAGATTGATATTATAGCCCTCAAGGCGCATTGCAATTCGCCTGAACGCCTCCTTTGCTTTCGAGTTATCGAGCATTCTCATGCCGGTAACGGAGCAGTAGGAGATTTTATTGTCCTCGGGCACAACTCCGATGAGCTGAAGCGATGTTGCGTCAATAACCTCATCAATGTTAAGATAATGTCCCTTTGTGGTTTGTTTTTTATTGAAACGGTTTATTATAAGCTTAATTTCACCGACGCCGAGGGTCGAAAGCTTGTCGCCGGCAAATGAACCGACTCGAACGCAAACCTCGTCGGCGGTTGAAACGATTATACCCTCGTCGGCGCAGGCGGCTGCAAGAAGAAATCCGCCGCTGACCCCTGCGGGAGCGTCCATAAGGATATAATCAAAGCTGTCGTCGTAGTTTTCAATCATTTCCTTGACGGTTTTTTCGTTGTATTCGTCGCTGAAAAAGGTCGGAGCGGTCAAAAGAGACGGACCGACGGTTGAGCGCAGAGCCTGCGTCGGCTCACACGAACCTGTAATAACATCGCCCCAGTTGAAAATTCCGGTATCGTCGGAAGCAAGAATAAGGTCAAGGCAGCCCATTCCAATGTCAAAATCGACAACGAGAACGCTCTGACCCATATTGCAAAGCTCAATGGCAATTCCGGCGGTCAATGAGGATTTGCCCACTCCGCCCTTGCCCGAAGCCAAAACAATTTTTCTTGCCATTTGATTCACTTCCTGTTCAAATTATCTGAGAAGATCGCTGTATCCGCTCTGCTCGGTTACGGTTTCCTGAGTTTCGCTTTGCTCGGAATCCTCATCGGTTGAGGTTACTTCGTTTTTATAGTAATACTCATAGATCGAAGCTGCGATCGGCGCAAGGCTTCCTCCGGAATACGCACCCTCAACGGCAAGCGCAATGCAGATCTCAGGGTCATCATACGGAGCCATAGTTATAAGAAATCCGTTTGTGTAAGATCCGGTCGTGCCATTGATTGTTTTGTCAACGGTTGAGGTACCCGTTTTGCAAGCAACCTCAACAACCGAATCGTCAAAGCTGCCTGCAAGAGTTACGGTTGCAACTCGGCGCATACCCTCTTTGATTATCTGAATATTTTTTTTCTTAAAGCCTGTTTCGCAGAGCACCTCGGGCTGTGTTTCTTCAATAACGGACGAATTATCCGAGGAATAGATCGCCTTAACAATATGAGCGGCGTAGCGTGTGCCGCCGTTGGCGATGGTTGAAACATAGTTGCAAAGCTGGAGCGGAGTGAAAAGGTTGCCTGCCTGTCCGATTGCCGACTGGAGCGAGAAGCCTGTCTGCCAGGTCTGACCGAGTGAGGCTCTGTAGCTCGGCGAGTCGAGAACTCCGATGTTTTCATCAAGCTCAATGCCCGTCGGCTGTCCCAAACCGAGCATCTCACGGTAGATATTCATCTTTTCGATACCGAGAAGCTCACCGCCGAAATGGTAGAAATAGATATTGCAGGAATCCTGAATGGCGGTTCTCATGTCAATGGTCGTTGTGTCAGGGTTGTTGTTACAAACCAGTCCGTACTTGTATGAGCCGGTACATTCAATGGTCGAATTCTCGTCCGCAACGCCCTCCTCAAGAATTCCGATCGCCGTCGAAACCTTGGCGGTCGAACCGGGAGCATAGGTGCTCAGAAGCGCACGGTTATAAAGGGGAGAATTCGCATCCTTGGCAAGCTTGGAATAGTCCTTATAGTATGTATTAAGGTCGTAGGAGGGGTAGGTTGCAATGGCGAGAATTTCCCCCGTTTTGCAGTTCATGACTACCGCTGCTCCGCCGCCCTTGTTTGCGCTGTCAAGCTCGGCGATTTTTGCCGCAAGCGCGTCCTGCGTGACCTTTTGAAGTCCTGCGTCAATGGTCAGGAAAACATTTTCGCCGTTTTCAAGACCCTCGGTGACGGTTGTTTGCGTTCCGTCAAGCGCAGTTGTAACGGTTTTTTTGCCGTTTTTGCCCTTGAGCTTCTTTTCGTAGAGCTGCTCTATGCCGGTTTTTCCGACGGTGTCGTCCATGCCGTAGCCTTCGCTTTTAAGCTCGGCGTATTCCTCTGCGCTGATAACGCCCGTAACTCCGATAATGTGAGGAGCGAGCGTTCCGTCGGCATATTCTCGATAGTTGCCTATCTGAATATCAACGCCCTTATAGTAGCTGCTGTTTTCCTTGATTACGGAAGCGACGCTGTCGGTAACATCGGTCGCAAAAACATAGGGATTTGCGGAATTGAACTGATTTATCTTCATCTCATAGCAAACGGAAGCGATTTTTCTTCTGTCGGCCTTTGAGTATTCCTCAAGCTTATATTTCTCGACAAGCTCGTTCATGCAGTCGTCTGCCGTGGCGTATTTATTGAGCCGCAGAATGTCGCGGGACTTCATGGTTTCAATATCCTTGTCCCGATCCTCGGCGAACTGATAGTTTCCGTTTTCGTCAAGGACGATCGGCATATCGTCGTTCCATTTAACATCGTTTTGTTCAAAAAGGTCGATGAGGGATTTTATAAGCTTGTTGCGTTCCTCCTGCTCGGAATATTCGGGGAATTCGGAAGCGTCAAAAATAACATCATTGCCCTGACGATTGCCGACTATAACATTGCCGTTACGGTCAAAGATTTGACCTCTTGTCGCCTTGACCTCCGAGGTTTCGACCGAAGCCGTGTTGGATGCGGTGTCCTTTTTGCCGTCGATTATCTGATTTTTTGCAAGGGTGAAAATGAAAACTGCCGTAATGCAGACAAAAATCGTTATCATTGCAACAAATCTTCCTTTTTTCTCTTCACGGGCAAGTCTCATCTTTTTCACTCCTTTGCTATGAATTTGATCCGTGGTTATTCAGGCAGTGCCGCACAAATTGCGTCGCACGCCTCAATTGTGCGGGGTTGTTTTAAATTTTTTGACCGTAAGACGGACAAGTAAATAAAAAATCGGTGTAAAAATTGTTGTGTAGATCGAGGAAACGAAATAATATTTGAGATAAAATGCAAAGCTGATGCCGATTCCGTCGAAAGCGTAGAAAAATACGCAGTAAAGCGAATTGAGCAGCAGAGAGAACACAAAAGTGAAGATAAGCGCCGTCACAAGGTTGTTTCTCATCAGGTATGTTATCAGAATACCGGAGATGAAGCCGATGAGAGTAAACATGACCGAATAGAAGCAAACGCTGTCCGGACTGACGGTTTCAAGCATCATTCCGGCGGCAAGGCCGAAAAACATTCCCGAAAATTCACGCTCGAACATGGCTATGCAAACCGCTGCCGGAACAAGCAGACAGGCGTGAATGCCAAAAGGCGAAGGGAAAAATCCGCTCGTCGTTTGCAGAATAAAGGTTACAACGAGCATAACGGCAAGTATTATTCTTCTTTTTATATTGCTGCCTTTTTTCAGCTCTTCAATATAGTTCATATCAGTCACCCGTAATGGTTATAACGCCCTGACCCTCAAACTCGGTAATAATAAAAACCTCGGAAAGCTCCTCAATATTGACCGCAGAACGGATCGTTGCGTATGACGAGCCGTCCTCCTTGGAGCTTTCGAGCTTAACGACCGTGCCGACAATGAGATCCTTGGGATAAACTCCGCCGTTGCCCGTCGTGCAGATAATTCCGCTGGGCGAAACGGACGAGTCGGATTTAAGACCCGGGAGCTTGCAATATATCCTGTCCTCGGTTTTGCCCAGCCCCGTAACATAACCAATCTCGTTTGAGTAGGTTTCGTAAACGCTGACATTCATCTTCGGATTGGAGAGGGTATAGACCGTGCATGAGGACGGGGAAACGCTTGCAACAACGCCGACAAGGTTATTGCCGTAGATAACGGGATCGTTGATTTTAACGCCCGATACGCTGCCCTTGTTGAGGGTGAAAGAAGCAAACGGATTTTCAAAATCGTTTGAAATTATCTTTGCGTTCTGAAATTTAAAGTCTGGGTTTTCCTCTTTAACTCCGAGAAAGTCCTCGTAGGTGTCAAGTTTCTTTTTTATGCTGTTGTAGTCAACTATTTTATTTTGATATTCTTCAATCTGCTCCTTGAGCTGTGAATTTTCCTCTTGGAGAGTTTTGGACGACTTGAAGCTGTCGTTAAAATTGGAAAATTTGTAGCTGAGATATGAAGAAAAACGCTGAAGAGGATGAAGCACCGTGCTTGTTGCGGACGAAAGCGGCGTTGAGTTATTGTGGGTGTAGGCGGCAATGACCGCACCCAGCGAAAGAGCGACAAGAACGCAGATTAACGCCTTGAACGCACGGTTTCTTATGATTTTTTTCATTCCTCTTCACCTCCTTGGTATGTAGAAAGTTTTTTCATCAGCGGCGTTTTTCAAGGCAAATTCCCGTTCCCTCAACAACGCAGTCGAGCGGATTTTCTGCAACGGTAACGGGGATCTTGACCTCTTTTTCAATGAGCTTGTCAAGACCTCTGAGCTGTGCGCCGCCGCCTGTGAGGGTTATGCCGTTGTCAATAATATCAGCGGCAAGCTCCGGCGGAGTGTTCTCAAGCGTGACCTTGATTGCGTCAATGATCTGGTAAACGGATTCCTTGAGTGCTTCTCTGATCTCCGCCGCCGTGACCTCAACATCTTTCGGGAGTCCGTCAATGAGGTTTCTGCCCTTAACATTGATCGCACCCTCGCCCTCGTATTCAAAAGCCGAGCCGATCTGAATTTTAATATCCTCGGCGGTTCTTTCGCCGATAAGAAGATTGTATTTTTTTCTTACATAGTTGATTATCGCGTCGTCGTAGCTGTCGCCTGCGCCCTTGACCGAGCGTGAGGTAACAATATCGCTCAGCGCAACAACGGCAACCTCTGCCGTGCCGCCGCCGATATCGACTATCATCGAGCCTTCCGGCTTTTCAACATCAATGCCTGCGCCGATCGCCGCCGCCATGGGTTCCTCGATAAGGCTGACATACCTTGCACCTGCCGATTTTGCTGCGTCGTTTACGGCTCTGCGCTCAACCTCGGTAACTCCGGACGGAACGCAGATCATGACCCTCGTCTTGCTGAGCGGGGAAGCGGTGATTGCCTTGCGAATGAATTTTTTGAGCATCTCCGCCGTTGCGTCAAAGTCGGCAATAACGCCGTCACGCAGGGGACGGAGAGCGACGATCGAACCGGGAGTTCTGCCGATCATATCCTTGGCTTCCGAACCGACGGCAACGACCTTGACCGGAGTAAATCTCTGGTCAACGGCAACGACCGAAGGCTCACGAATGATAATTCCCTTGCCTTTAACGAAAACGAGTGTATTTGAAGTTCCGAGATCAATTCCTATATCCTGTGAAAACAACATGATTATTTCTCTCCTTACTGATTATTTGCTGTCGTGGTATTTTCGGATGCCTTTGTGAACGGAGCGGTCGGGTTCGTGCTGACCTCATCCGTCGGCAGCTCTTTGACGGTTGCGCATGAGCTGATAAGCTCAACGATGCTGTCACCGTCGTAGCATTTATCGTAAACGGAAGCCGTAATTTCGATCATCGGCTCGCCGTCGTCAATACAGAAATAAAAAACATCCGTGTTTTCCGAAGCAATTCGGTACGAGATCGCCTTTGCGTTCTTGCCCATGAGAGTTACCTCGTATTCCTTGATGTCGGAAACCGAGTCGCCCAGCGTGCTGAGCTTGACGATATTGTAAAGATATTCGTTGTATGTTTCCTGCAAGGTTCTGTTCTGCTGATATTCAAAATCTATTTGGCAGGCGGAAACGCCCGATTTTGTGCATTTGCCGGTGTGGCGAAGTCGGACAAACGAGGTTTCTTTCGAAACCGCCCAATTATCCGGAACATTTATGCTGACAACGGCGTTTTCAATCTCCGTGTTGCGCTTGTTTGTGATTTTGTCGGGGAATTCATAGGGCTGAGTGACCTTGCTGCCGTCCTCATCTGTCTTTTCTATTATAAGGCGACCCCATTTATCCTGCTGCTTGCTGCCGTCCTCGTCCGTGACGGGGATATATGTGTAACCGTCCTTGTCAACGATAACATTTTTCGTTCCGCAGGCCGTAAGGGCGATTGCGAAAACAAGAAGCAGCGCCGAAATTATGATAAGAGATTTTTTCAAACAAATCGCCTACTTTACAATTTTATTCAATAAAAAAGTATATCATTTCATCGGAAAAAAGTCAATCGAAATAATGTAAATTACGGTTGACAACGGATAGTTATTTTGATAAAATATTTAAGGTAATCGCCGATCGGACGGAAATCACGATTTTCGGCGGTCAAATATAAGGCAGCACCGCATAATTGCGGCACACCTTGTTCGATATTGATAGAAATGTCTCCGTAGCTCAGCAGGATAGAGCGTTCGCCTCCTAAGGTGGTGTTCAATCGCTTGCCTTTGCGAAAAAGGCAAGCGATAATATAGATAAAACAGCATATAGGTCTCTGTACCTCAGCAGGATAGAGGGTCCGCCTCCTAAGCGGAACGCCCCCGGTTCGAATCCGGGCAGGGACGCCACAAAAAACGCCGAAAGCCTTTGTTTTTCAAGGGTTTTCGGCTTTATTTTTTATCTATCCCTGTTACAACTTGACGCAGATTATCTACTGTGGGCGTTCTGCTTCGCTTCGGTTGCGGACACTCTATTCCTGAAAAATTCTTGCTAATCAAATTAGCAAGAAAACCCCGTTTTTGCTAATGAAAATCGCCTTTCTGCTAATCGGTTGAGAAATCGTGCTAAAAATCTTGCTAATTGAAATGTGTGCTTATTATAGTCCGACCTTGTTTTACCCCGTGCCTTTTAATCCCCTTGTTATCTTGTGTTAGGGCTTCACGCAACGCACATTTCACAGATTATCTTTTCCTATATATAATTAAAGCATCGGGAGGAAACGATTATGAGAGATAAATACTACATAAATCTGAATGACAAAGAATATTTCAACGCACTTTCTTCTTTGGTGAGCAAGAGAAACAAATTGATCCAAAGCGGTAAGTATACTGATGGGGTTGACGAAGTTATTATGAAAATGAAAAAGTCAAAGAAAAAGAAGTTTCGTGTCCTCTATATATAATATCCGAGTCAGACCGCCGAATTTCAATAGAATAGTCAACATAGCACCGTTTCGTTTTTTTGAACGAAGCGGTGTTTTTTCTTTAAGCCACTCATTCCTTTCGAGGTGTGGGTGGCTTTTTTTATTTTTTCAAAAATTTTTTCTGAAAGGGTTGCTAAAAGGCTTCGCTCAGTGGGAATTAGTGAAAGGGTTATTTCAACTCCGATTAGGAGCAGCCCTTTCGCTGTTCCTTGAAAATTGAATATACAGGTACTTAGGACTTTATTTCTGATGATTAGCCATCATAATGGGTACGCCAAGACTTCCTATATAGGACAGAGCGAGAACCCCCGTTATAACTATCAGGTTGCCCCTGATACGGCGATGACAGTCAGAATGATAATGATACTTCTCTACGGAGCAGGCGGCGAACCCGGCTGAGGTGAAATCCCTATGAAACGGTGAAGCACACCGTTACCTATGTACTTCCCTTGCAAGGGGCGTCGAGGACAAATTTTGCACAGAAACATCAGACTGAAGATAAACATTTCTTCGGTCTTTACATAGCACCCTTTTCAAAGCGTGCTAATTCTAAATGAAAGGAGCAAAGACAATGCCCAACTGTAACACGATTGCTATATGCAATCAAAAAGGCGGTGTTGGTAAAACGACTACCACAGTAAACTTGGGTGTAGGTTTGGCTATGCAAGGTAAAAAGGTACTCCTTGTAGACGCAGATCCGCAGGGACGCTTTTCCTTTACAATAATAAATGTACCGAGGTTGTTTCGGTAAAGCGAATACCGAAGGAGGTGGAAAAATGGCTAAAACAAAGGGTTTAGACAGAATTACGGCTTTATATGAAAGACTGTCCCGTGACGATGAACAGCAAGGCGAATCCAACAGTATTTCAAATCAGAAGAGCTTTTTGGAGGAATACGCAAGGAAAAACCGTTACGGAAACATCAGACATTATACAGACGACGGATACACGGGCAGAAACTTTAAGCGTCCGGGATTTCAGTCAATGCTTGAAGATATTCAAGACGGAAAAGTCGGTACTGTTATCGTA
>CAVJDU010000033.1:0-20751 GCA_963648385.1 uncultured Coriobacteriaceae bacterium | reverse complement strand
TCACCCCCTGACGAGGGCAAAGAGTGTAACCGCCTACCGTAAATGGTAGCACCACAAGAGCATTATATTAAATATAGCCGAGCTTGTCAATATCAGATCCTTTATATTTCTAAAATAAAATAATCATTTTATTTGTTTAGCACTCATTTAAAAAGAGTGCTAATTTTTTTCAAAAAGGTATTGACAAACCTGTTAAACTGTGTTATTATATACCAAATTAAACCAAACGGCACTTAATATCTGCGAAGAAACAGCCGCAGAGTGCTGATAGTACATTGTTGTTGGACATATGAGCAAGCTGAGATAGTTATCGGTCGGCAGTTGCGAGTCCCCATAGGCGATAACGTTCAAAAAGTTGTTTAACCAAAACCGTGTTGAGGTAGCCATTAGCCGGCAGCGGTGGTTTGTAAAAAATGGCGTTTTTAAAAAATGAGCGGATTATAAAATCGACAACAATTAAGACTATCCATAATGAGTATAGCGTGTCTATGCTTGTTTTGGATAGTCTTTTTTTATTTGTCTATTCGTAGAAAGTGAGGTGATTTGTATATTCAAAGTATTCAATCAAAGGCTTGCAGGGTATTTGATGCTCAAGGGTTTTAAGCTTTTAGCGGTCGAACCCAACAGAGATATCAAGGACTTTAATATATTTACATTTGAGAAGTCAGCCAAACTAAATCGTACAATCAAACAGTATGAGAAAATCAAAGATTTTATAGTTTAAACTAAAGGGGTAAAAAACAAATGAATGATAAGAGAAAAAGAAAAATCAGATTTTTAGGTAATCCGAACTTGACCTTCGGAGACTTAAAATTAAGCTTTGACACGATATTTAAACCGGTTCTTAGCTACAATAAAGATGACGAGATTTTTAATCGAGACAGAAACGAATATAAGTTACATTATTGGATATCAAACGAGGGCGACATATTCAATAGTGATACGGGCATTTATTTAAAACCTAGTATCAAAAACAGGTATTACTATGTAAGGCTTAAGAGAGGTTACTATGATTTTGACTCTGTCTACATACACTCTCTTGTTGCTTATTACTTCTGCAAGGGTTGGCTTGTTAAAGATGCAATACATCACATAGATGGGAACACTCTCAACAATCGTGCTGATAACTTAATATGGGTTACTAATAAGGAGCATGGAGAGTTGCACAAGATTTTGAAAAGCGGCGACAATAAAGCATACAAGAAGCGTATCCGCGAGATACAGAAAGAAAATAACAAATGGTAATAGAGGAGATTAACAAGTGTATAAAGGAGGACACCGACACAAACAAGTTAACGGTGCTTCCGCTCCCTTGCGGAGTCGGAAAGTCGGAGTATATGAAGTATTTACTTGCCGATGCGATCCAAACCAACAAAGGGTTAATCGTGGTTACTGACTCGGTAGAGAGATTAAATGATTATGTAACCAATAGTCAAGATGACTATTTAGTTGAGTATATCCAGCGTAATTTAAGCAGAGTATCAATTTTGACATCTGATACACTATCCAAAGAAGTTTTAACTTTGAACTATAAACCTATCATATTGATGACTACTCAGCGTTATTTTAATTTAGATAGGGATGAAATCATAAAGCTAACTACTGGATCAATTAAAAGAGATCACATCATTTTTGACGAGAAGGTATATCTCTTAGAGAGCCGCAAATTAACGGTTAAATCATTAAACGATATAGCCACAGCTTTAAGGGAGGGTTTGGATAATACAGTTGTCGACGGCGATAAGCAATGGTTAATTGATCAATACGATCAGCTTAATACAGTCCTCCAACAAAGATTGAGAAAGAACGAGGAGCTGAACAATAACACTGCTAACTTTCGTCGTGAGGTCTTTTTTGACGCAGACGGATTAAAAATCAGCGTCGACGACGTTAAATTTAAGGATTTAATAAGTAAATACAGAGCGTTGCTAAGACGATATAATCCGGATGTCTTTAAAGACCTAAAAGCCATAGATAAACTATTGATTGACGGTGCAATAACCTCTCAAAAGGTTAAATCAAAGTCATCCAGTCAAGACTACCAAAACTATTTTACAGTGGTCACAAACAACATAGATAAGTTAATCAATGTTGGTGCGAAGGTGTTTGTAATGGACGGCACAGCCGATATATCACCGGAATACGAATTAAATTGTGTCGATATGATTGACTGTACGCCGTTCAAACGTGATTTGAGTAAACTAACCATAAACATAGTTAATGTTAATACAAGTAAAGGTAAGCTAACCCAAAAGGGTAGCAAGACCGATAATCTGATCAAATCAATAATTGATTACATTAAATCAGATCCACAAGTCTATAATACTATCTTTACTTATCAAACCATAGAACATAGATTTAAAGATCAATTTAAATATGTTAATCATTTTGGTAACATTAAAGGCAGTAACCAATACAGAGAAGTTAATAATATCTGTCAAGTCGGTTTGAATAGATGGTCTGAGTTAATATATGTTTTATACGCCAATGAGATTGGACGCTGCAACGATCTTGACAAGTCATTAATTAAACGCATATATGATGTGGAAACCATAGATAGAATTAGATGTAGTTTAATTCTTGCTGATATTGAACAGAACCTATACAGATGCTGCATCCGTAATAATGGTAATAGGCATAAATGTAACTACATGATCTTGTTTAATGCATTTGAAAAATCAAAACTCTTTAAGGATTACAAACCATTGGTTACAATGATTGAGAAAAGATACAAACCTTTAGGAGCGACGATTAATGTTATTGATACACCTCCCAAATTCAAGCTCTTAAAGGCTGAGGAAAGAAACTCAGAAAATGAAACGAGCTTGCAAAAATTTAATGAATGGTTTAAACGTCAACCTAAAGGTAGACTATTTAAACGATCCGATTTAAAAAATGAGGTTAAATTAACAGATTCTCAATTTAAGGAGATAAAAAGAACAGGTGTATTAAATTGCTTTAAAACTCAAAAACAAGGTGTATATCAGATAAAATAACCTCTAAGGGGGGGAATTCTCTATATATAATACTTATAGAAAATACCCCCCTTTAGCAAAAAAATAAACTTAAATAAAGTCAATAAATAAACCAAAGCGAAACCATATAGTGTAGCTTTGTGTTTATGTGACAGTCTGTCAAGACATATACTATTACTTATTAACAGACTATCGTCTGCAATAAGCTAAAATCAATAGTATTAGAAATGAATAACCAATAGAAGATTATAGCTTATTTGATCTAACATATTGATTTAAGTTATTCTATGGTTTATTAAATCAAGACAGGCAATTAATTAACTACCGCACACCTAAAGGTGTTTGCTCATCTCGCCAATCAAAAACACGCAGGATGCATTACTTAAAATGCTTATTGGTTCGATGGTTAAACCTATTTATAATTTTCGGTGATTTTCGGTTGAGATAACAAACCCTCAATTATTGGTAGTTTAATTAAAATAAATATCTTTCGGTAAAGGTAAAATCCATATGTTAAACTCTCAGATATTGAGGGTTTAGGCTCAATAATCACCATTTTCGGTCGGTGGTTTAAAAAATTTACAGAATGAAATAAAAGTGAAAAATATTCACGAAATGAGGTAAAAAATGAAATTTGACAAATGCATGTCAACATTAGCGATAGAAATGACACGTCGTTGTAACTTGAACTGTAACTTCTGCGGTAAAGGTACTGCACAAGAGGAAATTAATATGATTTCTCCCGAATGGTGCAAAGGGTTAATCAATTTTCTTGTCGAGAAATATAAAAATGAAAATAAAAACGAAGGTGAAAATGAATGACAAATGAGATGTTTAAGGATTACCCGGATGTATTGACTCCGGGTGATCTTCAGGAGATTTTGAGAATAGGTAGAAATTCAACATATAAGTTACTAAATGAAAACCGGATTGAAACCATTAGACTCGGAAAGAAATATATAATTCCAAAAGTGAATGTTATTAAATACTTGACAACTACAACCTAAAATTTATGTTTAATTATTTGGCTATATCTGCTATAATATCGAATGGATATAGCTGACTGTAAGAAAGGAGATTGTATTTTTTGCGAAAAAAGCGAAACATAACAGGCAGCGTACAAGTCAAAAACGGGAAATGGTGGGTTGTTGTCAATCTCTACGACGAGAACAACAAGCGTAAACCAAAATGGATTGATACCAACCTACCGGAAAGAGGAAACAAACGCAACGCCGAAAAGCTATTGGCTGGTTACTTGACCGATTACAACAAACTAAATATACCCTACTCAAAAATCACTGTTGCAGAATATTTCCTACAATGGCTTGACGAAATCAAGGCAGAAGTTAAAGCCAATACATATCGGTCATATCATGCCAATATGACGAACCACATAATCCCTTATTTCCAAAATAACAAGATAGAGTTGCAAGAATTGACACCGTTTGATTTAGAGCAATACTACAGGTTTAAGTTAAAGCCAAACAGTAAGATCAACTCAGGCGAAGCATTATCCCCGACGACAATTAAACATCATCATCAAAATATTAGCAAGGCTTTAACGGATGCAGTCCGAAAAGGGTTAATAACCGTTAATCCCGCTTCCGCTGCAAGGACTCCAAAGGCTGAAAAGTTTAAGGCTGAGTTTCTGAATCAAAAGCAAATTAGGGAGATGCTAACACTATTTGATGGGTCAGTAGTGCAATTACCGGTGTTTCTGTGTTCTGTCTATGGCTTCCGAAGAAGTGAGGTTTTAGGGTTGAAATGGCAAAATGTAGATTTTGACAATAAGTCAATAACGATTGCTGAGACATTGCAACAAGGAGTCGGAGGCAACTATACTGATACACCAAAGACAGAGAGTAGCTACCGAACTTTACCAATGACAAATGAGGTTTATAAAGCTCTTGCAGACGCTAAAGCCATACAAGAGAAGCGAAAACAGTTAATGGGTAACTACTACGTTAAGAATGACTATGTTTGCACTAAACCGAATGGAGATGTAATTTTTCCAAACTACCTAACACGAATATTTAAAAGTGTTATAAGTAAAAGCGATCTACCCAACATAAGATTACATGATCTCAGGCATAGCGCAGCAAGCAACTTATTGGATATGGGTTTTTCGGTTGTACAAGTCGCTGATTGGCTCGGACATAGCAGTTCGGCAACGACACTAAATTTCTACGCTCATGCAGAAAAGCGATCAAAAATGGAGATTGCAAACGCTCTTGAAGCTAAATTTTGAAAATAACTGTTAGAAAACTGTAGATGAAAAGCCAAAAAAGTGTAGATGACAGCTATTTTTGAAAAGAAAAAATCCCCGAAAGCCTTGATAAATAAGGTTTCCGGAGACTTAGTTCTGGCAGGGGCAGAAGGACTTGAACCCTCGGCACGTGGTTTTGGAGACCACTGCTCTACCAACTGAGCTATACCCCTATATTAAATTGGTGGGCCATCAGGGACTCGAACCCCGGACCGACCGGTTATGAGCCGGTTGCTCTAACCAACTGAGCTAATGGCCCTTGCTGTTTAACAACGCTTAGATATTTTACCAAATAAAATCCGAAAAGTCAATACAATTTAAGCTTTTTCTTTGCATATTTTTCTATATTTCTAATTACGCAATTGCATTTGCGATTTCGTTTTTCCGGCGGTTATTTAAGGTAACACCGTACAATTGGGGTGTGCGGCATTGTCTTAATAATTAAAAGCTCAGCCCGTTCGATTTTGTCGGGTTGAGCTTTCGGGCTACATTATTGAGTATTCGGCGATGCGTTTCACACAGCCGCCGTCGCACGCTCCCATGAATTTTTCCCTGAAAGCAGGGATTCTGTCTGACCGGAAATCGCCGTTTTTTACGGCTGCGATGATTTCGTCGTTATTTATGACGATCTTGCCCGGCACGAAGCTTTTATAATCAAAATAAAAGCTCCTATCATGCTCATAATCCTCAAGATCATACGCATAGAAAAGCATCGGCTTGTTGAGCAGCGCATACTCGAATATCAATGAGGAATAATCCGCAATCAGAATATCGGCAGCGCAAAGTGCGGTTTCGATTTTCAGATTTTTTGACCCGTCGAAAATGAAGTCGCCGTATTTCTCCTTTTCCTCCTCGGTCAATCCGAATTTTTTCGCCGTAAAGGGGTGCAGCTTCAGCACAACCGCATACTCATCACCGAGAGCCGACTTGAGCTTTGCGTAATCGATCAGATTTTCGTTATAAGCCAAAGTGGGTGAATTCCCCCTGAATGTCGGCGCATAGAGTATGATTTTTCTGTCGCCGATCTCCGGGAAAATTTTCAGCAGCTGCTCACGCCGGGAAGCAACAAAAGCCTTGTCAAAATACACATCCGTTCTCGGCGTGCCGAAAGCCTTGATCCTGCGCTCGGAGCAGCGGAACGCTTCCGCATAGCAGGGAATGACCGCCTCGGACGAAACGAAAACATCGGTATATGTATTGTGCATCGGGAAACGAAGCATACTCTCACGGCTGCCGCCCCACGGAAGGTCAAGGGTTGAATAGCCCCATTTTTTGAACGCACCGCAGGCGTGCCAGAGCTGAATGACCTTGGTGGCCTTCCTCGGTTGATGAGCATAAAGCAGATCAAAATTATCGGTCAGGAATACACATTTGCACCGTGCGTAATATTTTTGAAAGCTTATGCCGAACAAAAATCTTTTTATCGGATTTTTCGGCGAGTGCATAATGCGGCAATCATATCCCTTTTCCTTTAGAAAATCAAAAATTCCCGTCATATTATCCGGCAGCTCGTCGTAATTCTGATTATATGCAAAAAGCATCAGCTTTTCATTTATCGGTTTCTTGGAGAATAAATTAAACGCCATCGGCCAGAGCCAAAAGAATAGGATTTTTCTTCGGAACAGGGCGATTTTTTTCTTTAATTCGGTCATAAAACACACCTCTTGTGAATTTTTATCGCCGAGAAGACAAAGAGACTGTCACTCGGACAGTCTCTGAATCATCGTCTTACAATTAAACGGCACGGGTAACCTTACCTGAACGCAAGCAACGGGTGCAAGCATATACCTTACGCGGAGAACCGTTAACGATCGCCTTAACACGCTTAACATTCGGCTTCCATGTTCTGTTTGAACGTCTGTGTGAGTGGGAAACCTTGATACCGAAAGCAACATCTTTACCGCAGAATTCGCATTTTGCCATTTGTCGGCACCTCCTTTAACTACGAATACTAAACAACATTTCATATACTAACAGATTTGCGCAAAAAAATCAAGACTTTTTTAAAATTATTTTTCTCTAAAGCTTGAAAAAGCGCAAAATTCGCCATTATACAATGAATTTTTTCATCAAATCCGGACCGAAATCAATATAATTGCCCGTAGCCTTCGCCGACTCCTCATTGATCGACTCAACTCCGCTGTCTTTTTCCTCCGATTTGTGATAAATCATGTAAGGAACGGGATCGCTTGCATGAGTTTTGGTAACGATCGGCGTCGGGTGGTCGGGAAGAATCATTATCTTGTAATCCTCGCCGATCTCCTCAAGACCCTTGATGATAATCGGAAGAACACGGGAATCAATCATTTCAATCGCCTTGACCTTGTTCTCCGGTTCGCCTCTGTGTCCGCACTCATCGGGGGCCTCAAAATGAACATAGGCAAAATCAATGCCGTTTTTAAGTTCATCAACTGCCGCATTCGCTTTGCCCTCGAAGTTCGTGTCGATATAGCCTGTTGCGCCCTCGACCTCCGGAGTGTTCATTCCTGCCGAAATGCCGATGCCTTTAAGAAGGTCAACAGCGGAAATGACCGTACCCTTCTTGTGGTAAAGATCCTCAAACTTCGGGAGGATCGGCTTTTTGCCCTCGCCCCAAAGCCAGATGGAATTTGCCGGACGCTTACCCTCGGCAATTCTCTTTTTGTTAACCGGGTGATCCTTGAGCAGGTCGTAGCTTTCCCTCATCATTGTGACCAGCAGCTTTGCATTCTCCGCCGTCGAAAGATACGAGCCTATAACCCTGTCGGAAATATCATGCGGCGGAGTCATATTGCCGAGCTCGACCGTGCCGCCGTGATGAATAAGGCAATGACGATAGCTCACGCCGTGGTAAAAATCAAATTCACCGCCGCCGAAATGTTCCTGAACGGTCTTGATTATCTCCGTAGCCTCATCGCTCGAAATATCGCCCGCCGAATAGTCGATCATCGTTTTGTCCTCATAGTTCGGCTCATCGGAAAGAGTTACAACATTGCATCTGAGCGCAATATCGTCATCAGCCATTTTAACTCCGATGCTGACGGCTTCAAGGGGTGAGCGACCCGTGTAATATTTCTTCGGATCATATCCCATAACGCTGAGGTTCGCAACATCGCTGCCCGGCTTCAAGCCCTCGGCAACCGTCCTGACAAGTCCGACCTCGCCACGCTGAGCGAGACGGTCGAAATTCGGCTTATCGGCAACCATCATCGGCGTTTTGCCGCCGAGCGCGGGAACGGGATAGTCCGCCATTCCGTCATATAATACAACAACATATTTCATATATAGCACCTGCCTTGTGAGTATATTTTATAAATCAATCTGCCAACTCGGTTTTTATTCTTCAACAATCTTGCAGACATCGACCCAGCCGCTGAAACCCTGAGCATATTTTTCAAGCTCGCCAATCGTAAGCTCGACCGCACTGTTTGAACTGCCGACGGCGGGGAAAACCGTGTCAAATCTTTTTAACGACTCGTCAAGATAAGTCTTAACTCCGTCGTTTATACCGAATGGACACACTCCGCCGACCCTGTGGCCTATCATGCTTTCAACCTCGTCCGGCGTAAGCATTTTCGCCTTTGTTGAAAATGCCGCCTTGTATTTTTTATTGTCCACCTTAGCGTCGCCGGCAGCGACAACGAGTATCGCATTATCGCCGACCTTAAACGATAGACTTTTTGCGATTCGCTGACCCTTAACGCCGAGTGCCTGAGCCGCAAGCTCAACCGTTGCGCTGGACACATCAAATTCTTTCACTCTGCCCTCAATGCCGAATCGGCTGAGGTACGCCTTGCCTTTTTCTATTGACATGATCAGAAAATCTCCTTGGATTCGATCTGCTTTGCGGCAAGCTCAACGAACTCGTCAACGCCCATTGCGCCGATATCGCCCTCGCCTCTCTTACGCACGGAAACGCACTTACCCTCAATATCCTTGTCGCCCATGAGGAGCATATAAGGAATTTTCTGAAGCTGTGCTTCACGAATCTTGTAGCCCGTTTTCTCGCTTCTTGTGTCAACCTCGCAGCGGATACCCCTTGTTTCAAGCTTCTTTGCGATCTCGAAAGCATAGTCATGATGACGGTCTGCGATCGGGAGGAGCTTGACCTGAACGGGAGCGAGCCAAATCGGGAATGCGCCTGCGAAATGCTCGGTGATAACGCCGATGAAACGCTCGATCGAGCCGAATACAACACGGTGGATCATGACCGGAGTATGCTTCTCTCCGTCCGAGCCGGTATATTCAAGGTTAAATCTGCCGGGGAGCTGGTAGTCAAGCTGGATCGTACCGCACTGCCATGTTCTTCCGAGGCTGTCCTTGATGTGGAAATCGAGCTTCGGGCCGTAGAATGCGCCGTCGCCCTCGTTGATTATATATGTCTTGCCAACGCTCGTGATGGCGTCTGCGAGTGCCTTGGTTGCGATCTCCCAATCCTCTTCCGAGCCGATATGATCCTCCGGCATTGTTGAAAGCTCAATTTCATATGGAAGTCCGAAAAGGGTGTAAACCTCGTCAAAGAGCTGTGCGATCCTTACAACCTCGTCACGAATCTGCTCGGGAGCAAGGAGGATATGAGCGTCGTCCTGAGTGAAGCAGCGAACACGGAAAAGTCCGTGGAGTGCGCCCGAAAGCTCGTTTCTGTGCACCTTGCCAAGCTCGCCGTAGCGGAGCGGCATTTCCTTATACGAATGGGGTTCAAGCTCGTAAACAAGAATGCTGCCGGGGCAGTTCATCGGCTTGATTGCAAAATCCTCGCCGTCGATAACCGTTGTGTACATATCGTCGTGGTAGTGATCCCAGTGGCCGGAGGTTTCCCAAAGCGTGCGGCGCATGATCTGCGGAGTTGAAATCTCATAGTAGCCCCACTTTTTATGAACATCACGCCAGTAATTGATAAGGGTATTTCGAAGAACCATGCCCTTCGGGAGGAAGAACGGCATTCCCGGAGCTTCGTCCCTGAGGGCGAAAAGTCCAAGCTCTCTGCCGAGCTTTCTGTGGTCACGCTTCTTTGCTTCTTCGATAGCCTCAAGGTAAGCGTCAAGGTCAGCCTGCTTCGTGAAAGCTGTTGCATAGATACGCTGGAGCATCTTGTTCTTCTCGCTTCCTCGCCAGTAAGCGCCCGTTGCCGAGGTCAGCTTGAACGCTTTGATTCTGCCCGTATCGGGGATATGAGGGCCTGCGCAAAGCTCCGTGAACTCGCCCTGCTTGTAGAAGCTGATGTTCTCGCCCTTGTCGGCGTGCTCCTTAACAAGCTCGACCTTGTAGATCTCGCCCTTATCCTCATAATATTTGATTGCCTCGTCCGGAGTCATTTCAAATCTTTCAAGCGGAAGCTTCTCCTTAACGATTTTCTTCATCTCCGCCTCAATCTTTTCAAGATCCTCGGGGAGGAACGGCTTTTCAACATCAAAGTCATAGTAGAAGCCGTTTGCGATTGACGGACCTATCGCAAGCTTTGCCTCGGGATAAAGTCTTTTGACCGCCTGAGCAAGAATATGCGAAGCGGTATGGCGGAAGGTTCTCTTTGCCTCGTCGTCGTCCTCAAAGGTGAGGAATTCAAGCTCGCAGTCGCCCGTGATCGGGGTTCTGAGATCCTCATACTCGCCGTTGATCTTGCAGATACAAACAGCCTTGTAAAGACCCATTCCAATGCTCTTTGCAATGTCCATGGCGGTTGTGCCGTTTTCGTACTCCTTAACGACGCCGCCCTTCAATGTTACATTTGCCATTTTATAATCATTCCTTTCATATTTTCGGATTTATAATACATTATAATATGCTTGTTTCTCTCAGCCGACAATTCACATAAATTCCGTAGAAAGCTTCAATAAAAACAAAAAGCTCCATCCCAAAGCAGGGATGAAGCATAGCTCCACGGTTCCACCCGTATTGCAGTCAAAGACTGCCACTCGAAAGCCTTAACGCGGCGAACGGCGAACCTTATTTCAGAACGCACTCCGCAGTGGTAGCCGATTCCGAATAACGATATGCTTGCACCAAACGCACATCTCTCTGAGGATATTCCAACGAAGCAGCCGTCTGCATCAACGATTTATGATATTATTTACATTTTATAACGATTTATTTTTATTGTCAAGTGGCAAAATGCGGATTTTTTAAAATTAAAGATGCTTCCTCAGCGCAGATTTGGTTGAGCAGACAATATCCTTAATAATTTTCAGCTCAGTCAGACTGCAATCTCCAAGCTCATAGTCAATTTCATCGGTTGCGGTCGTTTTGCTCTCTCGCTTTTCCTCAAAAAGGATGCTGTCGGTGCTTACATTAAGCGCAACGGCAATAGCGGCGAGCACGGGTAGGCTCATTTTCGTGTTGCCTGTTTCGATATGGCTCATATGAGTTGTTGAAATATTAATTTTCTCCGCCAAGGCCTCTTGAGACAGGTTCAACGCCCTGCGATATTTTCTTATTCTCTGTCCTATTGCATAATAATCCACAAAAATCGCCCATTTCATTAATTTATACTTGAATTATATAGGCAGTTGTGCTAATATAAAATAAACTATATAGGCTATAATGTGCTTATATAGTTAAATATTATGCAAATTGAAAAAGAAAATCCGCAAACACAATTTATTTCTGCGTCTGCGGACTATTTTGCAAGTTCAATTCCTGTAGTCAAAAGGTTTCTTATCAGCATTTCCTTTTCGGGAGGAACATTGTTGAGAGAGTTGATTACCGAATACCAACGATTACAATCGACTTCGCCCTTTACCATATAATCTATACTTACACCGAGAATGTCGCTGAGCTTAATCAGATTTTCAACCGAAAGACCGGCAATTCCCCTTTCAACCTCGCTGAAATGCTTGACGGAGATATTCAGCTCCTCGGCGATTTTTTCCTGAGTGAGCTTGACCGCCTTGCGCTGCTTTTTAATTCTTTGCCCCATTCCCTGTTTGTAATCGTCCATATCATCACCCAACCTGTTATGTTTATTTTACCATAACTTTTTTATTCCAAAAACAAGGTAGAATGTGTTGACAAAATGAACCTTTAATGTTAATATTGTATTGTTGATTTGAAAAATTAACTTAATCATGCGCCGCAATTGTGCGGTTTTGCCTTAATTTTCGGTTTATATGCGACCGAGAAGATAATCTACGCTTACATCGTAGAAATCCGCAAGCTTGACGAGGGTTGAAGCGGTCAGTTCGATCACACCCGTTTCATATTGTGAATATGTGTTTTGCGAAACATTCAGCATTGCGGCAAGGTCTTTTTGCTTGAGATCTCTGTCCTCTCTCAAATTCCGTATGTTTTCGTAAATCATAATATCACCTCAAGTAATATTATGTAATATCTTTTAAACAGATATTGACAAATATCTGTAATGCAGATATATTTTCTTTTAAGGAGGGATAAAAAGCATAAAAGGGAATAGATTTTGAATAGCTAAAGTTTAATTTTGGAAAGGATTGATTTAAAATGAAGAAAAAACTTAAACAAATTTTATCCGCCCTGCTTGTAGCGGTCATGCTCGTAGGCGCAATACCTCTTTCAGTATCGGCAACACAATCTCGAACGGGTTATTTTAGTAAAAGTTATTCTTACAGCTCAAATCCGGCAGATTACATTATGAATATCGCTCAAGCGCAGATAGGCAGAACAAAATCCCAAATGGGTTACACCGAAGCTTGGTGTGCTGATTTTGTGGGCGACTGTGCAAAGCTGGCAGGGCAGGATAATGCTATTCCGCTGTATGGAGGTTGCAACGGATTGATAACTAAGGTATTAGATGCCGGTGGTCAAAAAGTTACAAGCAGACAAAAAGGCGATTTGGTCTTTTACTATTGCTCTTCATGTGCTTGTTATGTACATGTAGGTTTAGTTTTAGATAGCACATATAGTATTGAAGGAAATTACAATAGTAAGGTTACAAAGGTTAGCGGTTATTATAGTGACGGCGAGCATAACACAAGCAGCGGAACAATAAAAAAAGTTTATGTAAGACCCAAGTATAATGGCGGCACACACACACATTCATATGTTGAAAATTTTGAAGCAGCACACCCACACAGAATATATGCTAAGTGTAGCTGTGGAGACTATTATTATACAGGTGAAACACGAGCATATAATAATTGTTCAACATGTATGAAGTTGTCGTGGGCATTTGTTCAACCATTTTATGCATACACAATAAATACCGGCAAAACCATAGTTTATGATGCGGTAAACGGAAAAGCTAAATCAAATAAAATATATGACACTGATCTTTGTACAATAGAACAGGTATATGCGTGTGATTGGTGCAAGGTGACTTTTCCTTTGGATTCAGGCGGAACTGATACGGGTTATTGCAAGGTAACCGTTTTTATGAAAAGCGGTGGTTTTATAATGTACACTTCGCAAAAGATAGATACATATCGCCGAGCCGACTTGTCAACAAAACTCGGCTATACAGGTTCAGGTGATAAGATATATATTGCCGGTTACACCTCGTCGGCAATTCAAATAGCTTACCCGTTAACCGGCGGAGGATATAAAGTCGGTTGGATACCGAATTCCGCAATTAAAAGCACAATTGCTTACAATGCAAACGGTGGAAGCGGCTCCATGTCATCAAGCGGTTCACCAACATATCAAAAGTCATTTAAGCTTTCCGATAACACTTTCACCAAAAGCGGATATTCTTTCGCCGGATGGAATGTTCACAGAAAATCCGACAACAAGTGGTATGTAAAAAGTGGTGGATGGAAAACCGAAAAAGAAATAGCCGCAAACGGTTACACAAAAAGCACCTATTCTAATAAAATGAGTGCAACCTTAGATCAGTCTTGGGTCAACCTCGGAGCAACTAATGATACATTAACATTTTATGCTGTTTGGAAAGCAAATAGCTATACAATATCTTATAATGCTAACGGCGGTTCAAATGCACCGGCAAAGCAAACAAAACAAGGAAATTCAAAACTGACATTAAGTTCAACCAAGCCGGCAGGCAAGAGCTTTACCGTTACATATAACGCTAATGGCGGTACGATTTCATCATCAAGCAAGACTGTTTCGCAAACTTTCACAAACTGGAACACAGCCGCAAACGGCAACGGAACAGCATACAACGCAGGTGCAACCTACAGCGCAAATGCAAGTGTAACGCTCTATGCACAGTATGCAAATCCGTCAATCGGTTCGCTTCCGACTCCGACTCGCTCAGGTTATGCCTTTGACGGTTGGTATACTGCCGCAAGCGGTGGAACGAAGATTACCGACTCAACAAAGGTTACTGCAAACACGACGGTTTATGCTCATTGGATAGCAAATACCTACACCGTTTCCTACAACGCTAACGGCGGAACGGGTTCGATTACAAGTCAGACAAAAACTCACGATACAAACCTTACGCTTACAACAACCAAGCCGACAGGCAAGAGCTTTACCGTCACATACAACGCTAACGGCGGTACAGTTTCATCTTCAAGCAAGACGGTTTCGCAGACTTTCACAAACTGGAACACAGCCGCAAACGGCAACGGAACAGCATACAACGCAGGTGCAACCTACAGCGCAAATGCAAGTGTAACGCTCTATGCACAGTATGCAAATCCGTCAATCGGTTCGCTTCCGACTCCGACTCGCTCAGGTTATGCCTTTGACGGTTGGTATACTGCCGCAAGCGGTGGAACGAAGATTACCGACTCAACAAAGGTTACTGCAAACACGACGGTTTATGCTCATTGGACGAAGAATGCCGAAACAAAGGCAGTCGTTAAGGGTGTTAAGATTGAACACAATGCTACGCTCAACTACAAATCAACCTACATGCTTTCGCCCGAAATCACGGCAGACGATGGTGCGAAGTACACGGTCAGATACGAAAGCTCCGACACAAAGGTTGCAACAGTTGATAATAACGGCAAGATTTACGGCGCAAAGAAAGGTAATGCGACAATCACCTGTACGGTTACCGACGACTACGGAAATGTTGTAACGGACAAGTGCAATGTCAATGTTGATTATTCCGGTGTTCAGTGGGTTATCATAATTGTTCTTTTCGGCTGGATCTGGTACATCTAAATAATTTTTCGACCGCTCCGATTGGGGCGGTCGTTTCAATAGATGTTAGGTCTGCTCTCTCCGTAAGCCGTATCTAAAACCCAAAAATCTCCCCGACTACTGCTGTGATCGGGGGAGATAGTTATATATTTTTTTATATTTCCGCTGCGGATTCGATTGCTTTGCGGATTTCGTCCGCACCCTCGCCGTTGGAGGCTGAGAACGGAATGATTTTCACATCGCCGAACTCCGCAAGCTCCGTGTGGATAGCTTCCATACGCTTGGTGCGCTCGGTCTTGTTGAGCTTGTCGCTCTTTGTCATAACGACGATGAAATCGTAGCCCGCCGACTGCATGAAGCGCATCATGTCGAGGTCGTCTTTGGTCACCGGGTGGCGCATATCCGTCAGCTGAACAACAAGGCGAATGTTTCTGCCGGAGGTGAAGTAGCCCTCCATAAGATCCGCCCAGCGCTTTTTCTCGTTGAAATTGACCTTTGCGTAGCCGTAACCCGGCAGGTCAACCAGCTTTATTCCGTCGCAGTCGAAGAAGTTGACCGTGACCGTCTTGCCCGGAACGGAGCTGACTCTCGCAAGATTTTTTCTGTTGAGAATTTTGTTGAGCATGGACGACTTGCCGACATTCGACCGTCCGGCAAATGCGATCTCGATATGCTCGCTTGCGGGCAGCTGCTGCGCCGTGCCGTATGATGCCTCGTATTTTACTTTGTCAAATCTCATTTATTTATCCTCAGATTCGCATTGCCGTGTAGCCCGATTCCTTCTGAGCCACTGCGGCGATGCTTTTTCTTTCTTTTTCTTCCTTGGGCGTCACGAGCGCAATTTCAAAAACCTCGTCCAGTTCCGTAACGGGAACGAATTTCAACGCCGCCCTGACTTTTTCGTCGATCTCGCTGAGATCCGGAACATTCTTCTGCGGAATGATGACCGTCTTGATCCCCATTCTGTACGCCGCCATAGTCTTTTCACGCAAGCCGCCGATTGGGAGAACTCGCCCTCTCAGTGAGATTTCGCCCGTCATTGCAACGAACTGGTTGACCGGTGTGTTCGTGAGAGCCGAAAGCAACGCCGTTGCCATCGTCACGCCTGCCGACGGGCCGTCCTTCGGAACTGCGCCCTCCGGAACATGGATATGAATGTCCTTTTCTTTGTAGAAATTATGATTGACGCCGTATTTGTCCGCCTTACTTCGGATAAAGCTGACCGCCGCCATCGCCGATTCTTTCATAACATCGCCGAGCGAGCCTGTAAGCTCGACCTTGCCCGTTCCGTCAAAGACCGCCGCCTCAACCTGAAGCATTTCGCCACCGACGCTCGTCCACGCCAGCCCGTTTACAACGCCGACCTCTGCCTCCTTATCGACCGAGAGCGGCAAATATTTTTTCGGGCCGAGCAGCTTTTCGAGGTCAGTCTCCTTGACCGTGAGCGATTTCGCCCCGCCGCCGACTATCTCAGCCGCAGCTTTCCTGCAAAGTGCGGCAATCTTCTGCTCAAGCTTTCTTACACCGGCTTCACGGGTATAGCCGTCAATCAGCGCATAAAGCGCCTTGTCGTTTATCCTGAATGTTCTGCCGTTTAGCCCGTGCAGCTTCGCCTGCTTGGGTACAAGGTGTTTCTTTGCAATGTTGAATTTTTCCTCATTCGTGTAGCCCGACAGCTCGATTATCTCCATTCTGTCGAGCAAAGGGGCAGGAATGGTCGAAGCGTCGTTCGCCGTCGTGATAAACATAACCTTGCTCAGGTCAAATTCAATCTCAATATAGCGGTCAACAAATGTGCTGTTCTGCTCCCCGTCAAGCGCTTCAAGCAACGCCGACGACGGATCGCCTTTATAGTCCGAACCGAGCTTGTCGATTTCGTCGAGCAAAATGATCGGGTTCTGCGTGCCCGCCTGCTTGACAGCATTTATTATCCTACCCGGCATTGCGCCGATATAAGTCTTTCTGTGACCTCGGATCTCGGCTTCGTCGCTTGTGCCGCCGAGTGAAATTCTCGCAAAGCTCCTGCCCATCGCCGTTGCAATGCTCTTTGCAATCGAGGTTTTGCCGACGCCCGGAGGACCCACAAGACAAAGCGTTTGACCGTAGCAGCCGTCGGAAAGCGACCGCACGGCAAGGGCTTCGATTATCCTGTCCTTAACTTTTTCAAGCCCGTAATGGTCATGGTCAAGCACCCTCCTTGCATGAGCAAGGTCAAGCTTGTCTGCGGAATATTTGTGCCACGGAAGCTCCAGACAGGTTTCGAGATAAACTCTGATAACCGTCGCTTCGGGAGAGGTCGGAGACATTCTTTCGAGCCTTGCGCACTCCTTGAGAAGCTTTTTTTCGGACTTTTCGTCAAGTCCGAGCGCAATGATTTTTTCCCTGAATTCGTCGCATTCCGCCTGCGGAGAAAGTCCGTCGTTCAGCTCCTCGGAAATAATTTTCATCTGCTCGTGCAGATAATACTCCCGCTGACCCTTGTCGATATTCTCCTGAACCTTTTGATTTATCTCGTTTTCGAGCTTCATCAGGTCGCCCTCGTTGGCAAGCAGGCAGCAGACCTTTTCAAGCCGCTTGAGCGGATTAAACTCATTGAGAATCTGCTGACGCTTCTTGTATTCGAGCATGATGTTCGAGCCGATATAGTCGGCAAGCTCGCCCGGATCGTTTTTTTCAAGCACATCGAGAATTATCTCGGCGGGCATCTGCGGAACGACCTCGGCATAATCCTCGAAATAGTCCTTTGTTTGGCGCACAAGAGCGGTTGCATAGTCCTTATCGTCGGATTTTACGGTGATTTCACGGCGGATTTTAACATCCGTGATCAGATACGGTTCGCACTGAAGCATATCAACCATGGTCGCCCTTGCGATACCGTCAACAGAAACACGAACCGTGTCGCTGTTCGGCAGGCGCAGAATATGGCTGATTTTTGCGATCGTGCCTATTTTATAAAGCTTATCAAAGTCCGGGTCGTCGTCTCTGACATCCTTCTGAGCGACAAGGAAGATCTGCTGATCGTCCGCCATAGCGGCCTTGATAGCCTGTAATGAACGAGTTCTGCCGACATCAAAGGTTATCCCCATACCTGGGAAAACGACCAATCCCCTGAGTGCGACGGTCGGCATTACTCTATATTCCGATGCTTTATTCAAAAAATCAACTCCGATATTTCGTAGATATGCTGACATTATACATTAAAAATCGAACTTTTTCAACCTAAAAACTTTGCCAAAGCTGTTGAAAAATAGTGTTTTGAATGATAAAATTAGATATATTATATTTTCGGAGCGAATTATGGAAAGACATCAGCTGATCGAGCGCAGTATAATCAAAAAATACAGAAAATCAATATGGAACAATTTCGTCGGAGCGATAAAGGACTACAAGCTCATCGAGCCGAACGACAAAATTGCAGTCTGCATTTCCGGCGGTAAGGATTCAATGCTCCTTGCCAAGTGTATGCAGCATTTGCAGAAATACAGCGACTTTCATTTTGATGTTGAATACATCGTTATGGATCCCGGCTATGTCGGCAACAACAGGGCGAAAATAATCGAAAACGCCGAGATCATGGACATTCCGATAAGGATTTACGACTCCCCGATTTTTGAAACGGTTTATGCCGCCGATGGCGGTTCTCCCTGCTATCTTTGCGCCAGAATGAGGAGGGGCTACCTCTATAAATTTGCGCAGGATCTCGGCTGCAACAAAATTGCGCTCGGACATCACTTTGACGACGCTATCGAAACAACGCTGATGAGTATGCTCTACGGCGCAGAGATAAAAACGATGATGCCGAAGCTCAAAAGCACGAATTATGAGGGCATGGAGCTTATCCGACCGCTCTATATGGTCAGGGAAAAGGATATAATCTCATGGGCAAGATACAACGAGCTTGAATTTATCCGCTGCGCCTGCAAGGTTACTCAGGCAAACGAGGAGGCCGATAACGGTTCCAAGCGTCAAGAGGTCAAAATGCTCATTAAGAAGCTCAAGGAGGAGAACGACAATGTGGACATGAATATTTTCAAGAGCGTTCACAATGTCAACCTTGCAACGATAATCGGCTACCGTGACTGCGACGGCGGCGAGCTACATTCATTCACCGAAACCTATGACAAGTGAGGAATAGCTATGCTTTTTATTGAATATCCGAAATGCTCAACCTGCCAAAAGGCAAAGAAATGGCTCGATGAGCATAACATTGATTACACCGACAGACATATAAAAGAGGAAAATCCAACCGCCGAGGAGCTTAAAGAGTGGGTCAAGGCAAGCGGAATTGACATCAAAAAGCTTTTCAACACGAGCGGCTTGCTCTATAAATCGCTGAACCTGAAAGAGAAGCTCCCGGCAATGACCGATGAGGAAAAATTCAACCTGCTTGCGACGGACGGAATGTTGGTCAAAAGGCCGCTGATAGTTAACGGTCACACCGTCCTGACCGGCTTCCGTGAGGCGGAATGGAAGAAACATTTTGATATTGAGTGAAAAATTTGAAAAAACACTTGATTTTCACTTTGTGTTCGGGTATAATATTAGAGCTATGTAGGAGCGCAATCGAAAATTGTGTAACATCAATTAAATAGTGAAAATGAATTTGGAGAGTTGTCCGAGCTGGCCGAAGGAGCACGATTGGAAATCGTGTAACAGGTCAAAGCCTGTTCGAGGGTTCGAATCCCTTGCTCTCCGCCAAAACGAAAAGCAGGTCGCAAGGCCTGCTTTTTGCTTTGGCAAAAATAAATAAGGGGATTCGAACAAGGAGGGAGCAGACGCAGTCTGCGGAAGAAAACAGTCCGGTGGACTGTTTTTGCCGACGGGGTCAAGGAGCAAAGCGACGCGAAGGCGCACAAGCGTGCGCCGAAAAAATCCCTTGCTCTCCGCCATAAGTCCACCGTAATTTTGATAGAATTGCGGTGGACTTTTCTGTATAGATATGTTATCCTTCATCTGACTTACGATGGATTATTTATGTTCACAATATCCATACCGTAGCGCATTTAACCAATGATGTCGTGTTCCGTATTTATGAGCGGACATAATGAAGAATGAAAAAACGAGGCTGTCGCTTCTTCATTTTCACGATTTACGACAGCCTCGTTGCCTTAAATAAACTTTTCTACTTTCAATATTTCATCAAAGGATACATTAAGAATTTCTTTAATCAGGATAAGTTCATCGGGGTAAAGGTGTCGTTGACCGACCTCGATTTTTGCAAGTGCACTTCTTGTAATATCACAGCCGTTGATTTGCAGCTTAACCGAGAGCTGTTCTTGAGTCAGATTTGCGTTTTCACGCAATATTCTTATGTTGTTTCCAACCTGTTTTTCTATTGCATAATTCATAACAAGCAGTCCTTTGCACCTATTTAAGAACAAAGTTCTTGACATTATTATATTTCTATGCTATTATATTTTTGCACCTATATAAGTGCAATCATAATAAATAAAAAAGCCTCATCACGGATTTGTGGGGAATAAATAAAAATAAGTATTGAAAAAGAGCGTA
>CAVJDU010000032.1:0-21398 GCA_963648385.1 uncultured Coriobacteriaceae bacterium | reverse complement strand
TCGGTGCGATGAGGGCATCACACCCTACGAAATCAGATTTCTGTACCTTATAATCAGTATTGATTTAACGCCGATCGTAGGGCATGATGCCCACATCATGCCGCCGTATCAGATGTGATTTACGGGAATTGCAGCGTTTAATTTAACGCAGCTCCCCCCATAATCAACCGCTAACCACCATATATCAGCGGGATTACACAAGAAAATAAAAAAATTTTCAAAAAGGGGTTGACAAAATAAATTTTTGCGTTATAATGTCGACATAAAGGCAATGGTGTCTGAGGGTAATGGAGCTCTTTGACACCTTTTTTATTGCTTATAGCACGCCGTTTTCTGCGTTGGGTCGGCTTGAAATACCTGTGTATGTCTGCGCCAACCCGCATTAAAACCAATGATACGCAGTTGTTTATTGCGGCGATAAAATTTATAACAGTATATTCAACGGGGCAACGGCGTCTCATGACAGGTTCATGGACTTTTGCCCCGTTTATTTTTATTACAAAAGGAGTGTTGGTTATGAAAACCGTACCGGAGTATTTCGGAAGTCTTGTTTTTGACGACAGGGTGATGAAAGCTAATTTGTCAACAGATGTTTATCGTTCGCTTAAAAGAACCATTGACGAGGGCAGAAGCCTTAATCCCGATGTGGCAAACGCTGTTGCAGAAGCAATGAAGGACTGGGCGGTCGCACAGGGCGCAACCCATTTTACTCATTGGTTCCAGCCGCTTACGGGTATCACGGCCGAGAAACATGACAGCTTCATCTCTCCCGCTCCCGACGGCAGAGTAATCATGGAATTTTCCGGCAAGGAGCTTATCAAGGGCGAGCCGGACGCTTCATCTTTCCCCTCGGGCGGACTTCGTGCAACATTTGAGGCCAGAGGCTATACCGCATGGGATCCCACATCATATGCGTTTATCAAGGGCAACACCCTTTGTATTCCGACCGCTTTCTGCTCATACGGCGGTGAGGCACTCGACAAGAAGACACCGCTTCTTCGCTCAATGCAGGCTCTTAACAAGCAGGCAATGAGAATCCTCAAGCTCTTTGGCAATGACGATGTAAAGTGTGTTCGCACCTCGGTCGGACCGGAGCAGGAATATTTCCTTGTTGATAAGGAGATGTACGAGAAGCGCAAGGATTTGAAATTTACGGGCAGAACTCTTTTCGGAGCAAAGCCGCCGAAGGGTCAGGAAATGGATGATCACTATTTCGGCGTTATCAAGCCGAGAGTCGCCGAATACATGGCAGACCTCAACAAAGAGCTTTGGAAGCTTGGCATTCTTGCCAAGACCGAGCATAACGAGGTTGCTCCCGCTCAGCATGAGCTTGCTCCGATTTATTCCACAACCAATATCGCAACGGATCACAACCAGATAACAATGGAGATCATGCAGAAGGTTGCTTCAAAGCACGGCCTTGTATGCCTCCTCCATGAAAAGCCGTTCGCAGGTGTAAACGGCAGCGGTAAGCACAACAACTGGTCAATGGCAACCGATACGGGCGTAAACCTTCTTACTCCGGGCGAAACTCCCTATGAGAATGCACAGTTCCTGCTTTTCCTTTGTGCGGTTATCAAGGCGGTTGACGATTATCAGGATCTTCTTCGTCTTTCGGTTGCAACGGCAGGCAATGACCACAGACTCGGCGCAAACGAAGCTCCGCCGGCAGTTGTTTCGATCTTCCTCGGCGATGAGCTGACAGAGGTTCTTGAAGCTATTGAAAGCGACAAGCCGTACAACGGCGCCGAAAAGACGGTCATGAAGCTCGGCGTTCATGTTCTTCCTAAGTTCCTCAGAGACACAACGGACAGAAACCGCACCTCGCCGTTTGCTTTCACGGGCAATAAGTTTGAGTTCCGTATGCTCGGTTCGGCAAACAGCATTGCCTGCACAAACATCATGCTCAACGCAGCGGTTGCGGAAAGCCTTAAAATTTACGCAGATCGTCTTGAGGGCGTTGATGATTTTGAAACGGCTCTCCACGACATGATCAAAAAGACCATTAAGGATCACAAGAGAATCATCTTCAACGGCAACGGTTATGACGACTCATGGATTAAGGAGGCTACGGAAAAGAGAGGACTTCTCAATCTCCGCACAACTCCCGATGCTCTCCCGACTCTGCTTGAGAAGAAGAATGTCGATATGCTCACGGCTCATAAGATTTTCTCACCTGCCGAGATCGTATCCCGTTATGAGATCACTCTTGAAAACTACTGCAAGACGGTTAACATTGAGGGCAACACAATGGTTGACATGGCAAGGAAGGAGATCATTCCTGCCGTTGAAAAATATGTTTCCGATATTGCAACAGCTTACAGCGCAAAGAAGAATTCAGTTGCCGGAATTTCCGTGAAGTATGAGGAGGATATGCTCAAAAAGCTTTCCGTTCTCGTTGACGAAATGTACGGAGCAACCAAGGAACTTGAAACTGCGCTCGTCAAGTACAACACGATAAAGGATGTCACAGAGGCCTCCGAGGCTGTCCGTGACGATGTAATCCCGAAGATGTCTGTTCTTCGTATTGCCTGCGATGAGGCCGAGACGATCACGGCAGAGAGCTACTGGCCGTTCCCGACCTATGGCGATCTCCTCTTCGGTGTAAAATAAACAACTCCCTATTGATTTATCCTTTCTCGGTATCGTGTCCCTCCTGCATATGCGGGAGGGGCAGTCAGATACCAAACTGACAGTCAATAGATTGTAAATACGAAAAAGGCGTTTGAGTCGGAAGAAGTAATGCAGAGGTTCACTCTCAGAGAGTGCGGAACGGTGGAAGCCGCACAGCGGAAGCTGCACGAATAACATCCGATGAGCTTCGATCCGAAAGATTTTTTCGAGTAGGTGAGACGGAGGTCAACCGTTACGACGACAGGGTCTTGACTGAGATCCCAAAGAACAAAAATAGGTGGCACAGCGGGTTACGGCACCTGCCCTATTCTATGCTGAAAAAAATCACGGAGGATTTTATTATGTGTTCAATTATGGGTTACTGCGACAGCTGTGACGATTTTGAAAGATTTAAAAAAGGTTTTGACAAGACGGTATCGAGAGGTCCCGATGACAGCCGCATCGTTGATACGGGCAAAGGTCTTTTGGGCTTTCACCGTCTTTCTATTATGGGATTGACTCCCGATGGAATGCAGCCGTTTGAGCTTGACGGCAGCTATGCGGTTTGCAACGGCGAACTTTACGGATTTGAAAAAACAAAAGCGCAGCTGAGCAAAAAATACACCTTCAAGAGCGGCTCGGACTGCGAGATTATTCTCCCGATGTACCGTGAGTACGGCGTCGATATGTTCAAGATGCTTGATGCCGAGTTCGCAATGATAATTTACGATGCGCAAACAGGCGAGTATATTGCCGCAAGAGATCCGATCGGTATCAGACCGCTTTATTACGGTCATGACGAAAGGGGCACTGTTATTTTCGCAAGCGAAGCAAAAAACCTTGTGCCGATGTGCAAGGACATTATGCCGTTCCCTCCGGGACACTATTATAAGGACGGAGAATTCCATTGTTACCGTGATATTGCCGCAGTTGACAAGGTAAGCTATGATTCGCTTGACGAGATTTGCTCAAAAATTCATGATAAGCTCGTTGCAGGCGTTGAAAAAAGACTCGTTGCAGACGCTAAGGTCGGCTTCCTCCTTTCGGGCGGACTTGATTCTTCGCTTGTGTGTGCAATCGCTCAGAAGAAAAGCGACAAGCCGATCCGTACATTTGCAATCGGCATGAGCGAGGACGCAATCGACCTCAAGTATGCAAAGCAGGTTGCGGACTATATCGGCAGCGACCACACCGAGGTCATCATGACGAAACAGCAGGTTCTCGATTCGCTTGACGATGTTATTCATCTTCTCGGAACATTTGATATCACGACAATCCGTGCTTCAATGGGTATGTATCTTCTTTGCAAATGGATTCACGAGAATACGGACATCCGAGTTCTCCTGACCGGTGAGATTTCCGACGAACTTTTCGGCTACAAGTACACGGACTTTGCTCCGTCTGCCGAGGAGTTCCAGAAGGAATCGCAAAAGAGAATCCGTGAGCTTCATATGTACGATGTCCTTCGTGCCGACCGTTGCATTTCGGTCAACAGCCTTGAAGCCCGTGTTCCGTTCGGCGATCTCGATTTTGTAAAATATGTTATGTCTGTTGACCCTGAGAAGAAGCTCAACAAGTATGGCAAGGGCAAGTATTTGCTTCGCCACGCATTTGAGGGCGATTATCTTCCGCACGACATTCTTTACCGTGAAAAGGCTGCTTTCTCCGACGCTGTAGGTCATTCAATGGTTGACTACCTCAAGGAGTTCGCAAGCACTTATTATACCGACGAGGAATTTGCCGAGAAGTGCGAGAAGTACTGCCACGCAAAGCCGTTCACAAAGGAATCGCTTCTTTACAGAGAGATTTTTGAAAAGTATTATCCGGGTCAGTCGCAGATGATAGTTGATTTCTGGATGCCGAACAAGAGCTGGGAGGGTTGTGATGTAAACGACCCGTCAGCAAGAGTTCTTTCCAACTACGGCGACAGCGGTAAATAAGATACTGACATATACCCGAATACGGGTAATTCATGTAAAACTACATATTATCATTATATTAACCCGTAAAAGGGTAGGATATAATGAGGTGAAGATATGTAGTACGGCGAGCTGTATATAAACAGGATAAAATCGCTTTGCAATAAAAGGGGAATATCAATCAACAAGCTTGCGACCATGAGCGATGTTAAGCAGTCAACCTTGGATAACATTGTGAGGGGTGAGACGAAAAATCCTCGGGTCAAAACCTTGCATAAAATTGCGATCGCATTTAATATGACGCTTTCGGAATTTCTTGATTTTGAAGAGCTTAACGATTTTAGCTTTGACGATAATGATGACGAACAAAAACGCTGTATCGGTTGTGTGCCGGTACAGCTTTTCCTCTTTATTCCGTTGTTGCGGTGTCTGACATGAGATTGAGCGCTTTCACGGGGTCAACCGCTTTGTCCTCGATCGAGGTTTCAAGGTGAATGTGAATTCCGTCATCTTTTTCAATCGGTATTTGAGTTACCGTGCCGATAACCTGACCCTGCTTGACCGTTGCATCGGCTTTCAGCTCGGACTTTATTCCGCAGTATTTTGCTTTCAGCCCGTTGCCGTGCTCGATTTCGATAATGTCGCCCCAGAGCGCATCGTTATAAACCGCAGTGACCTTTCCGTCGTTGATCGCCACGGCATTGTCGCCGATGCTGCCGCTGATGTCGATTCCGTCATGGGTTCGCCAGTCATTCATTGTTTTTGAAAAAACCACATTGCCGTCGCTGAAACTTTTTGTGACCGTTGAATCGAGCGGCAGAAGATATTTTCCCGTGTACGGTCGGTTAAGATCGTTTGCGGTCGTCTTTTCCGTTGTTGCGTCGGTTGCGTCTCTGTTATCGGGCACGCCCGATTGCGGCTTGTTGACAATGTGCTCGGCAGTCGTTCTCTCTCTTGTTGTGACGGAGTAGAATCCGCTCTGTCCGTCATCGGGCAGAATGTTTTTGATTTTTGAGAGATTATATATCACGGACGCCACGCCGACGATTGCAATTACAAGTGACATGGCAACGGCATAAAAGACCTTTGAATTTTGCCACCTGTTCTTTTTTTCTTTTTTATTGTTCATGTTATCTCCTCCTGTTTTCGTCAAAAATAGTTTTGTCATCGTTTATAAAAATATTCTCTGAATTGATTGACATTTTTTATCGTCGGCGGTATTATAAGTAAGAAAAGTAATACTTGTATAACGGAGACGATATAAATGGATAACGATAAGTTTATTGCTACAGTCAAGATAGGACCTAAAGGACAGATAGTCATTCCTAAGGAGGTCAGGGATATTTTTGACCTCAAATCGGGCGATCTGCTTGTTCTTCTTGCCGATAAAAGCAGGGGAATTGCGCTCCAGAGAGCGGAATGTCTTAACGATATTGTTCAATCTATTGCTAAAGGTGTTGAGGAAAATGGAAATTCTGAGGGTTGACGGGCTTTGCAAGAAATACCCCGAGTTTGAGCTGAAAAATGTCTCTTTCAAGGTCGAGAGCGGACAGATAATGGGCTTCGTCGGCAGGAACGGCGCAGGCAAAAGCACAACGATAAAAGCCATGCTAAATATGATTCATGCCGATGCGGGTTCGGCGGAAATTCTCGGAATGAGCGTTGCCGAAAACGAAACCGAGTGCAAGAAAAATATCGGCGTTGTGCTCGGCGGAATAAATTTTTATCCCAAGAAAAAGCTCTTTACAATTAAAAATACCGTCAGGTCGTTTTACGGCGATAAATGGGACGAGGAAAAATATCTGAAATATATCAAGCTCTTTGAAATCGACGACAAAAAGACCGCCGATCAGCTGTCAACGGGCATGAAGATAAAGTTTATGATAGCTCTTGCACTGTCGCACGGCGCAAAGCTGCTGATTTTTGACGAGCCGACGAGCGGACTTGATCCCGTTTCCCGTGACGATATCTGTAATCTTTTCAAAAGCCTTGTAAAAAGCGGCGAGCGTGCGATTTTCTTTTCGACGCATATCATTTCCGATATTGAAAAGTGCGCTACTCATGTTACATGCATTCACAACGGCGAGATTGCGGATTCCATGTCGGTTGAAAACATGTTGAATAAATATTCCTATCTTAAAGAGGACGGCAAACCGACACTTGAGGATATTATTGTCAACCTGGAAAGGACGGATTACGATGACAAAATATTTGATTAAAAAAGAATTTTTGTTCACGGCGCATCCGATGACCTATGTGTTTGCATTTTTCGGCATAATGCTGATAATTCCGAGCTATATTTATTATGTGGCATTCTTTTATGTGACGCTCGGCATTTTCTTCGCCTTTATGAACGGGCGTGAAAACAAGGGTACATACTTCAATGCGATTTTGCCCGTTTCAAAAAAGGACACAGTGAAAGCGAAGGTTGCTTTTGTGTGGATAGTTGAAAGCGTGTCGGTTGTTTTTGCTGTTCCGTTTGCAATTCTCGGTCAGAAGCTCAATCCGAACGGCTCAAACCTTGCGGGAATTGAAGCGAATGTTGCTTTCTTCGGCTTGTCGCTGATAATGCTTGCGCTGTTCAATTCGGTTTTCCTCAATGAATATTTCAAGACGGCATACAAGGTCGGCAAGGCATTTATTTTCGGTTCAATTGCCGTTGCTGTGTTTGTCGGTTTGGCTGAAACTGCGGATCATTTGCCCGTAATCGGCGATTATCTTGAGGGTGCACACGGACAGCTTGTTCAGCTACCGCTGCTTTTTGGCGGAATTGCTGTATTTATCGGGGCTTTTTTTGTCACAAACATACAATGTGCAAAAAAATACGAAAAAGTTGATTTATAGTAAAAAAACTCTTGATTTTTGAGTTATGTTGTGTTATTATGTAAAAAAATAAACATATGGTAGAGGTGCATCGAGCTATCAGTAGCGGATACTATTTAAGGTCTTAGCGGGACTTACGGTATCGGTGAAAGGAGCAGTTGCCGAAGGCAGCCGAGGCTGAAGGCTGAGCTGGTATTGCGGAATAAGATCCGTCGTACTGTCGCTTATTTTGCGGAGAGCTATCTTATAAACATCCTTGATGTTCGTTTGAATATCGGAGAAGCTTGAATTGTTAAGGTAGTCGAAGCGTTCGATTACCTTTTATTTTTTGCGAAAAATATGCGTGCCATGAGAGATAATAACATAAGGAGTGTTTGAAATGACAGAAAACAGCATTTTCAGAGGAGCGGCAACAGCGCTCATCACACCGCTTACGGCGGACGGAATTGATTATGAAAATTTCGGCAGACTTATTGATTGGCAGATTGAATCGGGCATTGACGGTCTTGTAATCTGCGGCACCTCCGGCGAAGGCTCGACCCTCAGCGACACGGAGCACAAAGAGGCACTCGAATTTGCCGTTAAGAGAGCCGGCGGCAGAGTTCCGATGATCGCAGGCACAGGTTCTAATGACATAGCTTACGGCGTCGAACTTACAAAGTTTGCGTGCGAGACCGGCTATGACGCAGTTCTCGTGGTTACTCCGTATTACAACAAGGCAACGCAGAACGGACTTATCAAATCATATACGGCGATTGCCGACGCAAGCACAAAGCCGTGCATTCTCTACAATGTTCCGTCCAGAACGGGCGTAAACATTGAACCGGCAACCTACGGCGTGCTGGCGGATCACCCGATGATTCAGGGCATTAAGGAAGCTAACGGCAACATCGCAAAGATAGTTGAAACCATGTCGATCGTCGGTGACAGACTCGACCTCTATTCGGGCAATGACGATCAGATCGTTCCGCTTCTTGCGGTAGGCGGTTCGGGCGTTATCTCCGTCCTTTCAAATGTTTTCCCGAAGGAAACCTCGCTCATGTGCAAGAAGTTCTTTGACGGTGACACAAAGGGTGCGCTTGAGCTTCAGTTCAAGTATTTCAAGCTTATCAAGGCTCTTTTTTCGGAGGTCAATCCGATTCCGGCGAAGGCTGCAATGGCTGCAATGGGATTCTGCGAGAATAAGCTCAGACTTCCGCTCACTCCGATGGAGGACGCACACAAGGAAGTTCTTCTTCAGTGCATGAGAGAGCAGGGACTCAATGTATGATTAAGGTATTGATTAACGGCGCATGTGGCAGAATGGGCTGCGAGGTCGAAAAGCTTGTTGATGCAGCGGAGGACTTGAAGGTTGCCGCCAAGGTGGACAAGATGGCGGATAAGAGCGGCTGCTACAGCGACATAAACGATTTTGACGGCGAAGCCGATGTTATAATCGACTTTTCCAATCATCTCGGAACGGCGGAGCTTCTTGACTATGCGGTCAGGAAGAATATCCCGACGGTTATTGCAACCACGGGTCATACCGATGAGGAGCTTGAAATGATAAGCGAAGCGGCAAAGAAAATTCCCGTTTTTCATTCGGCAAATATGTCGCTCGGTGTTGCGCTCCTTGTGGAGCTTGCTAAGCGTGCGGCGGAGGTTATGCCCGACGCAGATATTGAAATCGTCGAAACTCATCATAACAGAAAGCTTGACGCTCCGAGCGGAACTGCTCTTATGATTGCCAGGGAGCTGAAAAAAGTCCGTGAAAAGGCAAAATTCGTGCTCGGCAGATCGGGCAACGGTAAGCGTGAGCCCGACGAGATAGGCATCAGCGCAGTCAGACGGGGAAATATAGTCGGAATTCATGAGGTCTATGTTTCGACCGACAGTCAGACGATAACCCTCAAGCATGAGGCTCATTCAAGGGCGCTCTTTGCCGAGGGCGGAATTTCTGCGGCGAGATTTATTCTCGGTAAACCGGCAGGACTTTACGACATGAACAGCATTGTTACAGAATAATCACTCCATGAGAAAGGATAATATTGTATGATTAGAATTGGTATTGCAGGTTACGGCAATCTCGGCAAGGGAGTTGAGGCGGCGGTTAAGAATTCCGAAGATATGGAGCTTGTTGCCGTTTTCACTCGCAGAGATCCCGAGAGTGTTCAGATACAAACAGAAGGAGTCGGCGTATACGGCTTCGATAAGATAGCGGATTTCAAGGATAAGATTGATGTTATCGTGAACTGCGGCGGCAGTGCGACCGATCTTCCGAAAACAACTCCGATGATCGCCGAAAATTTCAGCGTTATCGACAGCTTTGATACTCACGCAAGAATCCCCGAGCATTTTGCCAATGTTGACGCAAAGGCAAAGGCCGGCAACAATATTGCGATTATTTCGGTCGGTTGGGATCCGGGTCTTTTCTCCCTCAACCGTCTTTATATGAATGCGGTTCTTCCGAACGGTAAGGACTATACCTTCTGGGGCAGAGGAGTAAGCCAGGGTCACTCAGACGCAATTCGCAGAATTGACGGTGTTGTTGACGCAAGGCAGTACACCGTTCCGGTCGAGAGCGCAGTTGAAAGAGTTAGAAACGGTGAAAATCCCGAGCTTACAACAAGAGAAAAGCACACAAGAGAGTGCTATGTCGTTGTTGAGGAGGGTGCGGATAAGGCAAGAATCGAGAATGAGATCAAGACCATGCCGAACTACTTCTCGGATTACGACACGACGGTTAATTTCATCTCGCTTGACGAGCTGAAAGCCAACCACAGCGGAATTCCGCACGGCGGCAGCGTTATCAGAAGCGGTCGCACGGGCTTTGATCTCGGCACAAAGCATACGATAGAATACAGCCTCAAGCTTGAGTCAAATCCGGAATTCACGGGCAGCGTTCTTGCCGCTTATGCAAGAGCAGCTTATAAGCTCAAGGCAAATGGCGAATCGGGCTGCCGCACGGTATTTGATATCGCTCCGGCACTCCTTGTTGACATGGATGGCGACGAAATCAGAGCGCATATGCTTTGATTGACAGAACAGAAAGGATTTTTTAAAATGATTTGCGACAACCTCGGAATAAATGAAAAAGGACACCTTACTTTTGCGGGCAGAGATACGGTCGAGCTTGCCGAAAAGTACGGCACACCGGCATATATAATGGACGAAGAAAAAATCAGGGAGAAATGCCGAATTTACAAAACCGCTATGGCTGAGTATTTCGGCGGCGGATCGTTCCCTCTTTTTGCCAGCAAATCATTGTGTTTTAAACAGATATACAGAATTATGAAAGAGGAGGGTATGGGCATTGATGTCGTTTCGCCCGGCGAGCTTTACACGGCGGCTTCTGCCGGCTTCCCTCTTGAAAACGCTTATTTCCACGGCAACAATAAGACCGGCAACGATATAGCCTATGCAATGGATAATTCCATAGGATATTTTGTCTGCGATAATTGCGACGAGCTTTATGCGATTGACCGTCACGCCAAGAAAAGGGGAATTAAGCAAAAAATTCTGCTTCGTCTTACTCCCGGTATCGACCCCCATACCCATGCGAAAATCTCTACCGGCAAGGTGGATTCCAAATTCGGTACGGCGATTGAAACGGGTCAGGCGGACGAGCTTGTCAGACTTGCACTTTCGCTTGAAAATATCGAGCTGAGAGGTTATCACTGCCATATCGGTTCGCAGATTTTCGAGTATGAGCCGTTCAGTGATGCGGCAAAAATAATGATTGCGTTTATCGCAAAGGTAAAAAACGAACAGGGCTATGAGGCTCAGACGCTTAATATCGGCGGAGGAATGGGCGTTCGCTATGTTGAAAGCGACCCCGAAATCGACTATGCGGCGAATATCAAGAGCCTTTCGGAAATATTCAAGGCCGAGTGTGCCGCAAGCGGAGTTAATATGCCGCAGATCCTTATGGAACCGGGCAGGAGCATTGTCGCCGACGCAGGTATGACTCTTTACACCGTGGGCGCAAAGAAAGAGATTCCCGGATTCAAGAACTATGTTTCGATTGACGGCGGAATGCCTGATAACCCGAGATATGCGCTTTATCAGTCGGAATACACCGTCTGCGTTGCAAACCGTATGAACGAAGAAGCAAACTATGAGTGCACGATTGCGGGACGCTGCTGCGAAAGCGGCGACCTGATTCAGGAGGGAGTAATGATTCCCGAACCGAAAAGGGACGATATCCTGGCTGTTTTGACGACCGGCGCATATAACTATGCTATGTCGTCCAACTACAATGCCATAACCAAGCCTCCCGTCATAATGCTCACAAAGGACAGCGAATACATTGCTGTTAAGCGTGAAAGCTTTGAGGATATGACAGCGTGCCAGATATAATATCGCAGGTTTAAAACAGCAAAAACCACCGAATAATTCAAAAAAACAGTTGAGATTTTGAAAAAATGTGGTATAATATGCATTGAATAGTGTATATATGCAATTCAGTGCACCTTGCAAAGAGAAAACAAACGTACTGACCCTCTGTGTATAATACACAGAGGATTTTTTATGCGAAAGGATTGGTCGTAAAAATGGGTTCACCTTCTGCGAACAAGCGCAAATCAAGAGAGCAGGCATTTATCATTCTTTTTGAAAAGTCATTCAATGCTGAGCTTTCCGTTGATGAAATCATGAAAATTGCCGTCGAAGCCGAAGTGATTTCAAATGATAAAATGACTGCCGATATCGTAAAAAAGGCAGATGAGCATATCGAAGATATTGACGCTGTTATCGAGAGAAATCTCAAGGGCTGGAGTAAGCAGAGAATTTCAAAGGTCAGCCTTGCGCTTCTGAGAATGGCGGTCTGCGAGATGAAATATTTCGAGAAGGTTCCGGTCGGCGTTTCAATCAACGAGGCCGTAGAGCTTTGCGAGGTCTACGGTTCGGACGAGGATAAAGGCTTCGTAAACGGAATCCTCGGCTCGATTTCAAGAGAAAAAGAGGATTAAGATGCCTTACTTTTTGGGAATTGACACAAGCAATTATACGACCTCATGCGCAATTTATGACAGCGACACCGACGCTGTCATTCACCGCAAAAAGCTGCTGCCGGTCAAAAAGGGTGAGCTTGGACTTCGCCAGAGCGACGCAGTGTTTCACCATACGGTACAGCTGCCGGAACTGATGAAGGAGCTTTTTGAAGACTTTGACGGCGAGATTGCCGCAATAGGTGTGTCGGATGCGCCGATGAGGGCGGAAGGGTCGTATATGCCTTGTTTTTTGACGGGAGTTTGTGCGGCAGAGTCCATAGCGGCGGCAACGGGCAAGCCTCTTTATCGTTTTTCGCATCAGCAGGGGCACATCATGGCGGCACTGTTTTCATCGGGCAGGCGTGATCTGTACGGCAAGGATTTTTTTGCTTTCCATGTTTCGGGCGGAACAACGCAGGCATTGCTCGTCAGCGGCGAGCTGGACGCAAAAATGATAGCTTCTTCGCTCGACCTAAAGGCAGGTCAGGCGGTTGACAGGGTCGGCGTAATGCTCGGCTATCCGTTTCCGGCGGGGAAATATGTTGACGAGCTGGCGCAAAAAAGTGATAGAAAATACAAGATAAATATTAAGCTCAAGGATGGAAATTGCTGTCTTTCGGGCGTTGAAAATAAATGCAGGACGATGCTTGAAAAGGGCGAAAAGCCCGAGGATATCTGCCGTTATTGCCTTGACTATATAATGACGGCTCTTTACAAAATCACAATCTATATCAAAGAAAATTACGGCGATTTGCCGATGATTTTTTCCGGCGGAGTTATGTCAAATAAAATCATACGGGAAGAGTTTGAAAAAACTCTCGGCGCAGGCTTTGCGACACCCGAATTCTCGGCGGATAACGCCGCAGGCATCGCTTTGCTGGCGCATAAGAGGACACTTGAATGAGATCAACAATACTGAGCGTTACGCAACTGAATACCTATGTGAAGTCGATAATCGATGGCGATATGCTCCTGAGAGGTCTTTATGTTGTGGGTGAGATATCAAATTTCACGAACCATTACAGAACAGGTCATTTTTACCTGACCCTCAAGGACGAAAACTGCGCCGTCAAAGCGGTCATGTTCGCCTCGGCAAACAGGCGGCTGAAATTCATGCCGGAGAACGGTATGAAAGTTATCGTCAGGGGCAGAGTTTCGATTTTTGAGCGTGACGGACAGTATCAACTGTATATTGACGATATGCAGCCCGACGGCTTGGGCGCACTTAATCTTGCATTTGAGCAGCTGAAAAATAAGCTGGCGCAGGAGGGCTTGTTTGACGAGTGCTATAAAAAGCCGATCCCGCACCGTGCAACACGGATAGGCGTTGTTACCTCCGCAACGGGTGCGGTTATTCAGGATATCCGAAATGTTATATCAAGGAGATATCCGTTGGCGGAGATAATTCTCGCTCCGGTTCAGGTTCAGGGTGCGTCGGCCGCTCCGCAGATAGTCGATGCGATCGAGCGATTCAATTCAAGCGACTGTGCCGATGTTCTTATCGTCGGACGAGGCGGCGGTTCGCTTGAGGATCTGTGGGCATTTAACGAAGAAATTGTTGCAAGGGCGGTCTTTAAAAGCCGAATTCCGATTATTTCGGCGGTCGGTCACGAGACGAATTTTACTATTTGCGATTTTGTTGCCGATTTACGAGCACCGACACCGTCTGCGGCGGCGGAGCTTGCAGTGCCGGATATTCGTGAGGACATTGCCTTTGTTCAAACGGTCGTTTATGAGTGCGAGGCAACGCTGTTGCAGCGTATCAACGACGAAAAAAGAAAGCTTGATATTATAAAAGAAAGGCTTGAATACAGAAGCCCGATGATGCTGATCGACCAAAAGCTGCAGCTTATTGACAGCTGCCTGACGAGTGCACTGTTGAGCATACAGCGGAAGTTGGATGCGGAAAACGCAAGATTCAGCGCAACGGCGGCAAGGCTTGACGCACTGAGTCCGCTGAAGGTTATGTCTAGGGGATATTCGATAGTCACGAAGAATAAAGAGGTCGTAACAAGTTCCGAAAAGCTTGAAAAAGGCGACAGAATAACCGTCGGATTCGCTGACGGAGAAAGAAATTGCGAGGTGCTTTAAATGGCGGCAAAAATGACATATGAACAGGCAATGGCAAGGCTCGAAGAAATTGTCGCAAAGCTCGATGACGGTAGCCTACCGCTTGACGAATCAATAAAGCTCTTTGAGGAAAGTACCAAACTCGCCTCATTCTGCAATACAAGCCTTGAAAAAGCAAAGTTGAAAATAACCGAGCTTTCCGAGAAGCAAGAGAGCTGACGGATTTTTATTATGCGGTGTTGCCTTATAAAAAGTCGGCAGAAACCCGCTTCGGTTTCCCTTAAAAAATCCCAAAAGGAATGATTATATGAATCATATTGAAATGATAAACAAGGCGCTGGAGAGCTATATGCCAAAGAGTGAGGATATAGTCAGCCGAGCGATGCGGTACAGTGTTGAGAACGGCGGCAAGCGAATCAGACCCGAACTTGTTCTCTCGTTCTGCGAGGCATGCGGAGGAGACACCGAGAGTGCGCTCTCGCTTGCGTGTGCGCTTGAAATGATACACACCTATTCACTGATCCATGACGATTTGCCGTGTATGGATAACGATGATTTTCGTCGGGGAAAGCCGTCGTGTCATATTGCGTTCGGATACGAATATGCGCTTCTTGCAGGCGATGCGCTCCTGACTCTTGCGTTTGAAACAGCGGTTAAGACCAAGCTGCCTGCCGACAGAGTAATCGACTCCGTTGCCGTTCTTTCAAAAGCGGCGGGTTGGGCAGGAATGGTCGGAGGACAGGTTATGGATCTCCAAAATGAAGGCAAAAAGGTCGGAATAGAGGATATCGAAAAAACCGACGCTCTCAAGACGGGAGAGCTTATCCGTGCCGCTTGCGTTATGGGCTGCATTGCCGCAGGAAGAAATGATATGATCCCTGCCGCCGAGGAATATGCAAGGTGCATCGGAATTTCGTTCCAGATAGTTGACGATATTCTCGATGTGACAAGTGATGAGCAAACGCTCGGAAAACCGATAGGCAGCGACAACGAAAACGAAAAATGTACTTATGTTTCGCTCCTCGGAACAGAACGCTCAAAGCAGATCGTTTCCGAGCTGACCGAAAAGGCAAAGAACGCTTTGAAAGAATTCGACGGCGACGCCGGATTCCTCGTTGAATTTGCCGACAAGTTGGAAAAAAGAAAGAACTAATTACCTGTAAATCGGATGTGAAGAGTATTGGATAAAGAAATAAAATATCTCAATAAAATACATTCGCCTGCCGACCTCAAAAAACTTGACAGTTCGGAATATTCCGCACTTGCGCAGGAGATCAGAGCCGTTCTTATTGATACCGTTTCCAAAAACGGCGGTCATCTTGCGTCCAATCTCGGTGCGGTCGAGCTGACGATTGCGGTTCATCTGACTTTTGATTCGCCGAAAGACAGGATCGTTTGGGATGTCGGGCATCAGGCATATACCCATAAGCTCTTGACGGGTCGCTATGATGTGTTTGACACGATTCGGCAAAAGGACGGAATTTCCGGTTTCTGCCACCCGAACGAGAGCGAGCACGATACATTTTACAGCGGACACAGCGGGACATCGGTTTCCTCGGCTTTCGGAATTGCAGAAGCGAATAAAATCAAGAAGAACAATAATTATACTGTTGCCGTTATCGGTGACGGTTCGTTTACCGGCGGCCTTGTCTATGAGGCACTCAACAACGCAGGCAGATCCAAGACGAATCTTATTGTTATTCTCAATGATAACGAGATGTCGATTTCAAGGAATGTCGGTTCTGTCGCAAAATATCTTACAAAAATCCGATCCAATAAGCATTATGTCCGCATGAAGGCGAAACTGGAGCGTTTCCTTGACAGAATTCCGATTATCGGTCACAGCATGGCAAGCGGACTGTTCAATTTTAAGACCGCCATTAAAAATCTCATCTATGAAAGCACCATTTTTGAAAAAATGGGATTCAGATACATGGGACCGATCGACGGTCATGACATAGGCATGATGTGCGAAGCGTTGGAGACGGCAAAGAGCCTCGGCGCACCCGTTTTGCTCCATGTCAACACGGTCAAGGGCAAGGGCTACAACTATGCTGAAAAAGATCCGAGTCATTTCCACGGCATATCGGATTTTGATATAGATACGGGTGAACCACATTCATCGGGAGACACTTTTTGCAATGAATTCGGCAAGCTGATGTGCAAGATGGCGCATGAGGATAAGCGGATCACACTTATTACCGCCGCAATGTCGCTCGGAACGGGATTGACAGAGTTCAGCGACAAGTATTCGGAAAGATTTTTTGATGTCGGTATCGCCGAGGAACACGCCGTGACCTTTGCTTCGGGACTTGCAAAGGGTGGAATGCTGCCTGTTTTTGCGGTTTATTCGACCTTTTTGCAGCGTTGCTATGACGAGATCGTGCACGACGGTGCATTGCAGGATCAGAAGCTTGTGCTTGCAATCGACCGTGCCGGCTTTGTCGGAGACGACGGTGAGACGCATAACGGACTTTATGATGTTGCGTTTTTACAAAGTATTCCGAAGGTGACGGTATATTCGCCGGCAACCTACGATGAGATGAAAGTTGATTTCGGCAACGCTTTTTACCGTGATAAGGATGTTGTTGCCGTTCGTTATCCGAGGGGCGGCGAGCCTGAAATTCCGGAGGATTACGAACCGTCATTCGGAACATACGATATTTACGGCAACGCTTGTGCCGACACGGTTATTGTAACCTACGGCAGACTGTTCTTTGAAGCGGCAAAGGCCGTTAAAGAGCTTTCGAACCATAATATAAACGCAAAGGTATTGAAGCTTAACAGAATAAAGCCCATTGACAGCGAGGCACTCGTGGAGGTTATGAACGCAAAGCACATCTTCTTTTATGAGGAGGGCGTCAGAAGCGGCGGAATCGGTGAAAAATTCGCCGCCGAGCTGCTTCAACACGGCTACAAGGGCAGCTACGATATCACCGCTGTTGAGGATTGCTTCGTTAAGCAGGCCAAAGTGCCTGAGCTTATCAAGCAATACAAATTTGACAGCGAAAGCATGGTAAATAAAATCGTCGAAAAGACGACCGAGGTGTAAAATATTGTCGGATAAAATCAGACTTGATATAGCGCTCACTCAGCGTGGACTTACCGAATCGAGAGAAAAAGCAAAGGCATTGATCATGGCGGGTCAGGTTTACCTCAACGACCGGAAGGAGCTGAAAGCCGGAGCTTCGGTAAAGCCCGACGACGAGATTGAGGTCAGGGGCAGTCGCAATCCTTTTGTCAGCCGAGGAGGACTGAAGCTGCAAAAGGCGGCGGAAAAATTTGATATCGACCTCGACGGCTGCATATGTATGGATATAGGCGCATCGACCGGCGGCTTCACGGATTGTATGCTCACCCACGGCGCAAGCAAGGTTTATTCGATTGATGTCGGTTACGGTCAGCTTGCATGGAAGCTGAGGACGGACGAGCGTGTTGTCAACATGGAGCGCACCAATTTTCGATATGTTACGCATAATGAGATCCCCGAGGATATTGATTTTGCAAGCGTTGATGTTTCTTTTATTTCGCTGAAAATCATTCTTCCGGTTCTGCGTGAGCTTCTCAAAAGCGACGGACAGGCGGTCTGTCTTATCAAACCGCAGTTTGAAGCCGGCAGAGAAAAAATCGGCAAAAAGGGAGTCGTTCGTGATCCGCAGGTTCATGTTGAGGTCGTTGAAAATATAGTTGATTTTGCGATTGAGAGCGGATTTGACATAAAAAATCTCGATTTCTCGCCGATCAAGGGACCCGAGGGCAACATCGAATATCTCATGCATATTCAAAAAAGCGAAAATGCACAGAAACTGTGCGAAATGATGCCGGAGGAGCTTGTGAAGCTTTCGCACGGCGAGCTTGATAAATAAAGGCAGGGAAAGGCTATGAAAATCGCATTACTTCCCAATTTAACGAGAAAAAACGCTTTGCAGGTGTCGCTTAATGTTTGCGCAGAGCTTGAAAAGCACAACATGAGCTACTCTATAAGGCGTGATTATATTGATGAGTTTAAGGACACGAAGGCGAGGTTTCTCACGCTTGACGAGATGATCGAGGCTTGCGATATCGTGATAGCGGTCGGCGGCGACGGAACGATAATTCACGCCGCAAAGTTTGGCAAGCCCACGCTCGGAATCAATGCGGGACGGATCGCATTCATGGCAGGACTTGAACCGTCCGAGCTTAATATGCTTTCAAATCTAAAGGACGGAAAATACGAAATAGATCGACGCATGATGCTCAAAGCGGAAATCATATCGCCCGATAACGAGGTGCTCAGTGTACATTATTGCGTCAACGATGCCGTTATCGCAAGAGGACTTCAGATAAAAATGGATGACTTCGTGGTTGAGCACAACGGCAAGCTCCTCAATAAATACACGGCGGATGGAATTATTTTTTCCACGCCGACGGGTTCAACGGCATACAACCTTTCGGCAGGCGGTCCCGTTGTCGATCCGCAGATCGAAAGTATTTTGTTAACGCCGATTTGCACACATTCGCTTTTCTCCCGTGCGCTTATTTTTAAGCCGGATTCGGAGTTTGTGCTTCACGGCAAGGGAGATGTTGAAATCGGGCTTTCCTGCGACGGAGAGGATGCAATTCCTATTGAAAGAGGCTGCTCGGTCAGAATTTCCAAGGCCGATATGTTCGGCGAATTTATAAGAATAAAGAACGAAACCTTTCTTGAAATACTCAACAGCAAGCTTGAGCAGAGGCGGCTGTAAAAGGAGACAAAAATATCATGAAAAAGAAAAGACACAGTATGATCCTGAAGCTCATCGAAATGTATGCGATAGGCACGCAGGAGGAAATGCTTGAAAAGCTTGAGGAAAACGGATTCAGTTCAACTCAGGCTACAGTTTCCCGTGATATTAAGGAGCTGAGGCTTGTCAAACAGATGGACAAGAACGGTGTTTACCGCTATGTTGAAGGCAAGAGCGAGACGGACGAATATCTTTCAAAGTTCACCACCATTTTTTCACATTCGGTGGTGGATTCGGACTTTGCCGGCAACACGGTCGTTATAAAATGCCATGTCGGAATGGCAAATGCAGCGTGCGCAGCCTTTGATAACATGGAGTGGGAGGGTCTTGTCGGCACAATCGCCGGAGACGACACGATTTTTGCCCTTTGCAGAACCGAAGCGACGGCTCACGAGTTGAAAGAGTCTATCGACAGAATAATCAAGGCAACACAGCATTAAGGCAATACCGTTTGCGGTGTAGTGTTTTGAATTTATCGGATGTGATCATATGCTTACAAGTTTAAAAATTGAAAATGTTGCGATAATCGAAAGCGCCGCCATTGAATTCGGCTGCGGACTTAATGTTCTGACGGGCGAAACGGGCGCAGGTAAATCAATTGTTATCGACTCAATCAACGCTATTCTCGGTGAGCGAACATCGAGGGATATTATCAGAACGGGAGCGCAGAGCGCAAAGGTTTACGCCGTTTTTGAGGATGTTAATGCCAAGGTTCGCAAGTTCCTCGATGAGAACGGAATCGACTGCGAGGACGGAGTGCTGATAATCAACAGAACGCTCAGCCGGGAGGGCAAGAATATTTGCCGTCTTAACGGTGCGCCGGTTACCGTGTCGATGCTTCGTGAAATCGGCGGCGAGCTGATTGACATTCACGGCCAGCACGATAATCAGTCACTTCTTTCTCCGGAAAAGCATTGCGGCTTTGTTGACAGCTTCGCCGACAATTCGGAGATAATTGCAGACTACCGCAAAAAATACAGTCGGCTTTGTGAAATAAGAAGCAGACTTAAAAAGCTGACGACCGACGAAAGCTCCAAGTCGCAGCGGATAGATTTTTTAACATATCAAATCGATGAGCTTGAAAAGGCGGAAATAACGGTTGGCGAGCGTGACGAACTGAAAGCAAGAAAATCGCTGATCAACAATTCGCAAAAGGTCATTGAAAGTCTGAATGCGGCTTATGAGGCATTGAAGGCTGACGGAGCCGGCATTGATATGATAACCGATGCGGAATCGGAAATATCCGACGCAAGCGCATATATGGAAGCTCTCGGCGAAGCGTCGGAGAAAATAACCGATATCAGATACGAGCTTGAGGACATTGCCGAAACGGTTCGTGACGCAATGTCGGAGGTTGATTTTGACCCGTCCGAGCTTGAGGATATTGACGAAAGGCTTGATCTTCTTTATCGTCTCTCCAAGAAATACGGCGATAACGAGGAGGAAATGCTCGAATATCTTGAAAATGCAAAAGCCGAGCTTGACAACATAGCCTTTTCGGAGGAGAGGGTCAAGGAGCTTCAAACTCTGGAAAGGCAAGCCCTTGCCGAGACGGAAGCGGCGGCTGAAAGGCTGACTGAATCGAGAAAGGCGGCAGGGGAGAGCCTCAGCAATGCAATTTGTTCCGAGCTTGAATTCCTCGATATGCCGAATGTGCGCTTTGTCGTTAAATGCGATGATATAGGGTTGACCGAAAACGGAAAAGACGGAATAGAATTCTTGATCTCAGCCAATGTCGGCGAAGAGCCTAAGCCGCTTGCTAAAATCGCTTCCGGCGGCGAGCTTTCAAGAATCATGCTTGCAATAAAAAATGTCCTTGCCGAGACTGACGGGGTTGACACAATGATATTTGACGAAATCGACACGGGCGTCAGCGGCAGAGCGGCGCAAAAAATTGCGATGAAGCTCAGAAGTGCGTCAAAGGGCAGACAGGTAATCTGTGTTACGCACCTTGCCCAGATTGCGGCGCAGGGCGATGTTCACCTTTATATAAGCAAGTCCGTTTGCGACGGAAAGACATATACAAACATTAAGTCGCTCATTGAAGATGAGCGTGTTGCGGAAATTGCGCGAATTATGGGCGGTATGGAGATCACAAAGCTTCAGCTCGAAAGCGCAAGAGAGATGCTGAAAAACGCAGGTAATATATAATCAGCAGCTGATTAAAACATGACAAATATTTTGGTTCATCACGGATTTAAGGGGAATGAAACCTAACAGCAGGTAAAGAAATAAACTTA
>CAVJDU010000031.1:0-21663 GCA_963648385.1 uncultured Coriobacteriaceae bacterium | reverse complement strand
AAACGCTTGTTCCGTCCGCTTTAAGTCCGTACTTCGCTACGATGTTTGTTGCGCTGTTTACCGCCATTCTCAGTGCGTCCTTGTTTGTCTGGGTGACCTCGATAGGAATAACGCTGACATTGGTGATTCTGTCACTGGAGTCCTGGTTATGATAACAGCTTCTTATTTTATAAGTAATCGTAGTGCTCGAGCTATTGAGAAGACCGATAGCGACAGGACCGTTATATTTAACGCCCTCAAGCTCATAGTTGCCTCTTGCCGTAAATGTTCCTTCGTTTGCAATGATCGATTTATAGTTATAATAAAGTCTTTCCGCATTTGAGGTGGAATTTTTTTCCTTGTTAGCTTCGGTAAATGACGAATCGTTCTTGCCCGTACCGTCGGCAACATACCAGCAACCGTCGCTTGAGCCTTCGTCCTGAGTTACAAGTAAACCTGTTGAAAGGTTCGGGATCTGGCTCATATTGGAATAACGGCTGACATCAATCGTCATGGCTGCCGTCGGAGCGGTCGAAAATGAATACTGAGAAACATTTCCGGAGCTTGAATCGACATCGTTATTGACATGGTTAAATGATTTGATTTTTGTATAAGGACTGTTATTTCCGTCCGTATTCAACCATGCATTTGCATTGGTATTACTGATTCCGGTATAGAAGAAATAACCGTTTGACTGAACCTGAGTTGCAAACTGAGCATAATATCGGGTGCCTACATTACCCATCTGCACACCCTTCGGGTTAGATGAGGAGAATGTAACGAAGTTAACTGTACCCAATGCAGAGTTCGGATAGTAATCACCGGTAGTTTTAAGAGAGTGAATACCCGAAACCCATGCCGAGTTTGAACCGTAAGAGTTCACTCCACGGTAGTTGTTGGTATAAATACTTGTGCCGACAGGCTGGATATTTGGCTTATAGACATATGTATAAGCATAAGCGACCTTGGTCTGACCGTCAAGCGTATCAACGAATGTCGCTTTCCACTCGATATAGTAGCCCTTTGTTCCGGCAAGAAGATACGGAGAAATACTGTCACGGGTGATCGTTGTGTCGATCTTGTTGCCAGCAACAGTGTAATAAATATACGAAGTAATGCCGCTTGTGGCATAAGCTCTCAGAGGAGTGCCGTATGACGCAAGCTTAACCGTACAGTTTGCATTTGCGTAGTTCGACTCCGTAGTCGTCCAGCCGGTATTGGCGTAAGCCGTCATCGCAGTCATATCGGTATTGAAATAGTTATATGAAATCGAGACTTTGCTTGCGTTTTCATAGTAGAAGTAAAAATTACCGGCGGAATTTTCACCTGTCCTGAGGGTTTGAAGATTGGTCGAAGAATCAACCGTCGAATCTACAAACCACTGATAATTGTATCTGCCCTGAGCCGTATATCCCGTCAGCGACGGTTCAAGATATATCTGCTCCGGAACATAAAAGTACACATTGCTCATATTGTTATCGGAAACCGTTACGGCTAAGCTTGTATCAACTGCCGAACCGAGAAGAGATCCGATATCAAAGCAAACAAATGTTGTGAGCATAAGCGTCAATGCAAGGATCACTGCCAACGCCTTTCTGCATGTTCGATATATTTTTCCCATTTGATGTCCTCCCTTTCGATAAAACTATATCGGTTATCGAGATTATAGCATTTATATTGCAAACAGTCAATAGTAATTATATTTTTTGTGATTATTTAACTATAAAAAACAAAAAAACTATAAATATTATCATATTCTACATATAATAAATGCAAGATTTTGTTCATTTATAATTGACTGCATATTATTGCGGGTTTGTGAAATGCTATTATCGAGAAACAATTGGGAGATGAAAAAATGGTAGATAAGATCTCATTGATACTGGTTATCATCGGAGCCGTCAACTGGGGCTCAATCGGACTTTTCAAGTTCGATATCGTCGGCCGGATTTTCGGCGGTCAGGACGCAATCGTGAGCAGGATCATTTTTACGATCGTTGCGCTCGCCGGCATTTGGTGCATTTCGATGCTTTTCCGGGATAAGAGAGAGCTTGAAGTCGGCACTTCAATGGAATAAGAGATCAAAACCGCAGGACGCCGAAAATGTCCTGCGGTTTGCTTTTATTTTCTGCTTTTATAATCCTTGTCGATTTCTTTGCTCCAATCCGCTTGCAACGGAGTGGAATCCCTCATGCTATGGACTGCCTTTGACACTGCCTCATACATGATCGCCGTTCCCTGACTGTCCGCATTATAATTTACGGCTCTGTCGCTGTCTATTCCAAAGCTGTCTGCGGTTTCTGCAGCATCGATATTCGCCCCGATAAAAATGAATTCCCAACCAAAATTTTTCTTCAGCTTTTCAATCGTTTTTCTGACGCTGTCTGCCGAATAGATATGGCTGGCATTTTCGCAGCCATCCGTCGTTATGACAAACAGCGTATGCGCCGGAACATCCTCGGGTCTTGCATATTTATGTATATTGCCGATATGGTGAATTGCGCCGCCGATCGCATCAATAAGCGCAGTGCAACCCCTGACGACATAATCCTCCCCTGTCATTTTCGGGACTTCGGAAAGCTTGACTCTGTCATGCAAAACCTCGGAAACATTGTCAAAAAGCACCGTTGATACATAACATTCGCCGTCTCGTCTTTTCTGTTCTTCGATCATCGAATTAAAGCCGCCGATCGTGTCCTTTTCCAGTCCCGACATTGAACCGCTTCGGTCAATGATAAACACAAGCTCCGTGATATTGTTTTTCTTTTCTTTCATTATAATTACCTCCAAAAAAATAATGTGGCCGTTCGGTCTTTCAACCTTACAACCACATTATAATCTTTTTTCGGCTATCCGGGTCGCTTGTCATGCGACATCTTTAAGCTCCGAGCAAAACCTGATCGAAAGCAAACAGCGCTTCATTTATTTCAAAAATATTATAGTTGCCGTTTACTATAAAATATTCGATTATTATATCAAATTTATTGCTGTGAGAAAGCGCAAAGCCTGCCTTTCTCAGCAAGTCATTTGTTTCGTCAAGGTCAAGCTCAAGCGCAATCGCAAAGGCAATCGCCGTAGTTTTACTTGTCTTGTAATGCACATCTGAACGAATCTTTGAAAAAAGCTTCCTGTCAACATTCGCCTTTTTGTAGCACTCGGAATCTGTCATACCCTTTTCGTCGATCTTGCGAAGGAGCATTTGAGAAAAGCTCTCGTCTATCTGCTTCAGAGCGTCGTCAAGGGTTATTAAAGGCAGTTCTGCTCTATGCGATTGTATATCATCATAATGCGCACACATTAATGTGCTATCCGGCTTCATCGGCAACGTCACACTTTGGCGAAGCTCTTCGAAGTTAAAATGTTCTTCAACATAATGCTCGTCTATGTATTCCCTGATATTATCGACGAGCTTATGGCTGATATCAAAGCTCTTTTGATCAAAGACAACTATATATACGGTCATGTCGTTTTCCAACAAAAACGAGCCGATTTCGTCCACGCCAATCTGTAGTGCCTTATCCCTCGGATATCCGTAAGCTCCTGCCGATATCAGCGGAAAAGCAACAGTCTCGCAGCCGTTTTCCTTTGCCAATTTGAGAGATTCACGGTAGCATGAGCGCAAAAGCTTTTCCTCGCCGAAGCGTCCGCCCTTCCAAAAGGGTCCGACGGTGTGAATAACATACTTGCAAGGAAGCTCATATCCGCCGGTGATCTTCGCCTTGCCCGTTCTACAGCCTCTTAGCTTCATACACTCAAAAAGAAGCTTTTTCCCCGCCGCTTTATGAATTGCTCCGTCAACTCCTCCACCGCCGAGGAGCGTTGAATTGGCAGCGTTGACAATAGCGTCGCAATTCATTTTTGTTATATCATTTCTTACGATTCGTAAAGGCATTTTTTTCTCCAATCAAGTAAGGTTACGCTCAATATTGTATACAAAATCAAGCATGCGATCCGTTGACAAACCCAATGCGACTGCAACAATGACTGCAACGATGATAACTACAGCGAGAACCAAATATGCGCACCAGAAAGATCTTGCGTAGTTTCTGCGATTGGTGTTTCCGTCACTGAAGCAGAAAACAAGGTTGACTATCAGACCAACGAACGGAATCGAAAACAAAATCGAATATCCGAAATACGCCCAAGGACTTAAAGGTCTGAACTCCTCCGAGCCGGTATAATTGTACTTTGCCATTTTTTCACTTCCTTTCTTTTTGGCTATACCGCCTTAATATATTATTCCGAAAGAAACCTCTCAATCGGACTAATATCAAGCTTGTCAAACCGCTTTATGAACTCATAAAAGCTCTCTGCGATTTTCTTTACTCCGCCGTTTTCATTGCTTTCCATATTGAACGGCATAACGGGATCATGAACGCTCAGGCGAAGAAGCAGCCAACCGTTTCCGTTATCCTTGTCGACGGAAATTCTCATACCCTCACGGTTGTCATCGGCGATCTTCCAGCCGTCCTTGCCCGAATAATATTTTTCAAGCTCCCCGATAACATTTTCGCCGTAGGCTCTGAAATCGTCGCATTTTATCGTAAAACGAAGCTCCTTGGCTTCAACAGGCTGCTTGAGCGGAGCAAGAATATTCTTTATCGCTTCGCCCGACTTGTCCCTTGCCATCAGGATCACGATTTTTGTCATGAGATATGCTCCATCGTCAAGGTAGTAATTCTCCTTGAAAGCCGCATGACCCGAAGTCTCCATTGCAAGAGGGCAGAACTTGCCGGCCTTGTTCAATTCGATCTGCTTGTTAATAACATTTCTGTAGCCCCTTTTGAAGCGGTAATGTTCGCCGCCTATGGACTCTATGTATTCCTTGAGCCCGTCCGAGGTTACGGAGTCGGTAACGATAACGCCGCCGTCATGACCCTCAAGAGCAATATAAGAGGCAAGAGCGACAAGACGATTGCGGTTGATCTCCTCGCCGTTATTTTCAACGCAGCCGGCTCGGTCAACATCGGTATCAAAGATTATTCCGAGGTCGGCACGGCTCTTGACCGTCGCCCGAGAAACAGAGTCCATGGCCTCCGCATTTTCGGGATTCGGTATATGATTCGGGAACATTCCGTCCGGGTCAAGGAATTGGCTGCCCTCGATATCCGCACCGAGCACGGCGAGAACATCGGTCGCATAGAATCCGCCAACTCCGTTGCCTGCGTCAACGATGATTTTGAAGCCCTCAAGCGGTCTGTTATAGTTCTCGGCATTTACGCCTTTCTTTATCATTTCACGCAGATGCGAGCAATAGATTTTCATATAGTCTTTATCAACGCAAAGCGTCGGTTCGGCTATATATGTCTTGCCGTAATTTTTCTCAGCCATATCGAGAAGCTCGGCGATATCCTCGCCCTCAAGTCCGCCGTCCGGAGTGAAGAATTTGAGTCCGTTCCTCTCCCACGGGTGGTGACTTGCCGTTATTTGAATTGCACCGTCACATTTAAGGTCAAGCGTTGACATAAACATTGCAGGGGTCGAAGCAAGACCGCAGTTATAGACCCTAACGCCATTTGCCGTGAGTGCGGCAATTGCCGCCGCCATGATCCTCGGACCGGAAATGCGGGAATCTCGACCGATCGAAACCGTGATCTCGCTTGTATTCTTGCCTGTCCTTGAGCCGAGCCAATTTGCAAAGCTTTCGGAAACGGCTTTTACGAATTCGTCGCTGAGGTAAAGCGGCTCATCGGCAAACTGCTCTACGCCGTAGCCTCGGATATCCGTGCCGCTTTTGAAACCTTTAAAGTTCATTCTGACATCGTCCTTTCGTCGGAAATTGATTTAAGGAAAAGATAAAGCTCGGCGAATTCGTCAAATGCCTTGCCGACTTCATCAATAACTTTTTCGTTTTGCAGGGTTTTAAAATCCGTTCTTGCGGTCATATAACCCATTGATTTGACATTGTAATACGCTTCAAGCTCGGGAACGGGTTCGCCCGGCTTTTTCTTTTTATAATAATCGTTCAGGCACATTGCACCGGTATTTTCAACACGGCGAACGGCATGGAGGAACTCCTCCGGACGCTCGACAAGCGCCTTTCTGTAAAGCTCCCAGAACCGTGCGTCGGCATAATAAGTGCCCACTCCGTAACCCCAGCAATCCTGATTGACCTCAAACCACATACAGGGATAGTTGAACCATTCATGCTTGTTTCGCATAAACATCACCCAAAGGTGGTCACGGTACATGGATTTATCCTTAGTGTAGCGATTATCCCGCCTGATCCTCGACACCATTCTGACGGGGTCGGTAACTATCATATCGTCAAGTTCAAAGACCTTGCCGCCCAGAGCCATCGCTATTTGGCGAAGAGGAACGGTGAATCCGTCCTTCAGCTCCTGCTTGTGCTCATCGTAAAAGGCCTTGCTGTTTTCAAACCTGTTCTGCGCCATCAACGCAAGCGTTTCGGGAAAAATTCCGTCATATTTCAATTATATCAATCCTCTTTTAGCCATCTCCTCGGCGGCAAGCATTATGCCGACCTTGGCACTGTGAAAATTAAGTCCGCCCTGCATATAAACGGCATACGGCTCTCTGAGCGGAGCGTCGGCAGAAAGCTCGATCGAAGCACCGCCGGTGAAAGCTCCCGCCGACATGATGACCTTGCTGTCATAACCGGGCATATCCCAAGGTTCCGGAGTTACGAACGAATCTATCGGCGCACCCTTTTGCATACCCTGACAAAATGCGATGAGATTTTCCTCATTGCGAAGCAGCACGCTCTGAACAATATCAAATCTGTCGTCCGAGCTTTTCGGAGTTGTGCCGAAGCCGAATTCTTCAAAAAGCGCAGCGGCAAAGCGTGCGGATTTGATTGCTTCGCCGACAGTGTGCGGAGCAAAGAAAAGTCCCATAAACAATTCGCGGGAATGACCGAGCGTTGCGCCGACCTCACGGCCGAGGCCGGGGGTCGTAAGTCGGTATGAGATCTTTTCGACAAGATCCGCCCTGCCCGCAACATAGCCGCCGGTTTTGGCGATTCCGCCGCCTGCGTTCTTGATAAGCGAGCCTGCGATTATATCCGCTCCGACCTGAATCGGTTCAATTTTTTGGGTAAACTCGCCGTAGCAGTTGTCAACCATGACATCGGCGTTGCTGTTTGCCTTAACGATCTCTACGATTTTTGCTATCTCCTCGCAGGAAAGGCTCGGCCGCAGAGAATAGCCCCTTGAGCGCTGAATATAAACCAGCTTTGGCTGCTCCTCCTTGACCCTCACGGCGATCTCGTCGTAATCGGGCTTTTCATTTTTGAGGTCTACCTGCTTATATGTAACTCCGTAATCGGCAAGCGAACCGTCGCCTTTGCCGCCGATTCCGATCACAGAATGGATCGTATCATATGGAAGTCCGGTAACGCAAAGCATCGTGTCGCCGGGTCTGAGCATACCGAAAAGCGCAACCGCCAGGGTATGAGTGCCGCAGGTAAAATTGTGGCGAACAAGCGCGTCCTCGGCGCAGAAAATATCCGCAGCGACCCTGTCTATGACCTCTCGTCCCCTGTCGCCGTAGCCGTAGCCGGTGCTCTCGGCGAACATAGCTTCGCTGACGCCGTTTTTGATGAAAGCGGAAAGCACCTTCTGCTGATTATATTCGGTAATTTCATCTGTTTTTGCGAAATACGGCTGAATCTTTTTTAGCGCCTCGTCCGCCGCAGAGGACACCTTTTCGCTCACATGAAAAAATTCATTGTTCATCGGTTATTATACTCCATTCGTTTTTTACTTCAAAACCTATTGATTTATAAAATTCAACAATACTGTCGTGCTTGCAAAGCAGCTCGACACGCTTATCTTTTTCACTCTCGGCAAGCTCCGTCACAAGCGCACCGGCAAGCCCCCTACCCCTGTATTCCGGACGGGTAGCAACAGCTCCGAGAAGCACGGCAGACTCGGTCGAAAAAAGCTTCATTGCACAGGCAACGGTTTTTCCGTCCTCCGAAGCGGACAGGGCCGAGGTCACTCCCCTGTTGAGCCTGAATGTTGTGTCCGAGAGCCACGGAAGATAATCCCCCACCCCGACAAGATTTGCCGATTTTATTATATCATAAATTTCCTTAGGACGGAATATGTTATCGGAATGAATTTTTTTAATTTCATTTTGATTTTTTATGTATTGCGTAACATAGCCGTCAAACGAAGATTTTGCGCCCATCAGGTTGGCAATTTTCTTCTCGCATTGAACGGTGCGAAAGCCGACGATCTTCAAAAAAGCATAAATCTCCTCGGCACTTTTGCCCGTTGAGCTGAGCGTTGCGTCACCGTCGATCCTGCCGATTGCGGAAATTATATTTCCTTCATCGTCCGTCTGCTTCCAGAATTTCACAAAGTCATAATCCGTCGAATAGCAATTATAAAGGCAGGCGATCCTTGTGCCGAAAACATCACGCCGACAGAATTCGACAAATTCCGTATCGCCCTTTTCGACAAGTTTAAGCATCGGCAAATTCCTCGGCAAGCGCACGGATAATGCGTTCGCTCTCGGTTATGTCCTCAACCTTGAGCACGCATGACGGCGAATGAAGATAGCGGCACGGCATGGAAACCGTGATCGTCTTCACACCGCCTGCCGTCTTGTGGATAACTCCGGCATTGTTGCCGCCGGCGACCGCCGACTTGACCTGAGCCTTGATCCCGTCACGCTTCGCAAGTTCAAAGGCCTTATCAAAAAGTTCCCTTGAATATATGGTGCGCCTGTCCATAAAAGAAATTACCGCACCCTCGCCAAGCTTGCAAACCTTTTTGTTTTCCGGCACATCGGCAAGATCCGCCGCAGTTGTTGTTTCAACGACGATCGCATAATCGGGCTTAACCCTGTATGCGGCAGTGCCCGCCGAGCCGAATCCAACCTCCTCGCCCGTTGCAAAGTTGAAATACATATCATAGGGCAGGTAGGATTTTATCATATTTATAAGTATTGCGCAGCCTGCACGGTCGTCAAGAGCCTTGCACTTGATAAAACCGTCGCCGAACCGTACAAAATCGGAATTAAAATATGCGCAATCGCCGAGCGAAACAAGCTTCTCCGCCTGCTCTGCGCTGTCCGCACCGATATCAATATACATTTTTTCGGGCATAGACATTTTCTCGTCGCCCTTTGTCATGTGAATCGGTTTAAGTCCGATAACACCGTTTATTTTCTTTTCGCCGACCGTTACCGCTCTGCCGAGCATAACACGCTTATCGATTCCGCCGATACGCTCAAAATCAAGAGTTCCGTCGGAATTTATATTTGTTATCATAAAGCCGACCTCGTCCATATGAGCGTCGAGCATGACTCTGTTTTTCGGCGTTTTTTCGCCTTTTTTGAACACAATAAGGTTGCCGAGCGGGTCGATTTCCCAACTCTCGGCGAAGTCCTTTATTTCATTTATGATGAACTCTCTTACCTCGTCCTCCCTGCCGGAGGTTCCATTGAGAAGAGAAAGCGTCCTTACAAGTTCAAGCATCAAGACCACCTCCGAGAATGTATTCGGCAATCAGCTTTGCCAAGTTTTCGACATCGTCAACGGATATGATTTCAACGCCCGTGTGCATATTGCGCTGGGGAATCGAAACAAGTCCGGTTCTGACGCCGCCCTTTGAAATTGCAATATGGTCGGCGTTCGTTCCCGTCGAATCGCCCATCAGCTCAAGCTGATACGGAATTCCTTTTTCCTCTGCGATGGACTTCAGCTTTCTACTGATCCTGTAATCGAGCACCGGAGCGATACCTATCATCGGACCTTTATTGAGCTTTCCGCACTTTTCGCTCGGCATACCCGGCGCATCGGCAAAGCTGACATCAACGGCAATGCACTCGTCGGCGTCGAGATTGAAGCTGCCGGTAATTGCTCCGTCACCGCCCGTTTCCTCCTGAGCGGAGAAAAGAAGCTTTACGCTCGGTCTTTCCTCTGTTTCGGCAACCAGCTCGGCGGCTCTGATTATAGCAGCGCAACCGGCACGGTCGTCAAGAGCCGCACCGAATATTCTGCCGTTTTCCATCTCACCGTGCGGAGATTTTACGGTTATCCTGTCACCCGGAGAGATAAGCTTCTCCGCTTCATTCTTGGACATTCCCGTATCAATAAGAATCTCGTCAAAATCCTTGGCTTTCTTAGCGTCCTCCGGTGTTGAAAGATGCGGCGGGGTTGAGGTCACAACGCCGTAAACAGGCTCTTTGCCCCAAGCCGTGACATCCTGGGCTGCAAGAACTCTTGCGTCCATGCCTCCGCACTTTGCGACCCGCAGGAAACCTCCGTCCTCAATGCCCGTGACGATCATTCCTATTCTGTCCATATGTGCGTCAAGGAGGATCGTTTTCTCTCCTGCCGGCAGCTCCGCCGTGATATTGCCGAATCTGTCCCTTTTGACCTCAGCAAAGATCGACGCGTATTTCTCGATTATATTTGATATTTCGCCCTCCGCTCCCGGAGTTCCGTTTGCCTCGGAAAGGTCAAAAATCATGTTTTCAAGAGTGCTCATAAATTTAAACCACCTTATTTTAGCCTGATAAATAACGGCAACAATTATTTATATTATAACCTTTCCGAACAAAATGTGCAATAATATTTGATTTTCTTTTTAAAATAGTTTATAATGATAGGACAAATACCGAACCGACTGCGACAGGGTTTTCGGCAGTCACTATAAAAACGGAGGGTGCACCAATGGAAGAAAACAAATATCAGGTCATCGACCCCGATGAGGACGGCTACAAGCTCACTGCAGCCGACCTAAAAAAAGATAATAAAAAGAAGCGCAAGGGGCTTCGCGTCCTTATTGCGATCGTCCTTGTTTTTGCCATACTTGTCGGCGGAGCGGGACTCTATATCAATTCATATCTTAACAAGCTAAACTACGGCGATTCCAAGGGAACTGCAAATCCCGACTTTGACGAAACCGTTAGCTTTGAGAATCAGGAGGACGCAGACGCAGCCCTCAGAGCAAGACTGGCAAACAATGTTATGTGGTACGACGACAGGATAATAAATATTCTGCTTGTCGGCGTTGACTACGGCGACGAGGAGGTCGTTATGTTCAACGGCGCATATCTCCCCCGCTCCGACTCCATGACGGTCGTCTCGATAAACACAATAAACAATGTTATCAATATGGTTTCGCTTTCCCGTGCGGCATATGTCGCCATTCCGGATCACGGCAACAAGCGACTCAACACCGCCCACGCTTACGGCGGCGCAAAGCTCCTTGTTGAAACCGTTGAGCAGAACTACAAAATAAGGATAGATAATTATATCACCGTCGATATTTCCGGCTTCGAGCAAATCGTTGACGCTTTGGGCGGAGTTACCGTTGAGCTTACCGCCGAAGAGGCACAAAGCGTTCTCGGCGTTTCCACGGCAGGAGCTTACGACCTCAACGGGGCGCAGGCCGCAACATATTCAAGACTGCGTTCGATCGACTCCGACCGTCAACGTACCGGCAGACAGAGGGCTGTTCTCAACGCCATCGCCGCCAAGCTCAGGCGTTCCTCCGTTTCGACAATGGTTGAGCTGCTCGACACGGTTCTGCCGCTCGTAACAACGGACTTCACCAAGACCGAGCTTCTCTCTCAGATAACAAAAGCGCCGAAATATCTCGGCATGACTATGCATGAAGACATTATCCCCCATACGCCCTATCCTCTCTCCGCCCGTGACGGCAAGGAGGTTCTCATACTCAACTGGGACGAGGAGGACAAATACATTCACGACCTGCTTTATCCGGACATCATTCCGCAGTCGGCAAAAATAAAATAAAGCGTCGTCAAGACAAAAATTAACCGTACCGAGTAAAATCCATTCCCGGTACGGTTTTTTATGCAATTTTATCAGCCGCCGAGGTATGCTTTTTTAACCTCGTCGCTTTCCATAAGCTCCTTGCCCGTGCCGGAAAGAACTATATTTCCGGTTTCAAGAACATAGGCTCTGTCGGATATTGCAAGGCTCTTGCCCGCATTCTGCTCAACAAGGAGAATCGTTGTGCCGTCCTTGTTGATATCCTTGATAATTTCAAAAACCTGATCGACAAGCAACGGAGAAAGTCCCATTGAAGGCTCGTCCATCATAAGAAGCTTCGGGTGGCTCATAAGAGCACGACCCATTGCGAGCATCTGCTGCTCGCCGCCGGAAAGCGTGCCGGCAATCTGATTTTTACGCTCCTCAAGGCGGGGAAAACGGGTATATATCTTCTCGATATCCTCCTTGAGGCTTTTTTTGTCTTTAAGTGCGAACGCACCCATGAGCAGATTATCGTAAACCGAAAGCTCCTGGAAAATTCTGCGTCCCTCGGGGCACTGGGTCATGCCCATTTCAACTATCTTGTGGCATGGGGTTCTGGTAATATCCTTGCCCTCATAGCTCACATGACCCTCGCGGATAGGAATAAGACCCATTATCGACTGCATCGTCGTTGTCTTTCCTGCGCCGTTTGCGCCGATAAGCGTTACGATCTCGCCCTGATTTACCTCAAAGCTGATACCCTTGATCGCCTGTATAACTCCGTAGTAGACCGAAATGTCTTTAACTTCCAACATTGCCATAACATCAACCTCCGATATAAGCCTTGACAACCTCGGGATCGCTGAGGGCGTCGTCTACCTTGCCCTGGCAAAGAACCGTGCCGAAGTTGAGAACCGTGATTTCATCGCAAAGACCCGAAACAAATTTAAGGTCATGCTCAATGAGAAGAATTGTAATGCCGAAATTGTCACGGAGATATCTTACCGTGTCCATGAGTTCCTTGGTTTCGTGGGGATTCATGCCTGCCGCCGGCTCGTCAAGAAGCAGAAGCTTAGGATTCGTTGCAAGAGCACGGGCAATTTCAAGCTTTCTCTGTTTACCGTAGGGAAGGTTGCAGGCAAGGTTGTTCCTCTCCTCGTAAAGGTCAAAAATTTTGAGGATCTCCTTTGCTTTATCTCTCATTCTGACCTCTGTATCGTAGTGCTTCGGGAGCTTTACCATGCTGATAAAGGGGTTGCACTTAAACTCTGGCTGATTGTGAAGTCCGACAAGAACATTTCTGATAACGCTCATATTGTTGAAAAGGCGAATATTCTGAAAGGTTCTTGCGATGCCCTTGTGGTTTATTTTTTCCTGAGTTTTACCCGTCAGGTTTTCGCCGTCAAGGTAGAATGTGCCGGTAGTGGGCTTGTAAACACCGGTAAGAAGATTGAAAACCGTTGTTTTACCTGCGCCGTTGGGACCGATAAGTCCATAGATCTGACCCTTTTTTATCTGCAAATTAACATCCTGAACCGCTTTGAGTCCGCCGAATGAAATGCCGAGGTTTTTTGTTTCAAGAACATAGTCAGCCATGCTTATTCGCCCCCTTTCTCGGGTTTATCGGGTTTGAACGGATCGTTCTGCTTTACATCAGTTGTGAGAACCTCGTCCATACGGATCTTTGTCGTAACAACATCCCATCTGTTTGTATCGCCATACTGCTTTGAGGGATTCTTTCTGAGCTTTTCACGCAGCTTGTTTGCGATCGAGAACCTCTCTCTGAGGTTCTTGAGAGCCGGAGCATTGTTGAAGATGACAACAACGATAAGAATGATCGCATAAACAAGGTATTTAAGAGCAGCCAGATCGCCGGAAAGCTGAGTCTGGAGCTGGAAATTAAGGTAGGTAATGAATACCGCCGAAATGATAGAGCCTGTGATATTACCCATACCGCCGAGAACGACCATAACGAGAATTTCGATCGAATAGTTGAACGAGAAGAACGAGTAAACGACCGGTGTAACATATGAGCCGTAGATAACGCCCGCCATGCCTGCGAAGAATGCGGCAAAGACGAAAACGAACAGCTTGTAATAGGTGATGTTGATACCCATTGCCTTTGCGGCGATCTCATTATCACGGATAGCGGTGATCGCTCGACCGTGCTTGCTTCGGATAATATTCTGAATGAGAAAAAGCGAGATAAGAACCGTGACAAGAGCCACGATATAAAGGTCGTTGCCGTACTTCTTGGTCGAAAGGCCGAGAGCAGCACCGAAGGTCGGAAGATTCTTGAATATGGTTCTGACGATTTCACCAAATGCCAGGGTAACAATCGCAAGATAGTCGCCCTTGAGTCGCAGAGCCGGAAGTCCGATTATAAAGCCGAACACAGCGGCGACAAGTCCGCCGACAAGCATTGAGATGATAAACGCAAGAAGCTGTGAATCCATTACATTGTAAAGCTCCTTTGCGACATAGCAGCCGATATATGCACCGACGCACATAAAGCCTGCGTGTCCGAGCGACAGTTCACCGAGGAAGCCGACAACAAGGTTAAGCGAAACGGCAAGCAAAATGCTGTATGCCATCTGAGAGAGCAAGCCTGAGCTTGAACGGGGAAGATTGCCGAAGGTCGAAATAAGAAGAGGCACAACGAGCATTACGATGATAACAAGGTAATTGAACGTATCCTTTATTCTTATGCCTTTTTTAATATTCTTGAGATAATTCATAGCTTATACCTTCTCCCTTCTCTTCTTGCCGAGGATACCGATGGGTCTTACGAGGAGTATAACTATCAGCAATGAAAATTCAATGGCAGTTGCATAAGGAGCAAGAGCAGGGACGCTAAGCGCAAGCTTTTCGACAACGCCGAGAATAACGCCTCCGAGCATTGCACCGGGAATCGAACCGATACCGCCGATAACCGCAGCGGCGAACGCCTTGATGCCGGGCATCGAACCGAGGGTCGGGCTGATGGAGGGAATCTGCATAAGGTAGAAAACGCCTGCGCAGGCCGCAAGAGCCGAACCGATAGCAAAGGTTATCCTGATGATTTTATTTACATTAACGCCCATGAGCTGAGCCGCTCCCCTGTCCTCGGAAACAGCCTGCATGGCACGACCCGTTCTTGTATATTTTATGAAAAGGGTAAGTGCGATCATGATAACGGCTCCGACAACGAGTGTAAGGATCGTATTGAGATTAAGCTCGACCGAGCCGACGCTGACCATGTGTGTTTCGGTAAGCGTTATAGCTCTGCTCTTTGAGCCGAATATAAGCTGCGCAATACTCTGGAGAAGATAGCTGACGCCGATAGCCGTGATAAGAACGGCAAGCGGTGAAGCACCCCTCAAGGGCTTGTACGCAACCCTTTCAACAACGATGCCGACGACTGTGCAGACAACAACTGCCACAATTACGCCGATAATCGGGTGTCCGGTCGTTTCGAGTGTGACGAGGATAGCATAAGCGCCGACCATGATAATATCGCCGTGGGCAAAGTTCAGCATCTTGGCGATACCGTAAACCATCGTATAGCCCAAAGCGATAAGAGCATAGATAGCTCCCAGGCTGAGTCCGTCCAAAATTGTAGACAACATTTGATCTACTCCTTTTCGTTTATTTCTGAGAAAGCTTAAACCGCTGAGCAACCGATACCTGCAAACCCTATTAAATTGGTTTCCAGATACAGATTGTTCGGCGGTTTAAAATACACCTTTACGGGTGCCGTTTGACACCCGTAAAGATTGAGTTATAAATATCCGTATCTTCAAGCAAATGCCACTCGAATTGCAGCGCTTGCCTTAGGATTAAAGAACATCCTTAAACTGAAGATCCTTCTTGCAAGCGCCGGTAGCGTCCCAAGACATTGTTCCGGTTGCACCTGTTACCGTGAAGCCGTCAGCTGTGATAGCTGCCTTAACCTTCTCGCAAAGGTCGCTCGGGCTGATCGTTACATCGTCAACGCCGGCAGCCTTCATTGCTTCGTAGATAGCGTAAACAGCGTCGTATCCGTCGGCAGCGAACTGGTCGGGAGTCTCGCCATACTTTGTCTTGTAAGATGTAACGAACTTGCTTACCGTTGCATCTGTGCTGTCTGCATCAAACGGAGTGATATACTTAACCTTGTTTGTAACGGTCTTGGAGTCGATAAGAGCTGCGATACCGTCAAATCCGTCAGAGCCGACGAGGTCTGCCTTGCAGCCCTTAGCGGTTGCCGCCTTGCAGATAAGCGAACCTTCCTGATAGTACATCGGGAGGAAGATAACATCGCAATCCTTGAGCTGCTCGATCTGAGTTGAGAAGTCCTTGTTATTCTCGGCGTCAAATGTAGCCGACTTAAAGCTTACGCCCTTAGCGTCCATCTCAGCCTTGAAAGCGTCATAAATACCTGTTGAATAGGTGTCGCTGGTGTTGTAGATAACGCCGATGTTCTTGTAGTTCTTGATAAGGTCATCCGCACCGAGAGTACCCTGATCCGGATCGCCGAAGCAAATACGGAAACCGTTGTCTCTGCCCTCGATAACCTTAGCTGCGGAAGCTGACGGAGTCATGAAGAAGAGGTTATCTTCAACAGCACTTGCGCCGAATGCGTCGCAGGAGTCTGTGGTAACAGAACCGAGAGAGATCTGCATACCTGCTTCAAGAAGCGAGTTGTAACCGGTGGTTGCGTCCTGAGCCGTAGCCTTATCGTCCTTCATGTCGAACTTGAACTTAACGCCGTTAAGTCCGCCGGCTGCGTTGATTTCTTCAATTGCAAGAGTAGCACCGTTCTTTACAGAGTTACCATAGGAAGCAGCATCACCCGTAAGAGGGCCTGTTGTACCAATGAAATACTCTGTGTTGTTTGCGGTATAGCTGCTGCCCGAGCTTTTTGTGCCGCCGCAAGCGGAGAAGCAAAGAGCCACAAAAGTAAGCGCAAGAGCTGCCGCAAGAACCTTTTTTACTGACTTTTTCATAAAATGACCTCCTTTTAATTTCCGAGCTGCTTGTGTAACTCGGTAACATCATCTATGATGTGAATAATGATACACTCATAATATTGAGTTGTCAACAGCTAAATTCTAAAAATCAGTCGGTTTTTTGATGAATTTAGCTAAAAAGACAGGTTATCATTTGTGCATTTTATACATTACGGATTGTAATGTCATTTTTGACAAAGTGATTTTATTCAAGCGAGGGCATAAATATACATTTTGACCATAAAAAGCCATGATTTTGTCGTTAAAAAGTCGTTTCTGAGGTTTTCAGAACTGAGCCTTGAGATCCTCAACCTTGTCGGTATGCTCCCACGGAAGATCAATATCCGTTCTGCCCATGTGACCGTAAGCCGAGGTTGCGGTATAAATCGGTCTGCGAAGGTCAAGCTCGTCAATAATTGCCGCCGGGCGAAGGTCAAATATATTTCGGACAGCCTTTGCAAGCTCCTCATCGGAATGTATGCCCGTACCGAATGTGTCAACCATAACGGAAACGGGGTGGGCAACGCCGATCGCATAAGCAAGCTGAAGCTCGCACTTTCTCGCAAGTCCGGCTGCAACGATGTTCTTGGCAATATAGCGGCACATATAAGCCGCCGAGCGGTCAACCTTCGTCGGGTCCTTTCCGCTGAAAGCTCCGCCGCCGTGGCGGGAATATCCGCCGTAGGTATCAACAATTATCTTGCGTCCCGTAAGACCGGAATCGCCCTGCGGTCCGCCGGTTACGAAGCGACCGGTCGGGTTAACATAAATTTTTGTGTCCTCGTCAATAAGCGACAGGTCTATCGTCGGTTTAATGACCTTTTCGATGATATCCCTGCGGATCTGCTCCAGCTCAACATCTGCGCTATGCTGGGAGGAAACAACGATTGCGTCGATCCTTGTAACCTTGTCGTCGTCATATTCAACCGTGACCTGAGTTTTGCCGTCGGCTCTGAGATAGTCAAGATCGCCGTTCTCTCTCTCCTCGGTCAGCTTGAGGGCAAGCTTGTGTGCAAGTGAGATCGGCATCGGCATAAGCTCCGGCGTTTCGTCGCAGGCATAGCCGAACATCATACCCTGATCACCGGCGCCGTTGAGATTGTATTTGTCCTCCTCGCCGCCTTTAAGCTCAAACGAAGCGTCAACACCCATTGCGATGTCGGGCGACTGCTTGTCAAGCGAGGTGATGATCGCACAGGTGTTGCCGTCAAAGCCCTTGTCTGCGCTGTCATAGCCGATGTCGCAGATAGCCTTTCTTGCAATTGCGGGAATGTCGATATTTGCCGTTGTCGAAATTTCTCCCATAATTAGAACCATGCCGGTCGTACAGCAGGTTTCGCAAGCGACACGACCGTTCGGGTCTTGAGCAAGAATAGCGTCAAGCACGGAATCCGAGATCCTGTCACAGATTTTATCGGGGTGTCCCTTTGTTACCGATTCTGATGAAAAAAGATGTTTTGCCATTTGTTGTACCTCCGTTTTCCGAGTGCCGGCGGTCAGCCGCCCGTCACTCTTCCGTAAAAAAAATCGCCCCCGGCAAAAACCGAGAGCGTATATAGCCTTATCTTTCGGTTACACCGCAGGATTTAGCACCTTGCCGGCGGCAGGTTGCCGAGCTTCATAGGGCCTGTTCCCTCAGCTGCTCTGAATAAGGGGTGTTTCGTTTCACGAAATCTATTAAATTGCATATGAAATTATATACTATATTATTGTAATAGTCAAGAGTAAATTTTACACCGATTAAGGCATGGTTTGTTTACCCGATAATAATATCCTTGTGCTTATCAAGGAAGCGGACATCAACGACGGCTTTGATATAAATTCCGTCAGCACGGTAGTCCTCCTTTATCAGCACGCCCTCCTCACGGATATAGTTTACGAGGCTGCCTTCGTTATACGGAATGAGCAGCTCCGCCTTTTTTCGTGTGAGCGGAAGCGAAAGCTGGATTTTTGCAAGCAGATTGCCCAGTCCCTCGCCTGTCTTTGCGGAGATCATGACAAATTCGCCCTGAGCGGGCAGAACGAACGAGCCGCCGCAAATGTCGCATTTGTTGAGCACAGATATTATCGGCTTATCCGCACAGCCGAGCGCCGCAAGCAGGTTCATCGTAACGCACAGGTGCTCCGTGCAGCATTCATCGGAAGCGTCGCAGAGGTTGAGAATAACCGTTGCGTTCGCCGCTTCCTCAAGCGTTGAGCGGAATGCGTCAACGAGCTGATGCGGAAGCCGTCTGACAAGTCCGACGGTGTCGATGAGCATAACGGTTCTGCCGTCGGGTAGGGTCAGCGCACGGGATGTCGGGTCAAGCGTTGCAAAAAGCTTGTTTTCGGCAAGCACTCCGGCGTTGGTCAGCGTGTTCATAAGAGTTGACTTGCCGGCATTGGTGTAGCCGACAATGGCGATCGTTTCTACGCCGTCCTTTTCACGCCTTGCACGGAGGTTCTCTCTCCTTTTGGCTATCTGCACAAGCTCCTCCTGCAAGCTCTGAATCCTGCGGCGAATATGCCGTCTGTCACTTTCAAGCTTGCTTTCACCCGGGCCTCTTGTACCGATTCCTCCGCCGAGCCTTGACATTTCTGCGCCCTTGCCGCCGAGCCGTGGCAGGGAATATTTAAGCTGAGCCAATTCGACCTGGATTTTACCCTCATTGCTCCTTGCCCTTGCGGCAAAGATATCGAGAATAAGCGTCGTTCGGTCAATCACCCTGATGTCCGTCTCGTCCTCAATGTTTCTCTGCTGCGACGGGGTAAGTTCGCCGTCAAAGATAAGCAGATCAACATCATTCGCTTCGGTGAAAACTTTTATTTCTTCAAGACGACCCGAGCCGACATAGGTTGCCGAATCGGGTTTGTCTCTTTTTTGAATTATTTTTGCCGCAACAACAGCTCCTGCCGTTCTTGCAAGCTCCTCAAGCTCGTCCATTGAAACCTGAGCGTCATAAAGCCCCATGTCTATACCGACAAGGACGGCAACCTCCGGTTCTTGACTGTTCTCGTAAAATTCCATTTATCAATATCCTTCCGGATTATTTTTCTGCCATCTCCATGAATCCTCGCACATCTTGTCGATTCCCCTTTCGGCAACCCAGCCAAGCTCCTCTTTCGCCTTTGACGGGTCGGAATATACGGTTGCAAGGTCACCGGGACGGCGGGGAACGATTTCATACTTAACCTTCACTCCGCTCGCCTTTTCAAAGGCCTTGACAACATCGAGCACGCTGTAGCCGACGCCTGTTCCGAGATTGTAGATATTGACCCCGTTTGAGGAAGCGACCTTTTCGACCGCCTTTATGTGACCGAGAGCAAGATCGACAACATGGATATAATCACGCACGCCCGTTCCGTCGTGAGTATCATAATCATCGCCGAAAACATTGAGGTGATCCAGCTTGCCGACCGCAACCTGAGTGATATAAGGCATAAGGTTGTTCGGAATCCCGTTCGGATTTTCACCGATTCGACCGCTCTCATGCGCACCGATGGGGTTGAAATAGCGAAGAAGCGTAATGCTCCAATCATTATCGGAGGTATAAAGATCCTGAAGAATAAGCTCTATCATATACTTTGTCGTGCCATAGGGATTGGTTGTTCCGCCGATCTTCATGGTTTCCTTGAGCGGCGAGGGATTGTTCATTCCGTAAACGGTTGCCGATGAGCTGAAAACTATCTTCTTGCAGCCTGCGTCACGCATGGCTTCGCAAAGCGTTACCGTTCCGGCAACATTGTTTTCGTAATATTCGAGCGGCTTTCTTACGCTTTCACCGACAGCCTTGAGTCCTGCGAAGTGAATTACTGCGTCAATATCATTTTCGGCAAAGACCTTGTCAAGACCCGCACGATCTCTGATATCGCACTCGCAGAAGGTGAAATCCTTTCCCGAAAGCTCTCTAATTCTCTTGAGCACCTCGGGAGAGCTGTTGTAAAAGTTATCAAGAATAACTACCTCATAGCCGGCATTGAGCAATTCAATGCAAGTGTGGGAGCCGATATAACCCGCTCCGCCTGTTACCAAAATTTTCATAGAATCAACCTCATTGACAAATTTAATCATATACTGTAATATTATATATGGTTTCAAATTAAAATGCAATATTTAAAAGAGGTTTTTATGAATAATTTATCGGATATTGGTGTTATAAAGTCTGTTTTGAGCCGTCACGGCTTCACTTTTTCCAAGGCACTCGGTCAGAATTTTATAATCAATCCCGGCGTATGCCCGAAAATTGCCGAGGATGGCGGCGCAAGAGAGGGCGTCGGAGTGCTTGAGGTCGGCGCAGGAATCGGAGTGCTGACCGCCGAGCTTGCAAAACGGGCGGACAGGGTCGTTTGCGTTGAGCTTGACACGAGGCTTTTGCCCGTGCTTGACGAAACGCTCGGCGAATTTGACAATGTTAAAATAATCAACGGCGATATTCTAAAAGTTGATCTTCACAAAATCCTTGAGGAAGAATTCGGCGATATGCCCGTCGTTGTGTGCGCCAATCTACCCTATTATATTACTTCACCGGTTATCATGCGTCTGCTTGAAAGCAGGCTGAAAATCGACTCCGTTACAGTGATGGTTCAGAAAGAGGCTGCCGTGAGGCTTTGCGCCGATGTCGGTTCAAGGGATTCGGGAGCAGTCACGGTTGCCGTCAATTATTACGCCGAAGCGCAGAAGCTTTTTGATGTTTCAAGAGGCTCATTCATGCCCTCGCCGAATGTTGACAGCGCAGTCATCAGACTTGACATACTGAAAGAGCCGCCGATCAAGGTCAGCGACGAAAAATTTTTCTTCTCGATGGTAAAGGCGGCATTCAGCCAACGCAGAAAAACGGCATCAAACGGAATAAGCGCAGGCACGGGAATTCCTAAGCCGACGGTTATCGAAGCGATCGAAGCCGCAGGACTCTCCCCCACCGTCCGAGCCGAAGCCCTGACGATGGAGCAGCTCGGCAATCTTTGCGAGGAGCTAAAAAAAAGCCTCATCACGGATTTGTGGGGAATAAATAAAAATAAGTATTGAAAAAGAGCGTA
>CAVJDU010000030.1:0-21903 GCA_963648385.1 uncultured Coriobacteriaceae bacterium | reverse complement strand
TACGCTCTTTTTCAATACTTATTTTTATTTATTCCCCACAAATCCGTGATGAGGCAAAAAATTGTGTAAAAATAACGAGAGCGGACAATGTGCTCACTCTCGTTATTTTATCATTTGCCGTTCAAATTTATTTTTGTGCAATTGTTTGCATACCGAGGCCGGCGAGGTCAAGGTGTTCGGCATCAATGGAGGTGACAGTTCCGTCGAGGTTTACATCGGCTGCCGTCATCTGAGCCGCAGTTGCGTTTCCTGTGCCGAGCATTCCGCCGGCTATTGCTCTTGAAATGACGGAATCCATGCCGTCGATGCGTCCGTCTCCGTTGACATCACCCCGTACAACAACGGTCAACGAATCAATTACTGCACCGGATGCGTCGATAAGCCTTATCGTGCAGCCCGTCGTTACGCTCTCTGTGTTTTTCAGCATGGTGTTCGCCGAGTTGTAAGCACGAAGATATATCACATTGTTTTCAAAAAGGGAAAGCACCTTGCTGACCGTCAGTGCGCTGAGGTCGAAGCCGTAGACCAGGTTGTCGGTTCTGTTTACCGTTAGACCGGAGGTGCTCTTTGCAACAAGCTTGTTTATGCCGAGCTTGCCCGTATAGAGTATGCAGTAGCCGTCAACATAGGTGTCGAAATACATATAGTTGTTTATCATATCGCTGCCGGAAACTATTACATTTCCGACGGTGTATTTTGCGCAGTCGAGGGTCATTACATACCGATTGAACTCCGTCTGCTCGGGAACTTGCGATGTACTCGTGACATAGATATCCGTCGAAGCCGTGTCGATATAAATAACATTCGTCGAATTATAGACCGCCTCGCCGTTCTTTACCATGATGTCGGTTTTTGAAGAGCCTGCTTCAACAGGATCTGCCGAACCGATATCGTTTCCGTCCTCGTCATAAAGTCGCTCAACATAGAGATAATTATATGTTTGAACGATTCTTGTTACCTTGCCGAGCGAATAGACCGCATCGCCGTTTGTTGCGGATTTGTTGCCGGCAATAACGCCGCCGTAGGTGAAGAGCTTGCCGCTCGATTTGACATAAATGCCGCCGTAGGCACAGTCGTTGTTCCTGATCGTTCCGCCGTAGATATTCATCGTTCCGGAAACGGTGACTGCCGAGCTTGTGGTGTTCTTGCAGTTCTGAATTACCGATTTTTCATGCATATAAAGAGTGCCGCCCGTCTGAACATTGACCGCCGCCGCACCGACAACTCCCGTCAGCTCGCTGCCGCCGTCGATTATCATAAGCCCGTCGGAATCCGTGCCTGCCGTGTAATCCGCCTGCGATTGCTGGAGATTATCGGCAACCGATGTGCCGAGTCTGAGCACAGAACCTTTCTTAATATCAAACATAATTCCATAGAACGAGCCTGAGCGGGTCGCCTTGTAGCTCGTATCGTCGCAGAGAAGGGTGACATCACCGTTGACGGTGATAGTCGAGTCAACCGTTGCGTTGGCAACGAGAGTAATTATCGCCGTTTCGTCAGCCAAAACCGCCGCAAATGCGTCCGCAAGATCGGTGTATTCGACCGAGAAAGCTCCTGCCTTGCTGAGCTTTGCGACCGTTGTTGTTTCCATGCTCGTTATCGTGCCGTTGGCAAGCGTGTACCAGTTGGAGTTGGACAATCCGACCTTCGCATAGTTGGTGCTCATTGCGCTGCCGCCAAGAACCTTGGTCTTTTCGACATATGCCTGCGGCGTTATCGTTGCCGCATAGCCGGAGCAGGTGAGCTTGCCGTTTATATCAACCGTTTTGCCGGTCACAAGATAAACATCGTTTGAGGAATCTATCTGAGCCGCAGCGTCAAGCGAAAGCGTTGAACCGTTGTAAACTGCGCCGCCGAGTGCCTTGTCTGAGATGTTCGACGAGATATCGCCGCCGGAGATCCTTGCTTCTGCGCCCGTTTCAATTTGAATTGCGCCGCCGGAGGAATAAGCTCGGTTCGAGGAAAGCGTGCCGCCGCTTATTTCAGCCGTCGAATAGTTCATTGCGCAGATCGCACCGCCGTAGGTTGCTTGATTGGAGGTCATCGAAGCCTTTGCGCTGACGACCGTTGAGGCATAAACGCCGTATGAAGCAACAACGCCGCCCTTGAGCTTTGCGATGTTTGCCGTAAATGTGCCACCCGTTATGAATGTATCGCCGCCGTTGCTGTAGATAACCGCACCTTGGGTGGCTTCGTTAGATTTGAATGTGCCGCCGCCGATATTTACGGTTCCCTCAAGGTTATAGATAACGCCGCCGACCGATGTGCCGATGTTTTCGCTGAAAATTCCGCCGGCGATCTCGACCGTGCCCTGATTGTAAATAACTGCTCCCATTACCGTGGCTGTCGTCTGCTCCGCCGTTCTGAAGCTGTAAAGCTCAACTCCCGGCTGGATCGTGAGCGTTGCAGCCTTGGCAACCTTGAATGCCGAGGCCGTTGCCGCAACGCTGTTGCCGTCGATGAAGAAATCCGCCGAGCTGTCGTCACCGTAGGTCTTTGAGCCTAATGTAAGATTGCCCGTGATGTTAAACATCGCAGCGGTGAGCGAAGCCGCCCTCGTGAGCGTTGCTCCGTTCTCGGAATAGATTCCGATGGCGGAGGAAATATCTATCGTCGAGTTGATCTCGGTATCGCGGATAAGGTAAACCGTCGGCAGAACCGTTGAGCCGGTGATCGAAGCGTAGGAGATGGCTTCGGGAAGGGTTTCGTAATATGTGTCGGTGCGTCCGTCGATCTGAACCTTGGCAACATATTTGTCCTGAACTCTCTTTACGCTTTTGAGAGAGCCGTCCTTTAACGCCTTGACCGAGGACATATTGTACATTGAGGTGAGCTGCGGATAATAATAGAAATATGTATCGTCCGCCGTGGCTCGCCAATCGGAGGTCGAAAAACCGATATTTGAAACGGAGGAAGAACCCGTCATCTGAGCCGAGGTCATTTCCGTTGCGCCCGTTGTGAGCATATTCTCTTTATATGTTCCGTCAAAAATGCAGTTTGAAACATTTGCGCCGAGCGTATTGCCGAACGCAGCGCCGACCTGACTCGTGCCGGTGATTTTGCCAGAAGTGTAGCAGGTTTTGACCGTGCCGTTGTTATTGTAGCCGACAAGTCCGCCGACCATAACATTGCCACTTATCAGCGAAGCGGTGTTGTAGGAATTCGTGAGCGTTCCTGCCGAGTTGTAACCGACAAGTCCGCCGACAAATCTTGCGTTTGAAGCATCTATCGAGGCGTAGTTAAAGCATTTGTTGACCGTTGCCTTGTTGCTGAAGCCGACCACGCCGCCGACATTCGTAAGATATGATTTGTCGTTTGAATAATTCGTTCCGGTGACGCTGCCGAGCATACCGCAGTTTGATATGCTTGCCGTTGAGCCGCCGAGGTTGCCGACGATGCCGCCAACCGCTTTGTCGCCACCGACCTCACTGTCAACCGCACAGTTGAGAATTGAACCGCTCTTTACATATCCGGCAATGCCGCCGACATTTTCAATGCCCAAAATTTTGCCGTCAAGCACGACCGTGTTTGTGACCGTGCCGGAATTTACATAGCCGAAAAGACCGATGTTCGTGCCGCTGCTGCCCGAGGTCGAGGAGGTGTAAAGACCGGCGATGTTGTAGCCGCCGCCGTTGAAAACACCGTTGTAGCCATGCTCCTCGTCAATTCCGATCGGCGTCCATTCGATAACATCGAAGCTGTCGTCATTTACATTTATATTCATCAGCAGGTTGTCCGTAACCGTTGCGTTGGCGTTGGGGTTTGCGTCAATGCCGCTGAGCTGTCCGTTTACCAGAGCCGCAAACCATGCAAGCTCCGAGGGCTGAGAAATAAGATATGTGCCGCTTGAGTTCGTCTTGGGAACGGAACGGTCGCCCGCCCAAACATCAAGTGAAAGCATCCACGCAAGAACGGGATAGCCGTTGTTGATTTCGGTATAGTCAAAGCAGAAATACGCCTTTTTGCCGTTAAGCTCCTTAACGAAGGACGAAAGCCTCATATCCGCAAGAGTTCGTCCAACGCCCACCGTGCCGTCAACGCCGGAGGTTTCGTAGCTGTAGAAGCAGCTTTCAATTTCGCTGCCGTAGACCGAGCCGACCGCACCGCCGACATCTGTGCCCGTACCGGTTACCGTGACGGAAGCTATTGCGTAAATGTCGCAAACCGTCGAAAACAGGGCGTAACCGATAAGTCCGCCGACTGCGTCCTCCGCAGAGGTCGAGCCGAGGAAGAAGCAGCCCTCAACGAATGCGCCCGAAAGCGTTCCGCCGATACCGCCGACATTCATTTTGCCCGAAACCGACATGTCGCTGTGGCATTTTACGATTACGGAGTTGCCGTTCGCATAGCCCGTAACGCCGCCGACACGCTGATTTCCGCTGACCGAGCCGGAGGAGTGGCACTGGCTGACGACCGTGTAATAATACGACCAGCCGACAACTCCGCCGACGCTGTTGCCCGTGCCGACAACCTTGCCCTCAAACGAGCAATCGGAAATTCCGAGATTTTCGGCATAGCCGACAACTCCGCCGACGCTGTAGCCGCCGTGAATTTCGGAGTCGGTTATATTGACGCCTTTAATGCTTGTCGATGTGCGCTGAAGAACATATTCGGAGTTCATTTTTTCGGGTGTGTCATCGGAGCTTTCGCTCGGCATAACAACGCTGCCGAAGAATCCGGCGCAGTCGCTGCTCGAATTGACATAGACGCCGCTGACCGTGTGTCCGTCGCCGTCAAAGCTTCCGGTGAAGGGGCTTGACTGCGAACCGATGGGCGTCCACTCGTTCTGAGTTGAGCCGGAGGTGTTGAGACTGATATCGGCAGTCAGCTTGCCCTTTATCGACTGCGAGCCGCTGTTTACCGCATTGGCAAACCAGATAAGCTCCGCAGCCGTTCCGATCTGATAAACTCCGCCGGAAAGGGTCGGAACCGTGCCCGCCGCCAGCGCCGAAAGTCCCGGAACGACCGAGACGATCAAAATCATAAGCACCGTTGCAAAGGATAAAAATTTGCGTTTCATAAGCATCGCTCCTTAGTAACCACTGAATAATCACAGCACAATTCTCAGGTTTTGCCGTCAAAAAAACTCGCCGATATACCGGTTGCTTTTGACGCTTCGGAACTAAACTCCCTTGTCGAAAACTGCGCCCGATTCAATCGGCAGTTGCCAAGTTTGCGGCGCAGCACTCGGGATAGCTTAAAATAGACAAAATTCGAGAATTGACTATACCATTACATCTATTATTATAAATTATTTTTCGTCAAAGTTCAAGGTGCTTGCCTTGGTGTTAATACACAATTTTCGCCCGCAATTTTTAGCGAAATTAGACATTAGACGGAAGATCGATATTAGATGATTAGTGCCCTAAAACGCTGCAACCTCTTTGTAAGCCTCATCTAAGGCAATGCTGCACAATTGGAGGGGGCGGTATTGCCTTAATACTCAGCGTCTAAAATTCAAAATCTATCTTGGCTCTCTCCATCACCTTTTCATATATATAATACGCTGCGTTCAGCGGCGCAGGCAGGAGGAAGCCTATCGATTTGAAATCGTCCTTTATGCCTTTCGGTGAAGAAAACTTCTTCTCACCGAGTGAAAAGAAAATTTCTTCATTCTCCCTTTCGGCAACGATTTTTGCCGTTTTGATTCCCGTTGCCATGTATTCGGTATTGATTTTTGATACGGCGATACCGGAGGCGACGAGCGTGGCAGCCGTTATGACCGCAATCACGCCGATAAATGCGTCCGTTATTCTTGCAAACTGCGTCTTGTAGCTTTTCATAGCTTTCTCCTTTCGTTAGGCAGGTGAATTATGGCTACTGTTATAGTTGGCAGAATTTTTTCGTTTAATCAAATTTTACCGAATAAAGCTCCCCTCTTTGAAAATACTAAGTCAAAAAGGAGAGTTCACTTATGTCTGAAATTACTTTGCCGCAAAAAATCTTTTTCGGAAGCGATTCGGTTCGAAAATTCGCACAGTCGTGCAGCTGCGAGAGCATATTGCTTTTGTCCGACGCAGAGAATGTCAAGCAAACGGAAACGCTCGGCCGTATCCATGATATGCTGAGCGAAAAAACGCCGAGGATAAAGCTCCTGAATTCAAAAAATTTTGATGAGCTTTACGAGAAGGCGATCAGATATATTTCCGAAAACGAGCCAGACAAAGTTACGGCGGTCGGCAGCGCACAGCTCATGGATACTGCCGTGTTCATTTCGCATCAAAGCGGAGTTCCCGTTGCCGCCGTGCCGAATTTTTCATCGTGCTCAATGACCGATTTTGCTGACGCCGATCACCTCACTTACCGTCTTTCACCCGTCGAGGTCGTGCTTGATCCGGATCTCGCAATGCAGATAACCTCCGGCACGATAGCCTACGACGCAATGTCCTGCCTCGCCTATGCCGCTCACGCCATTGTCTTACACAGCAACGATGTTATTGCTTCGCTTGCGCTCTCAAGCGCGGCAAGCATCATCAATCACGCCGTCGGAGCGTACAGAGGTAACTACAAATCCATCGCACGGCTGCAATATGCAATGTACTGCGCCGTTTTGGCATATGAAAATTCATCGGATCACGGCGACGCAACGCTTGAAGAAATCACGACATTTTTTTCAAAGCTCGGAGTAAAAAAGCAATCTGCGGCGGCGATTTGCATTCCGGAATATCTTGAACACAACCGCTGCGACGACCTCGGCGAATTGGCACGCCTCGTCGGTCTTTTCAGACCCAATGAGGACATTTCTTTTTCGATCGACAGGCTCATTGAAAGAATCAGAAAAATTCAGGCTGCGTTGGATATTCCGAGAAGCGTCAACGCCATATGCCGGGACGCCGAGCTTTATTCCGCTTTTTGCGAAAACAGTCATCTGCCCTCCGAGCTGCTAAACACATGCTTTTTCGGCAGCTTCAAATTCATGAAACTTTAAACTTGAGTGATTAGTGGGAATCAAAACGCTGCATTTTTTGTAAGTCTCATCTAAGGCAATATCGTGCGAGTGAGTCATACGCTGCTGCCTTAAACAAAGGTTGCTTTCTCGATTTCTTTTTTCAGCGAAGCAATAATTTTCTTTTCGAGCCTTGAAATATAGCTTTGTGAAATTCCGAGGATATCCGCAACCTCCTTCTGCGTGTGCTCTCGCTGCCCATTCAGGCCGAAGCGCATTGACATTATCGTTCTTTCCCTCTCGCCCATTGCGTTTATCGTTCCGAGCAGCAAATTTTTCTCGTCCTCAAGCTCGATATCACGGTTAATAAGATCTGGGTCGCTGCCGAGAATATCGGAAAGCAGCAGCTCGTTGCCGTCCCAATCAACATTAAGCGGTTCGTCGATGGAAATCTCGTTGCGCTGAGAACCGGTTTTGCGAAGATACATGAGTATCTCATTTTCGATACAGCGTGAAGCGTAGGTCGCAAGCTTGAAATTTTTTTCAGGGCAAAAGGTGTTGACTGCCTTGATAAGCCCTATCGTTCCGATCGAAATAAGATCTTCAATGCCGACCCCCGAGCTTTCAAACTTTTTCGCTATGTACACCACAAGCCGCAGATTGTGGACTATCAGCTTTTCCCGAACGCTGTCGTTTCCCTTCAATATTTCCTCCATCACCGCTTGCTCCTCCAGCTTTGACAGCGGCGGCGGAAGCGTTTCGGGACCGTTTACATAATGTATCGTGTTTTCCTGCCTCAACCGAAGCAGAAGCTTTTTTATTTTTTCTATCAGCTTCATGGTCATTCACTCCGTCGAATAGTTTTGGATTGAAAATAAAATCAAATTCACCGCCGCCGAGCCGATTCTTCGTCACGGCAATATAAACTTCATCTGTTTTTATTCTCCCATCAATCGAAATAATCTCAACGCTTTTCGGCCTGAATGACGGCAAAACACCGACAGTCGAAACCGTCTTGCAAACTATAAGCCGCAGATTTGACGCATCGGAGCACGCCGTCGGGTCTTCGTAATAATCGATCAAGCTTTGCGGCAAAACACCGAGCAGCGTGCTATATTCGCCGACTATCACAGGATAGCCGCTGAAGCTTTCAATGAGCGAATTCCCCGTGTCGCAAAGAGCCACGCCCGATATCATGCGTTCACCGCTTGCGACATTCAGCGTATAGATCGAATTTATCGGTGCTTTGCGTGCGATAAGGCGTGAAATCAGGCTGACGAGGGCAAAACAGGCGACCGTCGATATTGCCAGCACGGAAAGATTGATATCGAAATAAACCGTTCCGTTGTTATATATCATACCGACCGGAGCAACCGTTACCCAAAGAACAAGCATAATTCCGCCGAACGCAAAGGTAACGGCAAGAAAGGTGAAAAGACAACGCAGAAATCGACGAATATTGCGATATCCGAATGTACTGAGCACGATCGCCGCACTCACGAAAATCCTCATCGGCAGCTCAAGATAAATCGGAATTTCCGGCAAAAAGATAACCAGACCGTATAAGCTGCCTATCGCCGCACCCGCAAGCAGGCGTAAACTTGAAATTCTGCTTTTCAGGATAAGTGACGAGCAAAGCAGCATGGCATAATTCACAAACAAATTCACCACGACCAGCACATCGGCATAAACAGTCATCCTCACCACCTCGGATAAATTATATTTCACCTCGCCCGATTTTTTTGTCGCAAAAGCGGAACAAAAAAAATAAATCGCAGTCTCAGAACGAGGTGCGATTTAATACAGACAATATTGCACAATTGAAGTGTGCGAATTGCGTATACTATATATATAAGACATTTTTGCAAATCAAATGTGCAAGCGGGTAAAGCTTCTTTTTGATAAAAAGCGTCGCCCACCAATCGAGAGATTTAGACTTGAATTCGTTGATATCATAATCCTCAAACGAGGTGCGAAGCATTTCGGAATTCCCGATTCTTTTCAGCAGTTCGTATTTACCGTCAATATCGTTGAAATAAATATTCGAAAGCAGCACCGGCAGATTAGTCTTGATCGTGAACTCGGCAATGTCCCTGTAGAACAAGCTGTTATCATCCGAATTCTCACGGAAATATTTTCTCTTGAGCCTCCATTGACGCTCCATCACGCAATCATAATCTTTTACATATTTTTTTCTTTGCAGACTGTCTTTCCTGATCCTGTATGCATATATCGGAATATCGACCGCAACAAAACTTTCGGCCTTGAGGAAAGCAAGGGTATTAAACGGAGAGTCTTCTATCATTCGCAAATTCTCATCAAACCTTATATTGTTCTTTTCAAGGAAGCTTCTTTTATATATGTTTCTCCAAACAAAAATTGTTGAACGCTCTGTCGTTGAAGCGCAAACTTTTTTTTGCATTTCGTTATGACCGTAAATTTTATCCGTTTCAAACGAGGGGTTAATCTTTCCGTTGGAATTGCCATTCTCATTCAGCATTATAAATGAATTTTGCAATATATCGGCTTGACTTTCAACGGCTTTTTTATAAATTTCGGCTATACCGTCATTGATAAAACGATCATCGCTGTCAAAAAAATAAACATAATCACCCTCGGCTCGGCTAAGTCCGGAATTTCTTGCTCCGGCAAGTCCCTTATTCTTTTGATGTATAACCCTTATTATATCCGGATATTTTTCGGCATATTCGTCACATATAACGGGGCAATTATCCGGCGAAGCATCGTCAACCAGAATGATTTCATAATCGTCAAAACTCTGCGCAAGTATCGAGTCTATACATTCTTTTATATACTTTTCAACATCGTATACCGGAACTATATAACTAAGCTTCATTACGAACCCTCCTATTGTTATTTTACAATATTTCTCCATTTTTTTCAATGAAATATTTGTCTTTTTCCTCTAAAAAAACAGTGTCGAATTGTACAAAATAACCATTGTATTTTTATTTAAAAGTGCTATAATGTGTGAAGAATTAAGACAGAACGAGGTGATATTTATGAAAGAGATGCTTCGTGTGATCCTTGATATGGACAAGCTGGCAAGCGAGTGCGTTAGAGAGGCTGAAGCATATCGTGACAAGGAGATCGCCGAGCTTAGCGAAAAGAAAGCCCAAATTACCGAGGAGGAAAATAAAAAGGCTCTCGATTTTGCTTTAAAAAAGAGTCAAAAGCAGCGCACCGAGGGCGACGCCTACCTTAAAAAGGTTGAAGAAAGAAACAAAAAGATCCTTGAAGGCATGGAATCCCGCTTTGAAAAAAGCTGCGACGAATGGGTCGACAAAATCTTTGAAAATGTTACAAAAAACTGACAGGCAATCGGCAACACCGGTTGTTCTGTGATATAGCGACCGGTCGGTAATCACCGGTTGATCGGAGGTGAACTCAATGGCGGTATCATATGCCGATAATGCGGTAACGGCGAAGGCTCACGCAATGTACGGCAAGAGGCTGACAAAAGAGAACTATAACGATATGCTCAATTGCAAATCCTTGAATGAGCTTGCAAACTATCTTAAAACAAGAACATATTTCCGCTCGGATTTTGACGCTCTGCCGACAAATATCGGCTCGACTCAGATCGAGGAAATTCTCAAGATGAGCCTTTTAAAAAAATGCGAAAAGCTTTGCGAATACCAGCTTTCGGCGGGCGAAAATTTTTACCGTTACTTTGTCGTTCAGAACGATATACGACAGCTCATGACAATGATACAGCTGCTGATAATCGGCAAGCCGGAGAAATATCTTTCTTCCCTGCCCCCGTTTTTTAACAGCAAGACCGATATAGATCTTTACGAGCTGGCAAAGGTCAAGACTTATTCCGACCTGCTGAGAGTTCTTGAACACACGGATTATAAGAAAATCCTCGAAAGATACAGCGATAACTTTTCCGACGACGGAATGTTTATACTGATAGAAAACGATTTGAATAAATACAGGTTTTCCTTCCTTGTGCGATCCATCAAGCTTTCAAAGGATCGCCGCAAGAAAAAGGAAATCTACGAAACGGTAAATTACCGGCTCGATATGTACACGCTGACAAGAGCCTACAGACTTTTAAATTTTGGAAGCCCGAACAAGATGTTCATTCGTGATTTCGGCGTTCCGAACTGTACGAATTTCAGCGAGAAGGATCTGAATGCGATATCCGAAGCGAAAAGCGCAACGGACATTGTAAAAATAATCCCCAATACCTATTATAAAAAGGATTTTTCAAAGGTCGATTTCAAGTACATTGAAAATGCGACCAGAGAAATGCTTATCGGGCAGCAGCTCAAGGGCTTTCGTTATTACACGAACCCGACGGCGGTTATGCTCTGTTACCTTTTCCTTGCCGAAAACGAAGTGCGAAACATAATCCACATCGTTGAGGCGATAAAATACAATATCCCGGCGGATAAAGCTCGTTCCGTTTTGATCGGAACAGAAAGTTAGGAGGCTGTGTTTTGGCAATAGAAAAAATGAAACTCGTCAGGACTTACGGTCTTATCGAGCACCTTGACGAGTTTATAACATCCTGCTGTATCAGCGGCGATTTTCATCCGGAAAACGCAATGGATTACATTTCCGACTCTCTCGGATTTGTGCCGCTGAACGAAGAAAATCCATATTCTTCTTCAATTCAAAAGATAGAAGAAATTGCTTCGATTGCAGGCGTCACGCTCAAGGACACCTTTAAGGGCGACGAGATAATCGTTGATTCAAACGAATTCGATTACATTGACACCCTCAAGGATAAGCTTTCGGAAAGCTTCGCAAAAAGAACCGAAATTTCCGACAAGCTGCAAGAGGTTGAAGCGTCTGCGGAGCAGTTCAATCATTTTATCGGAATTGATGTTCCGATTGAGGAGCTTCTCTCCTGCGAATTTTTGAAGGTTCGTTTCGGCAGCATTCCCAAGGACTGCTACCCGAAGCTCAAGGCATACGAAAGCAACAATCTTTTCGTTTTTCTTGAATCGTCGGTAGACGAAAAAAATCATTGGGGCATTTATTCAGCCCCGAGAGCGCAGATAGATGAGGTTGACAGAATTTTCGCCTCGCTCTATTTTGACAGAATCCGTATTCCGTTCTCAACCGGCACACCGAAAGAGATACTCGCCAAGCTCAACTCCGAAAAAGAAAAGCTTACCGAGGAGCTTAACAAAATCGACACGGAAATCGCCGATTTCTGGGCGGAAAATTCCGAGCATTGCGAACAGGTTCATGCCTATCTTGAGGTTGCGAGTCTTGCCTTTGACCTCAGACGCTATGCGGCGAAGGATTCTGACTCCGACTATTTCATTTATGTCGGCTGGGTTCCGAAATCGAGCTACTCCCGCTTCAAGCAAAACATTGAAAAGCTCGACGGAGTTACATTTGAAGACGCAGACCCGGAGCAGGAAAAGCGAAGCAATCCTCCCGTCAAGCTCAAAAACAAAAAACCCTTCCGTCCTTTTGAGATGTTCGTTGAAATGTACGGACTTCCCTCATACGGCGGAGTTGATATCACCCCTTTCGTTGCGATCACCTATTCCCTGCTTTTCGGCATCATGTTTGCGGATCTGGGACAGGGACTCGTGCTTGCGATCGGCGGATATCTTTTCTACAGGATCAAGGGTGCAAAACTTGCAAAGATCCTCGTGCCCTGCGGTATGAGTTCGGCATTTTTCGGGCTGATCGTAGGTTCGGTTTTCGGCTACGAGGAGCTGCTTGACCCCCTTTATCATGCAATCGGGCTTCCCGGTAAACCGCTTTCGGTAATGGATTCGATCAATACCGTTTTGATCCTTGCAATCGGCATCGGCGTTGCGCTTGTTGTGATTTCCATGGGTCTGAATGTTTTCTGTTCGCTGAAAAACAAAAAACTCGGCGAAGCGTTATTCGGAACAAACGGCGTAGTCGGTATAATACTTTATGCAACGCTTGTGTGTGCGGTCGTCGGCTTCATGGCGGGCAAAACCGTGCTCCCGACCGGAGTCACCGTGACCGTCTCGATCGTTTGTATACTGCTTCTCTTCTTCCAGGAAATTCTTATCGGACTGGTTGACAAAAAAGAGGATTGCATGCCGGAAAAATGGTCGGACTACATTATGCAGAACTTCTTTGAGGTTATCGAATATATCCTGACCTATTTCAGCAACACCGTTTCATTCCTCAGAGTCGGCGCATTCGTTCTTGTTCACGCCGGCATGATGATGGTTTTCTCATCGCTGGCGGGCGACGAATACTCCGTCGGCGGCATCATCTCGATGATATTCGGCAACATTATAGTTATTGCCCTTGAGGGACTTCTGACAGGAATTCAGGTATTGAGACTTGAATTTTACGAGATGTTCAGCCGATTCTATGCAGGAGACGGCAAGCCGTTCAACAGCGTAGGCACGAGGAAAAACAAAGGCGTATTTTTCAGCATTAAAAATGCTTTCAAGCCCTCAAAGACCGAGGACAACGAAAGCGTAGTAATAAAAGTTAAAAAATAAATTTCGGAGGTAATAACCATGTCATTGTTTTATGTTCTTATCGCAGTTCTTCCCATCGCCGCTCTTACGGCACTTTTCGCATACTCATTCAACCGCAAGTCAAGAGGTATTTCCGGCAAAAAGGTCATCGCAAGAAATCTTATCGCCTTTGCCGTGATCGCAATCACGGTTTGCGCCGTTACATTCTCAGTATCTGCCGCCAACGAGAACACCGCAAGCGATGCGGCAACAACCTCTCAGAGCGAGACGGCGGAAGAAACCGCTTCAACCTCGAATTCCGATAACGGCAAGGGACTCGGACTTCTTGCAGCCGCTATCGTTACAGGACTTTCTGGCGTCGGCGGCGGTATCGCCGTTGCGGCAGGTGCTCCGGCAGCTATCGCTGCAACCAGCGAGGACGCCAAGGCATTCGGTAAGGCACTTATCTTCGTTGCCCTCGGCGAGTCTATCGCCCTTTACGGTGTTGTTATTTCAATCCTTATCCTCAACAAGATCTAAGGTGAGCTTATGCGTCTTTATCTGATTTGTGACAATGAGGACACGGCTCTCGGTATGCGCCTTGCAGGAATTGAAGGAACGGTAACCGAGAGCAGAACCGAGGTTCACGAGCTGTTAGAAAAAGCGGCTGAAGATTCCGAAATCGGCATAATCCTCATCAATCAAACGCTTGTATCCCTCTGCTCGGACGAGATATCCTCGTTCCGCAAGGCACATTCTCTGCCGTTGATAATCGAGATCCCCGACAGACACTCGGACGGTACAAGCAACTCGATCGCCGACTATGTAAGCGAAGCGATCGGAATTAAAATATAAGGCAATACCTAAGCTCCAAAAGGAGGAGTAATTTTGAACAGCAACTTGAACAAAACCGAGCGTTTCCGCAAGGCAATAAATTCGGACGCCGCCGCACGCTGTGATAAAATCAAGCAGGATGTCAATGATTACATTGAGAACGAGATGAAAAAAACTCGCCGTCTTGCCCGTCAGAATGTCCGCCCCGTCAGAAGCAGCGAATTTGACCGCCTCAATGAGGAAATAAACGCCGAGCTGTCCGAGAGCGAGACTAAAGGAATCAAAAAACTTGTTACACGCCGCAGCGAAATTGCCGACACGGTGTTTGCCCGTGCGGTTGAAAAAATCAAGGCGTTTGTCAACGGCGAGGGTTATCACAATTTTGTTATGAGCAGCGTGTCGAATATCAAGGCTGCAATCGGTGACGACGCAGTTATTATTCTGCGACCCGACGACAAAAAGTTTGAAGCCGAAATCAAGGCTCTCGGCAACGAGGTCAAGTATGACGAATTCATAAAGCTTGGCGGCTGCAAGGGCGAGAATCTTCGCACGGCAATGACAGCCGATGACACTCTTGACGCACGCCTTGAAACGGAAAAGCAGAATTTTTACAGCTACTCCGGCTTATCCCTATCTCTTTGACAGAAGGAGCAAACATAATGGAAAATGTTATATATTCAATAAACGGTCCTGTTGTTTCTGTTAAAGGAAAGACCGACCTGCAAATGACCGAAATGGTTTTTGTCGGCAATCAGCGACTTATAGGTGAGGTCATCAGAATCGACAGCGGCGAGACAGTTATTCAGGTTTATGAGGAAACCTCCGGACTCAAACCCGGCGACCCCGTTTTCCCGACAGGCTCTCCCCTTTGCATCACCCTCGGACCCGGAATTCTCAGCAATATTTTTGACGGAATCGAAAATCCGCTCAACGATATTGCCGCAAGCGCAGGTTCTTTCATTCCGAGAGGACTCCACCCCTCGTCGCTCAATGAGCAGACCGAATGGGATGTTACCGTCACGGTTAAGAAAGGCGATAAGCTCAAAGGCGGCGCAATTTACGCAACCACACCGGAGAAGGCTCTTATCCATAAAATAATGGTTCCGCCCGAGCTTAGCGGCGAGGTAGTCGAGGTTAAGCCGAACGGAAAATACAAAGTTAACGACACGGTAATTACATTAAAAGATGAGGTCGGCAAGCTCCATGAGCTTACTCTCTGCCGAAAATGGCCTATCAGAACTCCAAGACCCATCGCAAAAAGATTGCCTCCCGAAAAGCCGCTTATCACGGGTCAGCGTGTAATTGATACGCTGTTTCCTCTTGCAAAGGGCGGCGCAGCCGCTATTCCCGGCGGTTTCGGTACGGGAAAAACAATGACGCAGCATCAGCTCGCCAAGTGGTGTGACGCAGATATAATTATCTATGTCGGCTGCGGCGAGCGTGGAAACGAAATGACTCAGGCTCTCAAGGAATTCGGCGAGATCACCGACCCGAAATCCGGCAGACCCCTCACCGACCGCACCGTGCTTATCGCAAACACATCGAATATGCCCGTTGCCGCCCGTGAGGCTTCGATATACACAGGAATTACGATAGCCGAATATTACCGTGACATGGGCTACCACACCGCAATGATGGCGGATTCGACATCCCGTTGGGCAGAGGCTCTGCGTGAGATCAGCGGACGGCTTGAAGAAATGCCCGCCGATGAGGGCTTCCCCGCCTACCTGCCGTCGAGACTTTCCGAGTTCTACGAGCGCGCAGGCTATGTTGAAACGCTCAACGGTTCGGACGGCTCAATATCGGTTATCGGTGCGGTTTCTCCGCAGGGTTCGGACTTCTCCGAGCCGGTCACCCAAAACACGAAGCGTTTCACCCGTTGCTTCTGGGCTCTTGACAAGTCGCTGGCCTATGCCCGTCACTATCCGGCGATCAACTGGAACGACAGCTACAGCGAATATCTCAATGAGCTTGCACCGTGGTATAATAAGAATGTCGGTTCGGACTTCATGGCTTGCAGGAACGAGATCGCATCGCTGCTTGCCGAGGAAACAAGCCTTATGGAAATCGTAAAGCTCATCGGTTCGGATGTTCTGCCCGACGATCAGAAGCTCGTCATCGAGACTGCGAGAGTTATTCGTGTCGGCTTCCTTCAGCAGAACGCATTTCATAAGGACGACACATATGTTTCTCTTGAAAAGCAGCTCAAGATGATGCAGATAATCCTTTACCTTTACCACAGGAGCAACGAGATCGTCGCTCTCAAAATTCCGCTTTCAAAGGTAACGGAGCTTAAATTATTTGACAAACTTGTTCAGATGAAATATGATATACCTAACGACAGGCTTGATATGTTCGACGAATATTATAAGGATATCGACGCCGCTCTTGCCTCTGTCAGCGCAAAGGAGGCGACCGCAAAATGATTATCGAACACATCGGTTTAAGTCAGATCAACGGCTCGCTTATCGTTCTTGACGGCATCAGGGACGCTTCCTACGACGAAATGGTTGAGCTTCGCCTTGAGGACGGCTCATCAAGAACAGGTCGTATAGTCGAAATAGCGGGCGAAAAGGTCGTTATTCAGGTATTTGAAGGTACTAAGGGACTCTCACTCGTCAACACCAAGACGAGAATGACGGGTCACCCGATCGAGTTAAGCCTTTCCCCCGAGATCGTCGGCAGAGTTTTCGACGGACTCGGCAGACCGCTTGACGGACTCGGAGAGGTTTATCCTGTTGAAAAGCGTGATGTCAACTCTTCGCCCATCAACCCGGTTTCGAGAGTTTATCCCAAGAACTATATTAACACGGGCATTTCCTCGATCGACGCTCTTATGACCCTTATCAGAGGTCAGAAGCTGCCCATCTTCTCAGGCTCGGGCATGAAGCACAATGAGCTTGCCGTTCAGATCGTTCGTCAGGCTTCGATCTCGGACAGTGAGGATTTTGCGATCGTTTTTGCCGCAATGGGCGTTAAGAACGATGTTGCAAGCTACTTCCGCTCATCGTTTGAAAAAGCGAACGTTATGCACAAGGTCGTAATGTTTCTTAACCTTTCAAACGACCCGATCGTTGAAAGAATCATCACTCCCCGGTGCGCCTTGACCGCTGCGGAGTACCTCGCATTCACGCTTGAAAAGAATGTGCTTGTTATTCTGACCGATATGACATCGTATGCGGAAGCCGTTCGTGAATTCAGCTCGTCAAAGGGCGAAATTCCGGCAAGAAAAGGCTTCCCCGGCTACCTTTATTCCGACTTTGCATCGCTCTATGAGCGTGCCGGAATTATTGAAGGCTCAAAGGGTTCGCTTACCCAGATTCCGATCCTCACCATGCCGAACGACGATATCACCCATCCGATCCCCGACCTTACGGGATATATTACGGAGGGTCAGATCGTTCTTGACCGTGAGCTTGATTCAAGGGGAATTTATCCGCCGATCGGAATTCTTCCTTCGCTGTCCCGTCTTATGAAGGACGGCATCGGCGAAGGCTTCACCCGTGAGGATCACAGCACGCTTGCGAACCAGCTTTTCTCCTCCTACGCAAAGGTGCAGGACGCAAAGAGCCTTGCCAGCGTTATCGGTGAGGACGAGCTTTCCGCTTCGGATAAGCGGCTTTTGCAATTCGGTAAAGATTTTGAAGCAAAGTTCATTTCGCAGTCGCCATACGAAAACCGCTCGATTCAGAAAACGCTCGACCTCGGCTGGGAGCTTCTTTCCGAACTTCCCAGAGAGGATCTCGACCGTGTTGACGACAAGACGATTGAAAAGTATTATAAGGGCAAATAAATTTTAAGCGGCAGACGCCGGATTTTACTATTCAAGCAAGGTGTGCGCCCCGATTTATGCGGCGATGCCTAACATTACGAAAGGAGAACAGTCGATGAGTTCAAAGGTTTTCCCGACCAAAAACAATCTCATTGCCACAAAAAAATCGTTGGAGCTTGCAAAGCTCGGTTACGACCTCATGGACAGAAAACGAAACATTCTTATCCGTGAGATCATGACGATGAGCGAAAAGGCTTCGACAATTCAGAATGAGATCAACACGGCGTATGCCAAGGCATATTACGCCCTTGAGCAGGCGCAGATATCGCTCGGCAACTGTTCCTCCTTTGCCGAATGTATTCCCATTGAGAACGGATTGCATATGTCCGTCAGGAGCGTTATGGGAGTTGAACTGCCGCAAATCTCGCTTGACGGGCGCAACAGATATTTTTACTACGGTCTTAATTCAAGCAATTCTCTGCTTGACGAGGCATATATAAACTTTGAAGAAGTTAAAACTCTGACGGTTCGGCTGGCGGAAATCGAAAGCAATGTCATGCGCCTTGCCGATGCAATCAAGAAAACTCAGAAGCGCACAAACGCTCTGAGCAATGTTATGATCCCGAAATTCACTTCGACCGTCAAGTTCATTTCCGATGCGCTCGACGAAAAAGAGCGTGAGGACTTCTCAAGACTCAAGGTCATTAAACGACAGAAAGGAAGCTGATTATGTCAAAAGCTATCAAAACTCTTGCAATTGTTTCGGCATTCGCACTCGTTATCTCTGCCTTCAGCGCTTGTTCCCTCCCATTCGGCAATGATGACCCGACGACCGAGGTAACGACCACCGAAAAGCAGACCGAGGCAACCGTACCGGAAACCACAGTTTTCAAGCAGACAACGACAACTATCGCTGCGACGGAGCAAACCGAAAGCATCAAGGATATCTTTGCGGATATCAAAGCTTTCCCGGTAGGCACGGCAGGATCTTCCGTTAAGGCGGCAAGCCTTGCGCTTCGTCTGATCGCCTTTTCAAACTCCGACCTTGCCGAAAGCGACTCACTCGGCGATGAGATCAAATCGCTCGTCGCAACGGTTGAGGACGAGGACGCTTACAGCGAGGCTGTTTACCAGATAGATTCTTACGCCAAGCAATTCTTCGGCGGCAGCCAAAAGAGCGTCGTCGAGCTTGCCGGCAACACCGATTTTTCCCTCGACAAAGAATATTCTCAGGAAAAATATCAGACGGTTTACGAAATGCTTAAAAAATAAGCCAAAATCAATACAACACCGCACAATTAAGGCGCACGCCTTGCCTGTGCGGTGTTACTTTTATAATTTTGCAATTTCATCAAGCTTCGATTTGGGATTTTTCTCCTTTATCTCATCGAGGAATTTGCCGATTTTTGCGTGTACGGAATCAATCTCTCGTTCAAATTCCGCCGCCGACATTCTCAGAACACCGAATCGAACCGCCGAAAGCTGAATCAGATTGTCCGATGTAACGACCCTCACTCGGTCATTTTTTCCGATCTCCGAGATAAGCTTTTCGATGTAAACATCGCCCAACTCCCTCTCCTTGGTATAAACAACATGGATATTGTGAAAGTCGAACCGTTCACCTGTGTTGCCCGGCACCTTGTATGCGTCAAAGACGAGCACAACATCGTTTTTCGTGTATGCGCTGTAATTGCACATTATCTCCATCAGCCGTTCCCTCGCCGCTCCGAGGTCGGTGTCTGCAAGGCTTTTCAGCTCGTCCCATGCAAATATAACATTGTAGCCGTCAACGAGGACATAGCTCTTGCGTTCAGTCAATTCAATCTCCGTTTGATTTTCGTCGGTCTTCTTCGTCGGCCTGTAAAGCTCATATTTCGGCTTCCCAAATTCACGCTCCATGATCGCCTCAAGCTCCTTATCGTCAATGTGCAGATTCCTGCGATTGACGGGCGGAGTGTAGGGCTTTTTCTTTTCAAGGCAGCTTTCAAGGTGCATATACTCCCCGACCTTGCTCCACTTCACGCCAAAGCCGCCGCCGTGAGCGCAAAAAACGGAATCCGGTGTGTTTTCAAGATCGGCTTCGGGGTCATAGGCAAGCTCGGTTGTCACCCTTTCGGCATCGTGGCAATCGTCATAGCCTGCGCTCTCGCAAAAAAGCCGACCTCTGCCACCCGTATATGCCGCAACCTCAAAGGCGTAACCGTTCAGCTCGGTAACAGGTGCTCTGCCCCTGAGGACGGACATTCCGCCGCTTTCCTCGGGAGCGTCAAAGCTTCCGGATTTCATTCTTATATCGTTTATCGCCCTGCCTATCTGGTCGCTCGGCACTTCGAGCCTGAACGAAAAATACGGCTCAAGCAGCTTTGATTTTGCCTGCATAAGACCCTGCCGCACCGCTCTGTAGGTCGCCTGACGAAAGTCTCCGCCCTCCGTGTGCTTGATGTGCGCTCTGCCTGCCGCAAGGGTGATCTTCATATCCGTTATCGGCGAACCGGTAAGCACGCCGAGATGCTGCTTTTCGCCCAGGTGCATGAGTATCAGCCTCTGCCAGTTGCGGTCGAGTGTATCCTCGCTGCAATCCGTTGCGAACACAAGTCCGCTGCCCCTCGGCAAAGGCTCCATGATAAGGTGCACCTCGGCATAATGGCGCAAAGGCTCATAGTGACCTACACCCTCAACGGTGTTCTCTATCGTTTCCTTGTACATGACCCTGCCCGAGTCGATATTTATTTTTATGCCGAAACGCTCATCAACTATGCTTTTGAGTATCTCCGCCTGAACCTCACCCATCAATCCGACATGGATCTCTTTCAGGTGGCTGTTCCAGCTAACATGGAGCTGGGGGTCTTCCTCCTCAAGCTCCCTAAGCTTCGGCAAAATCGTATCCGCATCGCACCCGTCGGGGAGCACAACACGATAATTCATGACCGGCTCAAGCGTCGGCTTCTCCCCTGCCGCTTCAAATCCGATGCCCTGACCGTCATGCGTCCTGTCAAGCCCCGTCAATGCGCATATTTCGCCCGACTTCACCTCGTCCGCCGTTGTGAATTTTGCACCCGAATATATCCTGATACCGCTGATCTTCTCGTCGCCTATCATATCCCTGACCCTTATCGAACCTCCGGTGACCTTGATGTGGGTCAGGCGCACGCCCTGAGGGTCACGGCTTATTTTGAACACCTTTGCGCCAAAAGCTTCGGGGTATTCGGGTTGGATCGTATATTTTTCGAGCGCATTTATGAATTCGTCAATGCCGTCGAGCTTCAGACCCGAACCGAAGAAACACGGAAAAATCTGTCTGAGCTTGATCGCTTCGGCAACTTCTTTTTCATCTATCGCTTCGCCGCCGAGATATTTTTCCATTAAGCTCTCGCTGCAAAACGCCAAAGCCTCCGACATGGCAGCTTCGTTGCCGAAATCGGTAAATTCACCGTCAAGCTCGGAGTTGAGATTTTCAATAATTTCCTCACGGCTTTTTCTTGCAAAATCCATTTTTGTCACAAATATAAATGTCGGCACATTATAAAGCTTCAAAAGCTTCCACAATGTCAGCGTGTGCGACTGCACACCGTCAAGTCCGCTGATAACGAGGATCGCATAATCAAGCACGGCAAGGGTTCGCTCCGTCTCGGAAGAAAAATCGACATGACCGGGCGTGTCAAGCAGTGTGACCTCGATCTTATCCGTCGAAAAAACCGCCCGACTTGCAAAAATCGTAATGCCCCTCTCCTTCTCAAGGGCATGGGTATCCAGAGCCGTGTCACCGTGATCGACACGACCGATTTTGCGCAATTTTCCCGTGCGATAAAGCATCGCCTCGGCAAGTGTTGTTTTGCCTGCGTCAACATGAGCCAAAATTCCTGCAACGATCTTTTTCATAACTACCTCGATTGAATTTATTCTGAAAATATTCTACCCCAACTTCCCCACAAAATTAACCTATACAATCCGGAGTGGGGATTTCGAGGAGG
>CAVJDU010000029.1:0-25918 GCA_963648385.1 uncultured Coriobacteriaceae bacterium | reverse complement strand
CACAAACTCGTTCGTGTCATTTTCACTCTTTTAAAGCACAATGTTTTGTTCGATCCTTCCCGTCTTGTTAACTCTTAATTTCCTCTTGACTTTTCATAGCTGGTCTCCTTAATGGAGAGTGATTTTTGGGTAACCAATGGTTATTTCAGATACGCCGAGCTGCGCATAACTGCGGAGAATCGGGTAATCATTAAATTCTTATTTGCGTTTCTTTTTATGCTTTCCCTGAAATTATCAATTTCACCCGTCAGCCTGATCAGCGAATTCATTGTCAGCTTTGAGGCTGCCTGCCGGCTGATATCCGCATGGGCGCAAAGAGTTACGGTGCTGCCCGCTTTCAGAGCAACCGCATCACGGAAAATAAGCTGCAAGGCGGGGAGGGTAGGCTCAAAAAGTTTTTTGTCTTTTTCAAATTCCGCCGTGATTTTCATAAATTCATACTCGGTCGGTTCGAGAATAGCGGCGGCTAACCGAGCGGCGGTATCATCGGCTTTTTTCCTCAGCTCGTCGGAGATCTCATCCGTATCGGCCCCGAGGTCAAAAAGCGTAACTCTCGACATAATTGTTTCGAGCATCGCCGCCGAGGAGTCGCATTCAAGAACGAATCTTGCGTAAGGCGGCGGTTCCTCAATGAGCTTCAAAAGGGCGTTTTGAGATTGTATGTTCATTTTATCCGCCGAGCGGAGAATATATACCTTGCTGTCTGCCTCGTTCGGAATTATATATGCGTCGTCCTTGATTTCACGGATAAGGGCGATCTTAAATGTTTTTTCACCCTGATCTGCCGGGTCGGCGATTATTATATCCGGGTGATTGCCGCTTTGCGCTTTGAGACAATGCCGACATTTATCGCACGGCTTTTCATCGCCCTCGCAAACAAAAGCCTCGGCAAGAAAAAGCGAAAGCCGCTGACGCAAGGCTTCGCTGCCGCCCCTGAGCATTATTGCGTGGGGCAGACGACGATTTTTTATCAGTCCGTCAAGATTTTCGGCAAGACCCTTTTTGATTCCGATATCGTTAAGACTAAGCATCACATTTTATGGAACTGGTCAACATCGAGGACGAAAACGGTTGCTCCGCCGACGGTGATCTTGACCGGGATTGCATTCACAAGACCCGAGGAGTAGGTCGGAATGACCGGAGTAAGCTCCTCACGCTTGCGGCAGTTTGTTCTGAGTATTTCGAGCAGCTCATCCACTCTGTCGTCCTCAACGCCCATGAGGAGGGTGAGGTTGCCGGCACGGAGAAATCCGCCCGTTGTGGAAAGCTTTGTAGCGTAAAAGCCCGCCTTTGTTATTTCGTCGAGAACAACATGAGCGTCATCGCTGTTGATGACTGCAATTAAAAGTTTCATGACTTACCTCCTATTATATCAAGGTTTCGTTTTATGACCTTTTCGCCTCGCCAGGCGTAGGCTCTGTCTGAAATATTATCTGTTTTTGCCGTCGTTTCTATTCCGTCAAGGAAAATTTTCGACGGCTTGATTTTGGCATTTTTGTTCATGGGACATACCGTTTGGCATATATCGCAGCCCCAAGCGCAGCCGCTTTTTTTGACAAGCTCCTCCTGCTGAGGAGTAAGCTCGCCTTTTCGTTGGGTTATATCCGAGAGGCACAGCTCCTTTCGGAAGCCGTTTTCACTTAACGCATGACCCGGACAGGCTGCAATGCATTTGCCGCAGTTGAGACATTCGGTTTCTGTTGTCTCAGCCGCCGGGAGCTGCATCGTTGTAACTATTTCGGAAATGAAAAACCATGAGCCGTATTCTTTATTGATGAGCAGTCGGTTCTTTCCCATAACACCCAATCCGGCGTTCAAAGCAGCCTTTACCTCGGGAATCGGCGAATTGTCGGTGAAAAAGATGAACTCCTCATCGGGATAGGCTTCGCAAAGCTTCTTTAGTCCGCTCTCGACAGCCGAATTGATGGCAAGGTGATAATCCTTGACGACCGCATAGCGTGAAATATTGATGTCTCTGTATTCGTCCTCGCCAAGGTAATAGGGAAAGAGCATAACTATGATACTTTTTGCGTTTTTGGGAAGTCTGCTTTTTGCACGGCAGGAGATCAGCTTGTCCGCAAACGGTTCAAAATCGCAGAACCCGTAGACAGGGGAGATCTCCGAAACGATATCGTTTATCATTGTATCAAATCCTATGCAACGGTTTTGACCGCCGCAATTATTAAAGGCATCGTTATTATCGACATGAAGCTGACCGCCGCAACAAGCTGGGAGGCAAGCCCCGTATCTTTGCCGTATTTGGCTGAAAAGAGCACGGTGTTGTTTGCGGACGGTGCGCATGCGGAAATCGTAAGCGCCGTCAGGAGCGTTCCGCTCAGTCCGATCAGTTTGTATATTACGATCATGACCGCCGGCAAAACGATCAGCTTCGATAATGCAACAAGAAAGATTTTCTTATGCTCGAAAAGGCTTTTAAGATGTGTGTGCGAAAGAAATGTGCCGAAAATCAGCATTGCAACCGGCGTTTGCGTGTTTGCGATAAAGTCAACCGGCTTGGTTATAAGCTCGGGCAGGGGAAGCTTGAAAAGGAAGAACGGCAGCCCGATGATCATTGCGATAACGCCGGGATTGAGAATGAGCTTTTTTGCGTTGAAGCCGCCCTTTTTGTCCATCATAAAGACTCCGTGAGTGAAGCAAACAACATTGAACGCCATAACGACCGCCGAGCAATAGAACACGCCCTCGCTGCCCAGCAAAGCTTCGGTCAGAGGCAGAGTCATATAGCCGACATTGCCGTAGATTGCGCCGTATTTGTAAACGCAGTTTTCGTCACGCTCACCCTTGAAAAACAGGGGAGTATTTATTACAATTGCTATAAAATGCAGGAGAAATCCGCAGACGACCGCAATCAAAAGCTTCATTCCGCTGTCCCTGGTGAACTCCTGCGTAAAAAACGAGTTGATTATAACGCATGGGGTTATTATGTAGAAAAGCAGGTCGGTGCAGGCCTTGCCCGTTTTCTCGGTGTACCAGCCGATCCTGTCGCAGATAACGCCGACGAGAACCATAACATAAAGTATGCCGACCTGACGAGCCGCAATAAGAAAATTGTCAAGAAACATAAATTACCCCGATCATTCCTCCGGTTCGTTCGTCTGAGCCTTTGCTCTCGAAAGAAGATTGTAGATTATATAAGCCGCTACGCCGAGATCGCTGTATGAAACGCCGTAATGCGAGTTGAGCAGATCCTTGTTGCCGGTTATCATGACGATAAATCTCGGCAGGAAGCAGATCAGAGCGAGCGTTGCGGCGGGAATTCCGTAGCCGTAAACTTTCCAGAAAACCGCTTTGGCGTCGATCTTTGCAACCGTCTGAGCCAAAGCAAGGAAGAACATCATAAGGAACACTATCTCGAAAAGCTCCAGCATAAGGTCGGAAACATTGACGAAGCTTATCGTTCTCTTGAACCTGTAAAGAAGCTTAAAAATGCACCACAAAACGGGAGTAAGACCCAAAATCTTGAGCCTTGAACCGTCGGAATTGCCGAGACTTACCGAAAGTCCGGAAACAAAGAAGTAAACAGCGGCAATTGCGCCGGAAACCGCCTGAAGCAGAAGAAGTGTTCCGCCCTGCTTCTTGACATATTCCGTAACTGCCGTGCCGGAGGCAGTCGCTGCGTCGTAAAGGTCAAAATAATCCATAAGCTGACCTGCCGAATCAATGATCACCGTAACGGCAAGTATCAAGGAAAGCACAAGAAAAACCGGCGATTTTTTGACCGAGGTAACGGTTATCATACGATTTTTGTTGAAAAGCGGAACGGCAATTGAAACGATCAATGCCACTCCGAGCAATGCGTAAATCGCATAAACCGAAAAATCCGTCTTTGAATAAAAGCCTGTTTCAGGCTCAAGAATCTTGAAATACTGGTAAACCCTCAGCGGCACGGCAACGAGCAGCGCACAAAGAGAGGTTAAAAGCGGAAGCTTATAGATAATATCACTTTTATTTTTCATCGTTTATTCCCCCTGAATCGTTCTTTCCTCATAAGGTATATATCCCTGATCGGGAACATACTTTGCAACTCTACGATCAATTGTGATGTACTTTCTTCTTGCCATCACGCTCTTGTAGGCGGGGCGGATAATTCTGCCGCCGGTCGCAAGCTCCTCAAGACGGTGAGCCGTCCAGCCGGCGATCCTTGCCGTTGTAAAGAGCGGAGTGTAAAGATCCTCCGGAATATTGAGCATTTCGTAAATGAAGCCCGAGTAGAGGTCAACATTCGCACAAATCGGCTTTTTGTTGCCTTTTTCCTTGAGGAATATTTCGGGCGTCAGACGCTCAACCCTGTCAATGAGCATGAATTTTTCCATGTTGCCGGTTTTCTCGGCGTATTTGCGAGCCTCGTTTTTGAGGATAACCGCACGGGGATCGGAGAGGGTATAAACTGCGTGTCCCATTCCGTAGATAAGACCCGAACGGTCGCCTGCCTCTTTTTTGATGATCTTTGAGAGATAATCGGCAACCTGACCGTCGTCATTGGGGTCGGTAACATTTTCCTGAATGGATCTGATCATTTCGGCGGCTTTGATGTTTGCTCCGCCGTGCTTGGGACCTTTGAGCGAGCCCATACCTGCGGCGATTGCGGCATAGGTGTCCGTTCCGCTGGAGGTCAGCACTCTCGTTGCAAAGGTCGAGTTGTTGCCGCCGCCGTGCTCGGCATGAACCATAAGGCAAAGGTCAAGCAGCTTTGCCTCGTCGTCCGTAAAGGTTTTGTCCGAGCGGATGGAGCGGAGAATTGTCTCAGCCGTTGACTGGTCGGGCTTTGCCGGGTGGATATACATACTCTTTTTGAGATAATGTCTTCTTTTTACCTGGTAGGCGTATGCCATGATTACGGGAAGCTGTCCGACAAGCTGAACCGACTGACGGACAACATTTTCAAGCGATGTGTCGTCCGGCGACTCGTCGTATGAATAAAGCGCAAGGATCGTTCTTGTGATCTTGTTCATGATATTCGGCGAGGGAGCTTTCATCATTGTGTCCTCAATGAAATCCTCGGGAAGATTACGGCTGACCGCAAGAATATCCTGGAATCGTGTAAGCTGTTCAGTGGTCGGCAACGAGCCGAAAATAAGCAGCCATGCGACCTCCTCAAAGCCGAAACGGTTTTCCTCCTGGCAATGCTTTACAATTTCCTGCATATCAAAGCCTCGGAAATAAAGATGTCCCTCCTTGGGAACTTTTTCGCCGTCCTCTATGTAGTAGCCGTCAACCGAGCTAATTTTTGTAATACCTGCCATTACGCCGGTTCCGTCGGAATTGCGCAGACCTCTTTTGACATTGAAGCGATTGAAATAGTCGGGATTTATTTTATAGCTTTTGTTAAGCTCTTCAACCAAAGACTGAGTTGTTTGATTAGTTAATGGATTGATATAAGAATTCATTGCTTCACCACCAATATATTTTCAGATTATTATACTATATTATATGTTATAAAGTCAAGAATCCAAAAACAAATAAACTGTGAATGAGCGTATTTTTTTTGCATTTTTTCACAAAACGGATAAATTGCCGTTCACAAAAAATAAAGAGCTTACACATTTACGCATAAGCTCCGTTATTTTGTTTATCTGTCCTCTCGGAAATATGAAAGTCCGAGGCTCTGAGGCGGCTGGAATTCTCTCTTTTTAAGCATACTGATAACTATGAGCACGATGATCGTAACGAGGTACGGCATCATCTTGAAAAGTTCCTGGTCGCTCATGCTGAGGTTCGGAATATAGTTGTAGACGATGAAAAGACCGCCGAACAAGATCGAACCGAGAATGCTGAGGTTAGGCCTCCATATGGCGAAGATAACAAGCGCTATCGCAAGCCAGCCTCTGTCGCCGAATGCGTTGTTCGACCATACGCCGCAGGCATAGTCCATAACATAGTAGAGTCCGCCGAAGCCTGCGATGATACTGCCGAGGCAGATCGAAATATATTTGTATCTGCCGACATTGATTCCGGCGGCGTCTGCCGTTGCCGGATTTTCGCCTACTGCACGCAGGTTAAGACCCGAACGGGTGCGGTTGAAATAAATCGAAACAATGATTGCGATCGCAACCGCAACATAAGCGAGAAAGCTGTATGAGAGGAAAATTTCTCCGAACCAGCCGAGCTTTGAGGCAAAGGGGAGAGATTTCTTGAATGCAAGGCTCGTTGCCGTAAGCGCAACGGACGGGACATCGCTGTTTGTGAGCTTGATAAGCGAACCGCCGAAGAAGTTGCCGAAGCCCACGCCGAAAGTTGTGAGCGCAAGACCCGTAACATTCTGGTTTGCACGAAGCGTAACGGTGAGGAACGAATAAATGAGTCCCATTACGAGTGAGCCGAACATCGACGAAAGGATTGGGATAAGGATTGCGAGGAAGGTGTTCATCTCGGCTGCATTCTGCTCATAGAGAAATGCGCCGATAACGCCCGTGATGCCGCCGACATACATAACGCCCGCCGTGCCGAGGTTGAGGTTGCCGCTTTTCTCGGTGAGTATCTCACCCGTTGAACCAAAAAGAAGCGGAATGCCCTGAATGACCGCACGCTGAATAAATGCCACTAACATTATTTAGACGCCTCCTTCTCGCGGAATTTCAACTGATAGTTGAGGAAAAATTCGCTGCCGATGATAAAGAAAATAATAATTCCGGTGATGATCTCCGAGAAGGACTCATTAAGTCCGAAGCTCGTTGAAATTTCGCCTGCGCCTCTTTCGAGGAAAACAAGAAGCAGCGATGTGAGAATCATGTAGAGGGGGTCGAAATGGGCAAGCCATGAAACCATGATTGCCGTGAAGCCTCTGCCGCCCGCCGTATCACGGTTGACGGTGTGATCCGTACCGCTGACAAGCAGGAATCCGGCAATGCCGCAGAGTGCGCCGGAGAGGATCATTGTTCTGATGATAACCTTTTTAACATTGATTCCGATGTATTTGGCTGTGTTTTCGCTCTCGCCGACAACGGTGATTTCGTAGCCGTGTTTGCTGTATTTGAGATAAACATACATGATTGCGGTGAGCACGACAACGATTATGATGTTGCAAAGATATGCCTTGCCGCCGATAGCCGGAAGCCAGCCCGCCTCCGTTACATCGTTGATAACTCCGATGTGACCAGAACCCTTCGGAACAGACCATTCGTATGAAAAATAAGAAACGATGCACATTGCAATATAGTTCATCATAAGGGTGAACAGCGTTTCGTTAGTGTTCCAAATCGCCTTGAAAAATGCCGGAATTACGCCCCAAACAGCGCCTGCAACGATGCTGACTGCGACCATTACGATCATGAGCACAACGGGGGAGAGCTTGTCGCCGAGGAAGATCATACACGCCGCCGTTGCGAGTCCGCCGGCGAGAACCTGACCCTCTGCGCCGATATTCCAGAATTTCATCTTGAATGCCGGAGTGACCGCCAGCGCAACGCAAAGCAACATTGCCGTGTTCTGCGCAAGCATCCAAAGTCTTCTCTCCGTGCCGACTGCGCCGTCGATCATCTTTACATAAACTTGTATCGGGTCTTCGCCTGTCAGCAGAACCGTAACGATTCCGCATACGATAAGTGCGGCAACGACCGAACCGATCCTAACAAGCCAGCTCTGCCATTTCGGCATTGCCGAGCGTTTGATAATATGAAACAAAGGCTCATGAACCTTTGAGGGATTATTACTCATCGACCTTACCTCCGTTTGATTTAGTCATAAGCCTGCCGAGCTGTTCCTTGGTAGCCGTTCTTGCGTCAACAATATCGGAGATCTGACCCGAGCTGATGACAACGATTCTGTCGCAAAGCTCCAAAAGAACATCAAGATCCTCACCGACGAATATGACCGCAACGCCCTTTTTCTTCTGGTCGTTGAGGAGATTATAGATAAGATATGACGAGTTGATATCAAGTCCTCGAACAGGATAAGCCGCCATGAGAACCGTCGGAGAAGCCGCAATTTCACGGCCGACAAGAACCTTCTGAACATTACCGCCGGAAAGCTTGCGGACGGGAGTGTTGGCGCTCGGGGTGACGACCTCAAGCTCATCAATTATTTTTTCGGCGAGATCTCTCGGCTCTTTCTTTTCGAGGAAGGCGGTTTTGCCTTTCTTGTAGCTTCTGAGCATCATGTTATCGACGATATCCATGTTGCCGACGAGTCCCATACCGAGTCTGTCCTCGGGGACGAACGAAAGTCTGATGCCGAGCTCCTTGATCTGAACCGGAGTTTTGTCACGCAGGTTGTCCTGTTTGCCCGTTTTGGCATTGTTGTAAATGATCGAGCCGTGAGTAAGGTGGCGAAGTCCCGCAATTGATTCGAGCAGCTCACGCTGACCGCTTCCGGCGATGCCCGCAATACCGAGTATTTCGCCCGACTTGGCGGTAAACGAGACATGATTAAGTACCTTGACGCCGTCACGGTTGACATAGCACATATTATTGATAAGGAGTCTGTCCTCCTTGTGCTCAACCTCTGTTCTCTCGATGTTGAGGTCTATCTTTTTGCCGACCATCATTTCCGTAAGCTCAGATTCGGTCGTTTCTGCCGTCATGACCGTGCCGATATACTGACCTTTTCTGAGAACGGAAACCTTGTCGGAGATCTCCATAACCTCATTGAGCTTATGGGTGATGATAATGATCGACTTGTTGTCGTTTCTCATGTTTCGGATAACATCGAAAAGCTTTTTTGTTTCCTGCGGGGTAAGAACCGCCGTAGGCTCATCAAGAATGAGAATATCTGCGCCCCTGTAAAGCACCTTGACGATCTCGACCGTCTGCTTTTCGGAAACTGACATCTGATAGATCTTCTTGTTGAGGTCAAGATCAAAGCCGTATCTGTCAAGAATCTTTTGAATTTTCGCCTTCGACTTTTTGAGATTGTATTTGCCGTCGTCGAAGCCGAGAACTATATTCTCCGTTGCGGAGAATACATCAACAAGCTTAAAATGCTGGTGGATCATACCGATTTTCAGATCAAAAGCGTCCTTGGGCGATTTGATAACCACCTCTTTGCCGTCAACAAAGATCTGACCGTGATCGGGGAAATAAATTCCGGAGATCATGTTCATAAGCGTTGTTTTTCCGCTTCCGTTCTCACCGAGGATCGAGAGGATTTCTCCCTTGTTCACGGTAAGGTTAACATCCTTGTTGGCAACAATGGAGCCAAAGGTCTTTGTAATGTTTCTGAGTTCGATTGCAACCTGTGTACTCACCTTATGCCCTCCAAATTTTTATTTTGAAAAATGTGTTAAATACAGCATTTAAGGAAACCGATTTACCGCATTTTTCAAAACAAAAAAGAAATTTAAGGCGGAGCGTTGATACTCCGCCTTGAAGTTTGAATGATTTAATTAGCTGCCGAAGTTTGTATCAAGAAGATTGATACCGTCGATCTGTACATCGAAGTACGGTGCCGAACGGAACTCCGACTCATGGAAGTAACCGTCCTTAACGGCCTCTGTGTCGGCTGTGTAGTTAGCGTCTGTGTCAACATCTGCCATGTAGCTTGTGAGATGCTTGTCAGCGTCAACCTTAGCGTTTGCATTCTTGCCGTCGCCTACAGTTACCGTGAATGTGCTTGTGTCAAATACATGAAGTGTACCTGCGTCAAGCTGTGCCTTGACCTCATCGATCTTAGCCTGTGTATCCTTAGCGGCTGCCTTGTCGTTTACATCCGTAAGAACAACGGAGCTTGTCTTGAGAGTACCTGTCCAGTCTGTGTCGATTGCTGTACCGTCCTGAACGCACTTGATCATGTATTCCATGTACGGCTCCCAGTTGATTCTGGAAGAAACGATGAATGTGTTCGGGCAAGCGGAAAGTGTGCTTCCGTTGTAGGAAACATTCGGAACACCTGCTGTTTCGCAAGCTGTCGGAGCACCCATTGAGTCAGCATGCTGGCTGATGAGCTTGCAGCCGTTGTTGATAAGCTTTGTTGCAGCTTCCTTCTCAAGAGCCTCATCATACCATGAGCCTGTGAAAGAAACATCCATTGTAACGGTCGGGCAAACCGACTTTGCGCCGAGATAGAATGAAGTGTAGCCGGAGATAACCTCAGCATATGTGAATGCGCCGACATAACCCATCTTAGCGTCCTTAGCCTCAAACTTGCCTGCTGCGATCATTTCGTTGAGTTTAAGACCTGCCGCAACACCTGCAAGGTAACGACCTTCGTAGATAGAAGCGAAAGCGTTGTGGTAGTTAGCGATATTCTCTGTGTGAGCCTTTGTGCCGGTAGCGTGGCAGAACTGAACATCTGTGAATTCCTTAGCTGCCTTTATCATGTAATCCTCGTGACCGAAGCTGTCGGCAAAGATGATCGAGCATCCCTTGTCAACGAGGTCAGCTGCTGCGTCATAGCAAGCGTTCTGCTCGGGAATGTTTGTTTTCTTGATGATTTCTACGCCCATCTTCTTGCAAGCTTCCTCAGCTGCCGTCATAAAGTTGTTGTCGTAGGTCGAGTTCTCATCATGCAGGAAAATGAATCCTACCTTGAGCTGCTTCGCTGTGTCATCGCCGCTGTCTTTCGTTGTGCCGCAAGCAGCGAATGAAAAGACCAATGCGATTACCATGAGAATTGCGAGAATCTTTTTCATGTGTTCTTCCTCCAAAATTTGTTTTATATAGCAATTTTGCTACCGAAATTATTTGCAGAAAGTTATCTTGCCGTCGTCCGTCATGGATTCGATCATTGCCAGCGACTCAACACGGATTCCTTCGCTGCGGATAGATGCGCCGCCCGATTGAAACGCTTTTTCGATAACTATTCCTGCTCCGACAATTTCCGCTCCCGCCGATCTGATTAGCTCGATCAGTCCGTTGAGCGCACAGCCCCGTGCGAGGAAATCGTCGATGATAAGAATTTTATCACCCTTATTAAGGAATTCCTGCGAGACGATAACATCATATGTATTGCCGTGCGTAAAGGATTTGATCGGAGTTGAATACACATCGGCGGCGATGTTTTTACTCAATGTTTTTTTGGCAAAAACAACAGGAACATGAAAATACTGCGCAGTGATGCAGGCGATTCCTATACCGGATGCCTCGATCGTGAAGATCTTGTTCACTCCGCAGTCCTTAAAAAGTCTGTAAAATTCCTTGCCGATCTCGTTAATCAGCTCTACATCTACCTGGTGGTTAAGAAAACTGTCAACTTTCAGCACATTGCCCGGAAATACTTTTCCGTCTTTAAGAATTCTTTCTTCAAGAAGCTGCATTTCAAAAGTCCTCCAAACAAAATGAGCAGCAGGTCATGAATCCCCACTGCCGAAAAACCTGACCCGCAGTATAAAATAATGCTGCTGATCATCCACCAATAGTAACAGTTACGGCACTGTCGTAGAGACTGCCGGGCCATTCATCCGGCAATATATCGGCAAATATTCTTATGAGTCGTCAATACCTGACAACAACTATATTTTAACATAATATTAACATTTGTCAACAGTATACGACAACAAATCATTTTTCAATTATTCGTGTGCTTTTTGTTTATTATCTACAATTTTTTATTCATATATTTTTTACAATCCGTAAACGCTGTATTTATTGCATTAAATCGTTCTATGTGATAAAATATACATATATATTGATTCAGAGGTAAGCCTATGTCACATCTTATTGAACTGAAAAACGCATACAAAATATACAATCCCGGCGAAAATGAGGTTCGCGCACTTGACGGAGTGGATCTGGAAATCGACAGCGGCGATTTTGTCGCAATTGTCGGTCACTCCGGTTCGGGCAAATCGACGCTGATGAATATGCTCGGTCTGCTTGATGTTGTAACAAGCGGAACATATATTCTGAACGGTAAGGATGTTTCCGACATGGACGACGACGAGCTGAGCAGAATAAGAAATCTGGAGATCGGTTTCATCTTTCAGGGTTTCAACCTTATTCCGAGCCTTACGGCGCAGGGAAATGTCGAGCTTCCGCTTATTTACAGAGGAATGAAAGCCGAACAGCGTCATGAACTTTCCGAAGCGGCACTCAAAAGAGTGGGTCTTGAAAAACGAATGGAGCACCTGCCCAATCAGATGTCCGGCGGACAGCAGCAAAGAGTCGCAATCGCCCGTGCCGTTGCCGCAAAGCCGCCCGTTATCCTTGCCGATGAGCCGACGGGTAATCTCGACTCGAATTCCGGCAAGGAGGTCATGCGCATAATCAACGAGCTTTGGGCAGAGGGAAGAACGATAATTCTCATTACGCATGACGATTCAATTGCGGAAACCGCACATCGTGTCATAAGGATCAGCGACGGAAAAATCGTTGACGATTATATCAATGAAAATATTACGCCCGAAAGCAATCTCAAAACAGCCGCCGATTAAGGTAATTATTGTCGGTTGACAAAGGATAAAATATCACCCTTTGCATAGAATAGAAATAAATCTATTATTATGCAGAGGGTTTTGTTATGTGTGGAATTATGGGATATATCGGTGAAGAAAACGCAACCGACATCATAATATCGGGTCTTGAGGAGCTTGAATACAGGGGCTACGACTCGGCGGGGATTGCCGTTTATAACGGAAAGGAATTCAAAACCGCCAAGGTGGTCGGCAGTCCGTCGGGTTTAAGGGAGAAAGCGGCGGACATAAACGGAAGAATCGGCATCGGTCATACACGCTGGGCGACTCACGGTGCGCCGACGATTGCCAATGCTCACCCGCATATGAGCCAAAGCGGACTTTTTACCGTTGTGCACAACGGAATAATCGAAAATTGCGACGAGCTGAAAAGGGAACTTGTCGAAAACGGCTTTCGGTTTAAAAGCGACACAGACACTGAGGTGATCGTCCAAATGTTCGAATACATTTATAACGGCGATCTCAAGGGGACGGTCGCTGCGGTCCTTTCACGATTAAAAGGTTCGTATGCCCTTGCGATAATGTGCCGTGATTATCCCGATTGTATCGTTTGCGCCAAACTGTCAAGCCCTCTCTTTGCCGGTATTTCCGGCGGCTGCGTTTATCTCGCAAGCGATGTTTCTGCCATTGCGATGAAAAGCGACCGAATTTTCAGGGTCAATGACGGCGAAATAGGTATCTTGAAAAAAGAAGGCTTGAAAATTTTTGACATTGAGGGCTGCCGAATCCGAAAAAGCGAGATCAAGCTGAAAAATTCAGACCGAGACTCGGATAAGCTCGGCTACAAGCACTATATGCTCAAGGAAATTATGGAGCAGCCGGCTGCGATCAGGCGCACGCTTTCCGAAATCATAGGCGAAAAAGGCAGGTTGAAATTCAGGGGTATTCATATCACAAGAGCGGAAATCAAGGCGATCGATCATGTTGTATTCGTTGCCTGCGGCTCGGCTTATCATGCCGGCAAGGTGGGCGCATACGCCTGCGAACGGCTCTTTAAACGACATTCTCAGGCAATCATTGCTTCGGAATTCCGCTATATGCACCCTCATCTTGATGAAAAAACACTCGTTATAATTATCAGCCAAAGCGGCGAAACCGCCGATACTCTTGCCGCCATGCGAATTGCGCAGGAGAGGGGAGCGAAGGTCATCGGAATTGTCAATGTCGAGAACAGCACTGTTGCGCAGGAGTGTAGGAACATTGTTCTCACCCGTGCGGGCAGGGAAATCGCCGTTGCTACGACCAAGGCTTATTCCGCTCAGCTGACTGTCGCTTATGCTCTTGCAATCCGTCTTGCCGAGGCTTCGGGTGAAATGAGCCGCCGCGAATCCGCCGGGCTGGTCGAGGAGCTTAAGGCAATACCCGATAAAATTGAGGCGATTCTTTCAAAGTCGGAGGATATCAAGCCGTTTGCCGAAATTGCCGACCGAGCGGGCTATATATGCTTCATCGGCAGGGGAGTTGATTATTGTGCGGCAATGGAGGCGTCACTGAAGCTCAAGGAAATTTCATATATTCCCTGCGAAGCCTATGCGGCAGGGGAGCTGAAACACGGAACGATTTCTTTAATAGATGAGGACAGTCTGATTGTTGCTTTGTGCGGCGTTGATGAACTTAAAAGCAAGACGATATCGAATATCAACGAGGTTAAGGCCAGGAACGGCAGAACGATAACCGTTTGCACCGAGGGCGGCGACATAACCGTTCCCGATGCGCCCGATCTTTTTATGCCGATGATCAATGTTGTTCCTATGCAGCTTTTGGCATATTATACTGCGCTCAAAAGAGGCTGCCCGATAGATAAACCGAGAAACCTCGCCAAAAGCGTTACGGTTGAGTGAAAATTTTCTCGGCGGTTGCTTATTGACAAAAAGCCACCTTTAGTTATATAATTTAATTGGCAATTATCTAAAAAAGTGGAGGTTTTTTACTATGTCAAGAGAACCCTTGCGTTTCAATAAAGACGGAAAATTCAAAATTATGCTCATCGGCGATATTCATGATAACTATATAGTGGAGAGCGACGCCGCCGAAAAGCTGGACGATACACTCAATCTTCTGACAAAGGCTATCAACGAGCTTGAGCCGGATTTTGTTATCTATCTCGGCGACAATGCGAGTGCGCAGAACGAGAGCCAAATGAGATCTGTTATCAGCCGTATCACCTATCCCGTGTCGGTCAATGAGATTCCCTTTGATCTCGTTTTCGGCAATCATGACCGTGAGTGCGGTGTTTCGCTTGAGGCTCAGCTCAAGCTTTACCGTGAGCACGAAAATTGCTATGCTTTCAATGCGGACGACAATATTTCGGGCTGCGGCAACCATAATGTAATTATCAAGTCGCATGACGGCGAAAGGGATATGTTCAACCTTTGGTTTATCGACAGTAACGACCTTTATGAGGATCGCTCGGTGTCCTACTATGATGTCGTTCATGAGGATCAGCTTGAATGGTACAAAAAGACAGCCAAGGAGCTTGCCGAGAAAAACGGAGGAAAGCTTATCCCGTCTCTTGTTTTTCAGCATATTCCCGTTCCCGAGGAGTATGAGCTTCTCAGGGAAGCGAAGCCCTATGAAAGACTCGACAGCGTTCAGGGTCACAAAACATACGGCGACAAGTATTATGTGCTCAAGCCGGAGGTTGAGGGCTATCTCGGAGAGGCCCCCGCAGTTCCCGATATAAACGGCGGAGAATTCGCCGCTTGGAAAGAAACGGGCGATGTTCTCGGCGCATTCTTCGGTCATGACCATATGAACGACTTTGTCGGCTTCGTTGACGGAATCATGCTCGGCCAGAGCAAGACAGCAAGCTTCCGTGTCTATACCGACGGTTGTCGTCCCGGCGTAAGAATGATCACGCTTGATGAGAACAACATTGAAAATGTTCAGACGAAGATGTATCATTTCAAGGATTTCGGACTCAAGAGCAAGAGCCTTGACCCGTACATGAGACATGTTACCGACAGGCAGGATATGAAGCTTAAGGTTTACGGTACGGCTATCGGTACGGTTGCTGCTGTTACTGCGGCGGCGGTTGCGGTAAATAAAGCTTCAAAGGCAAAAAAGAAAAAATAATGAGCATACTAAAGATTGGAGCTTCGGCTTCAATCTTTTTTAGATTTTAGATGTTAGATTAAGACCTGCGTTATGAAAAAACAGCGTTAAAATTTACAGTGAGATTAAGGAAAAATTCTCGTTGCGAGAGGGCGTTGCATTCTACGAAATTATGTTTTCACACCATACGATCGGGATTGATGTAACTCTGATCGTAGGGCATGATACCCACATCATGCCGACATCTCAGATGATGATTACGAATAACATTTAAAATCTATCATTGGTGATTATATGCTTCTGTCATTCGGCAAAAAAATAAACAAAATCAGCTTTGACGAGGTTGCTTCCTCACCGTTTGCGGTCGGAATTATATCTGCTGAGGAATTCGGGAAGCATTATTCTCAGCTCGGCATTACGACGAGGGAATATGTCTGCTTTGACCTGAGCGATTCGGGTTTTCGCAGTTCAGTTGCGGTAAATTCGGAAAGCTTCGTCTTTTCGCTCAAGGTTGTTGATCCGAACCTCGGATGCGGCTCGGAAAGCTCGGCGTGCATATATTTAAGAAAGGAACTCGTCATTTTCGTCACCGTAAAGGACGAGACGAAGCTTATTCACAATGCCGTTTATGCCGCACTCGACGACGCCGACCCGAACGACATTTCCGTTGAAAAATTCACGGGTCAATTTTTCGGAAGGCTAATCGAAAACGACGGCGGAAAGAACGAGAAAACGGAAATTGCAATAAACGAGCTTGAAGAAACCGTTATAGAAAAGGGCAGATATAAGAATATCAACGAGCAGATTCTTGCCTGCAACAAAAAGCTTGTTTCGCTGAGAAACTATTACGAGCAGCTTGTCGGAATCGCCGAACGCCTTTATGAAAACGAAAACGGAATATTCGACGGCGAAAAAACATATTATTTAAAAACCGTTGCCGACAGGGCAAATCGTCTTTGCTCGGAGATAAATCTTTTCCGTGAAAATCTTGTCCGTCTCAGGGAGGCTTATCAGGCAAGGCTTGACCTGAAAATGAACGGCACGATGAAGCTGCTGACGGTTATTACGGTCATTTTTCTTCCGCTGACGCTTATCACGGGCTGGTACGGGATGAATTTCGTCAATATGCCGGAGCTTTCCTCTCCCTACGGCTATCCGGCAGTTATTGCCGTGAGCGTCATGATAGTTATATTGTGCGTCGTTATTTTCAGAAAGAAAAAACTTCTCTAAACTGTTGACAAGATAAAAAAGCGGTGGTATAATTCGTTCATATTGAAAAGCGATGATGAAGAGAAGTAGCGTAAGAGATCGTTTTCAGTGAGCGGCAGAGAGTGTGAACGCCGCAAAAGAGCTTGCGTGAATAACACTTCGGAGCTTCAAGCCGAACGGGCGACCCAGTAGGTGCGACGCAAACACGGCGTTAATGTGTATGGCTTATTCGAGCCGTAAAGGGACTCAGCAATGAGTAATTTAGGTGGTACCGCGGATACAAGGCTATTCGTCCTATGTCAAGGGACGAATAGCCTTTTTTTAAGCAATACCGCACAATTGAGGCGCACGCCTTGCACAATCCGCACACCCAAATTGTGCGATGCTGTCTTAGTAATTCGTCAATTACGATTTTTCCAAAAAAGGAGAATGATTTATTATGAAGCATACCGACATCAAAGAAATTCTCACCGACTCCGCATATATCGGTGCTCAGGTCACCGTTTGCGGCTGGGTCAGAACCTCAAGAGATTCCAAGAACATGGCGTTCATCGAGCTTAATGACGGCACATCGCTCAGCCATCTTCAAATCGTTATCGACAAATCGAAGCTTTCCGATATTTCCGCATTTATGCCGGGCGGAACGGCTCTCAAGGTGGTCGGCACTGTCGTTAAGGGTGCGGTCAACAATGCGGTTGAGGTCAATGCCGACGAGATCACGCTTCTCGGCGAATGCCCGAGCGATTATCCGCTCCAGAAAAAGCGCTGTTCGCTCGAATTCCTCAGGACGATACCTCATCTTCGTGTCAGAACGAACACATTCAATGCCGTTCTCAGAATTCGTTCGGTTGCAGCCGCAGCTATTCACAGCTTTTTCCAGCAGAATAACTATGTTTATATTCATACGCCTCTGCTCACCGCATCTGATTGCGAGGGCGCAGGCGAGGTTTTTAAGGTAACAACGATCGGCTATTCCGACAAGTACAAGAGCGAGGAAGAATACTATGCCGACGATTTCTTCGGCAGGAAGGCGGGTCTTTCTGTTTCAGGTCAGCTTGAGGGCGAGGTTGCCGCAATGGCAATGGGCAAGATCTACACCTTCGGCCCTTCGTTCCGTGCGGAAAAGAGCAACACTCAGCGCCATGTTGCAGAGTTCTGGCATGTTGAGCCGGAAATCGCCTTTGCCGAGCTTGACGATGTTATCGAGGTTGCGGAAGCAATGATAAAGTTCGTGCTCAAGGATGTTATTGAAAAGTGCCCCGATGAGCTTGCTTTCTTTGAAAGATTTTTTGAAAAAGGACTTCGCGAGAAGCTTCAGAAAATTGTTGACGGCGATTTTGAGAGAATCACATACACAAAGGCTATCGAGCTTCTCAAGGAAGCCGATGTTGATTTCCAGTATCCCGTTGAATGGGGCTGCGACCTTGCGACGGAGCATGAAAGATACATCACCGAGCAGGTATACAACAAGCCCGTATTCGTTACGGACTATCCCAAGGAGATCAAGTCGTTCTATATGAAGCAGAACCCTGACGGAAAGACGGTTGCCGCAACCGATCTGCTCGTTCCTGGCGTCGGCGAGATAATCGGCGGCAGCCAGCGTGAGGAAAATCTTGACAAGCTCCTTGCCGCAATGGAGGAGAGAGGCATGACTCAGGACGAGTATAAGGATTACCTCGATTTGAGAAAATTCGGTTCCGTTCCTCACGGCGGCTTCGGTCTTGGATTTGACAGGATCGTTATGTACATGACGGGCATGGCAAATATCCGTGATGTCCAGCTTTATCCCAGAACCGTGGGAAATATCAGATAAACAAGGAAGGAGTCAGCTATGAGAGGTTTACAGCTTGTGGACGGATACAGCTCCGCCCTCACACTCAGAGAAACGCAGAAAGCCATCAAGCTTGTTAAGGATACATTTGCAAACGAGCTTGCCGCCGCACTCAATTTGGAGCGAGTCAGCGCACCGTTCATCGTTAAAAAAGGCAGCGGCATTAACGACGACCTCAACGGCGTTGAGAGAAAGGTCGAGTTTGACATCAAGGAGATCGAGGGTACTGCGGAAATTGTTCAGTCACTCGCCAAATGGAAAAGAACGGCTCTCAAGGCATACGGCTACGGCGTTGACGAAGGCATTTACACCAACATGAACGCTATCCGTCGTGACGACGACTGCGACAATATTCATTCCATCTTCGTTGACCAGTGGGACTGGGAGCGTGTTATCTCAAAGGAAGAAAGAAATATCGAATTTCTTAAAGAGATCGTAAAAAAAATCGTCGGTGCGATCGACAATACTCAGAAGGTTGCTCACGAGGCTTTCCCGCAGCTTAAAAACGAGCTTGCTACCGATATTTTCTTTATCACGACTCAGGAGCTTGAGGATATGTATCCCGACAAAACTCCGAAAGAGCGTGAGGACATTATCGCAAAGGAAAAGGGCGTTGTTTTCGTAATGCAGATAGGCAGTCTGCTCAAAAGCGGCGTCAAGCACGACGGCAGAGCACCCGACTATGACGACTGGAAGCTCAACGGCGACCTGCTTTTCTGGAACGAAACACTTCAGCACGCATTCGAGGTTTCCTCAATGGGTATTCGTGTTGATTCCGAGAGCTTGGCTTGCCAGCTCAAGGAGGCAGACGCAGAGGACAGAATGAGGTTCGACTATCACAAGGGAATTGCAGACGGCACGCTTCCGCTGACTGTCGGCGGCGGCATCGGTCAGTCAAGACTGAGTATGCTCATACTTGAGAAGGCTCATATCGGCGAGGTTCAAGTCTCGCTCTGGCCGGATAAGATGGTTGAGGACTGCAAGGCAAACGGCATTGAGCTGCTTTAAAGACATAAAACATAAAACCCTTTCGCAAAACACCTGCATCGTGTTGAGCGAAAGGGTTTGTTGCTTAGCTAACCGTTGATTTTGCTAACATTGTCCATGGTAGATGTCAGATCGGTGATTGGTGGACAGTGGTTAGTAATTTCTGCTTTATTCATAATCAACAGTTATATTGGCGGCATGATGTGGGCATCATGCCCTACGATTTGGAGTTACATCAATACCGATTATAAGGTGCAGAAACCTGATTTCGTAGGGTGCGATGCCCTCATCGCACCGAGGGGGGTGCTTAATTGGAATATTTTTGTAGGGGGCTAGCAAATTGCTCGTCCGCAAAAGTCAGCAGAAAACAACGAGGACGACCGATGGTCGCCCCTACATAATAACTGTTTGATCGTTGATTTTGGATATTAGATTTGCGTAAATTCAAAACGCTGCATTTTCCGTGAACCTCATTTAAGATCTAACACCAGTCACGGCTTAATTTGCCCTGTTCATTGCTTTGTCGATATCGCCGTCGAGCATGAAAGGCAGCACCTCGGTTGCTTTGGTGATGGCTGTCTTGAGCTGTTCCAGCTCATCCTTGCCGAATTTTGAAAGAACCCAATCCGCAAGGTCATATTCCGGATTCGGCTTTGCACCAACGCCGATTTTGATCCTCGGGAATTGGTCGGAATTGAGATGATAAATGATACTCTTGATCCCGTTGTGACCGCCGTCCGTTCCCTTGCGTCTGATTCTCAGCTTGCCGCAGGGGAGGGATATATCGTCAAAAATTACAATTATCTTCTCGGGCGGGATCTTATAGAATTTCGCTATATCCCTGACCGCAGTTCCGCTGTTGTTCATGAAGGTCTGCGGCTTTACAAGCAGACATCTGTGATCGTTGATAACAACATCGGCAATGAGAGCGTTGTTTTTGAGATTTGTGATTTCCGTGTCCAGCTCGCTTGCAATGTGGTCAAGGGTCAGAAAGCCTGCGTTGTGACGGGTGAATTCATAATTTTTGCCCGGATTGCCAAGACCTACTATGAGAAATTCGATAGGACGGGGAGAAATACTTTTGCTTTTTTTAAAGAACATATTGCACCTCAGAAAATTGTCGTATTCAGCGGTTGCCGAATACGACAAATATGTTTTATGTATCCACTGACGGAATCAAAGCCTGATACGGCTTTTTGATTAACCGAACTTGATGTCCATTGTCTTTTGCGTGACCTCATCCCAGTTGTCGATATCCGTTACGCTGTCGTCGGCAAGGGTGTAGACAAGCTTTATCTTCATGTCGTTAAGCTCCTTGATAATGGACTCCTCGTCGGGATATTTTTCAACATTAACATAGCCGGAAATATAGACGGTAGTTGCCATGCCGGATTTGATGCTGTATTCGCAATCAAGATTTTTCTTCACGATGATGTTATCGCTGCTGCCGCCGATTTCAAGGAAGGCGGTAATGAGTCGCTGCGAGCTGGTGTTGGCAATGTATGCCGTGTAACCGAATTCGACCCATTCCTCGGCTTTGTTTATTATTTCCTCGGCCTTACTTTTTTCAATGTCGCTGTTCTTGGTAGCATTGTTAACGAAGTTAAGCTTCTGTGTGTCCGTTTTGTACTGGTCGCTGAGTTTGGCGCTCATCGTTATCTCGTTGACAATGGGACTTTTCACATTCACAACGGTTGTAGCGTCCTCTTTTTTACCTTCGGAATTGACCTTTGTGTATTTGATTACGGCAGTGCTTGCCTTTTCGTCAATACTCGGCTGAACGGGAGAGCCTTTTCCGTCGATAGCTTCCTGAACGCTTGCGTCGGAGGATTCGGTTGACGCACCGGCTTCGGTGTTTGTTTCTGCCGAGTCTTTCTTTCCGCAGCCGCCGACGGCGAAAACAACGCTTACCGCCATGACGAGTGAAATAATTCTTATTAAAAGCTTGTTGTTCATATATTTACCTCTTACTTCTGCCATCTGTATGGCTTTTTCTTTTTGACCCAATCCTTTTTGACGGATTCTTTGGCTCTTGCGATTGCAAGGGCATTGTCGGGAACATCTTCGGTGATGACCGAGCCTGCCGCCGTGTACGCATTGTTGCCGACCTGAACGGGAGCAACAAGGCAGGTGTCGCAGCCTATAAACGCATTGTCGCCGACCCTTGTCCTTGCCTTGGACTTACCGTCGTAGTTTGCCGTTGCGCAGCCGCAGCCGAAGTTTACGCCGCTTCCGACATCGGAATCGCCTATATATGTCAGATGGGCAATGCTTGTGCGGTCGCCTATGACCGAGTTTTTAAGCTCGACAAAGTTGCCGACCTTGACGCCCTCACCTATAACCGAACCGGGTCTTACACGAACGAACGGGCCAATATGAGCGCCGCTTTTTATCTCGGAATTATAGCACTGAACGCTGTTGAGCGAAACATTGTCGCCCACAATGCTGTTTTCAAGAATGCTGTTCGGGCCAATTTCGCAGCTCTCGCCGATAACGGTGCTGCCTTTGATTATCGTGCCGGGGAGAATCAGGGTGTCCGCCTTGATTTTAACATCGGGAGTAATGATAACTCCGTCCGTGCAGGGGATCGAAACTCCGCTGAGCATATGCTTTTTGAGTATATGACGGCGTGCGATATCGTTGAGCTGCCAAAGCTGCACTCTGTCGTTTGCGCCGAGCACGATATCCGGAGTGCCTGCTTCATAGGCAACGGCGTTGAGCCCTTTTTCAAGAATGACCTCAACTGCGTCTGTGAGATGATACTCAACTGCTTTGTCGTTCTTCTTGTCGTGCTTTTCGATAATGCCTTCGAGCGATTCGAGAAGAACCGAACTGGAGAACCAGTATGCGCCGGAGTTGACCTCGTTGACAATTTTTTCGGTTTGCGTGGCTTCTTTTTCCTCAACTATTTTTTTAAGCTTGCCGTCTCTTGAACGTATTATTCTGCCGTAGCCGAATGGATTTTCGACCTTGGCGGTGATAATGGTTGCGGCGTTGTTTGCCGCAATGTGAAAGTCAAGAGCAGCCTTCAGCGTTTCTGCAGGCATAAGAGGAGCGTCGCCATTAATGATAAGCACATTCCCGTGAATGTGAGCCTTGATAAATTCCTTGGCAGCCATAACAGCATGACCCGTTCCGAGAAGCTCCGTTTGCACGACCGTTTCAAACCTTCCGCCGAAATGCTCGTCGATCATCTCATGCTTGAAGCCCGTGACGAGACAGATATCATCAATTCCCGCATTGACCGCCGCATCGGTGACCCAATCGATCATCGGCTTGAACAAAACCTCGGCAAGCACCTTCGGCTTTGTCGATTTCATTCTTGTTCCTTGTCCTGCCGCCAGAATAACTGCGCAATTTGAACTCATTTTGCTACCTCCCTCTTTATGCTGAAAACTTATACTATAATTATTGCAGAAAAGCCGAAGAATTACAATAGGAAAAGCTAAATTTTTTACGACAAAATTCACAAAAGTTTCGGTTTATATTTGTACTTATTTATCTCAAAAATGTATAGCAATAGTTTATGCTGTGTGTTATAATATAACGAAACATGTTATTGGGATTATTCTGCCCAATCGCAGTTAACAATTTTAGGTAATATTTTAAAATGGAGGTAATACCCATGGCAACCAAGTATACTTACCTTTTTTCCGAAGGTAACAAGGACATGCGTAATCTCCTCGGCGGTAAAGGTGCAAACCTTGCAGAGATGACCAACATCGGTCTTCCTGTTCCCCAGGGATTTACGATCACAACAGAAGCTTGCACAAAGTATTATGAAGACGGCAAGAAGATCAACGATGAGATCCAGGGACAGATCATGGAATACATCGTTAAGATGGAAGAGATCACAGGCAAGAAGTTCGGCGACAAGAAGAATCCGCTTCTCGTTTCCGTTCGTTCGGGTGCTCGTGCATCAATGCCCGGTATGATGGACACTATCCTCAACCTCGGCCTCAATGAGGATGTTGTTGAGACGATTTCCGAGATGTCTGGCAATCCCCGTTGGGCATGGGACTGCTACAGAAGATTTATCCAGATGTACTCCGATGTTGTTATGGAAGTCGGCAAGAAGTACTTCGAGGAGCTTATTGATAAGATGAAGGCCGAGAAGGGTGTTACTCAGGATGTTGAGCTTACAGCCGAGGATCTCAAGGTTCTCGCAGGCCAGTTCAAGGATGAGTACAAGTCAAAGATCGGCGCAGATTTCCCGTCAGACCCGAAAGAGCAGCTCATGGGTGCCGTTGAGGCTGTTTTCCGTTCATGGGACAACCCCCGTGCAAATGTTTACCGTCGTGATAACGATATCCCGTATTCATGGGGTACAGCCGTTAATGTTCAGTCAATGGCATTCGGTAACATGGGCGACGATTGCGGTACCGGCGTTGCATTCACCCGTGACCCGGCAACAGGCGCAAAGGGTCTTTTCGGCGAGTTCCTTACAAACGCACAGGGCGAGGATGTTGTTGCAGGCGTTCGTACACCGATGAAAATTTCCGAGATGGCTAACAAGTTCCCCGAGGCTTTCAAGCAGTTCCAGGATGTTTGCCATACTCTTGAGGATCATTACAGAGATATGCAGGACATGGAGTTCACCGTTGAGCACGGCAAGCTCTTCATGCTTCAGACAAGAAACGGCAAGAGAACCGCTCAGGCTGCCCTCAAGATCGCTTGTGACCTCGTTGACGAGGGAATGATCGACGAGAAGCAGGCTGTTAAGATGATCGACCCGAGAAACCTTGACACACTTCTTCATCCCCAGTTCGATGCTAAGGCTCTCAAGGCTGCCACACCGATGGGCAAGGGTCTTGGCGCATCTCCGGGTGCTGCTTGCGGTAAAGTCGTATTCTCAGCTGAGGACGCTGTAGAGTGGGCTGAGAGAGGCGAGAAGGTAGTTCTTGTTCGTCTTGAGACTTCTCCGGAAGACATCACGGGCATGAAGTCCGCTCAGGGTATCCTTACCGTTCGCGGCGGTATGACATCTCACGCAGCAGTTGTTGCCCGTGGTATGGGTACTTGCTGTGTATCCGGCTGCGGCGACATTAAGATGGACGAGGATAACAAGAAGTTCGAGCTTGCAGGCAAGACCTTCGTCGAGGGTGACTACATCTCGATCGATGGTTCAACAGGTAACATCTATGATGGTATCATTCCGACGGTTGACGCTCAGATCGCCGGCGAATTCGGCAGAGTTATGGAGTGGGCTGATAAGTACAGAAGACTCAAGGTTCGTACAAATGCCGACACACCGACAGACGCTAAGAAGGCAAGAGAGCTCGGCGCAGAGGGCATCGGTCTTTGCCGTACAGAGCATATGTTCTTTGAGGTAGACAGAATCGCTGCTTTCCGTGAGATGATTTGCGCAGATACTCTCGAGGAGAGAGAAGCTGCTCTTGAGAAGATTCTTCCGTATCAGCAGGGCGACTTTGAGAAGCTCTATGAGGCTCTTGAGGGCAACCCGGTTACAATCCGTTTCCTTGATCCGCCGCTTCACGAGTTCGTTCCGACAGAGGAAGCCGACATCAAGACTCTTGCAGACGCACAGGGCAAGTCCGTTGAGGATATCAAGGCTCTCATCAGCTCTCTTCATGAGTTTAACCCGATGATGGGTCATCGTGGATGCCGTCTTACGGTCACATACCCCGAAATCGCAAAGATGCAGACAAAGGCTGTTATTCGTGCAGCTATCAATGTTAAGAAGGCTCATCCGGATTGGGACATCGTTCCTGAGATCATGATCCCGCTTACCGGTGAGGTTAAGGAGCTTAAATTCGTTAAGGATGTTGTTGTTGCAACAGCCGACGCTGAGATCGCAGCAGCAGGCATTGACCTCAAGTATGAGGTTGGTACAATGATCGAGATCCCGCGTGCTGCTCTTACAGCCGATGAGATCGCTAAGGAAGCTGAGTTCTTCTGCTTCGGCACAAACGATCTTACTCAGATGACATTCGGCTTCAGCCGTGATGACGCAGGTAAGTTCCTCGACTCTTACTATGACAACAAGATCTATGAGTTCGACCCGTTCGCAAAGCTTGACCAGGTCGGAGTAGGTAAGCTTATGGATATGGCAGTTAAGATGGGTAGAGCAGTTCGCCCGACTCTCCACTGCGGTATCTGCGGCGAGCACGGCGGAGATCCTTCTTCGGTAGAGTTCTGCCATAAGATCGGTCTTGACTATGTTTCTTGCTCACCGTTCCGTGTTCCTATCGCTCGTCTTGCTGCTGCACAGGCTGCACTTGCTGAGTAATTCGGAATAAAGCATCATAAATCTTGTTTTTGGACAAGCATAAATGACATCAAAGCCCCCGAAGTGTAACTGCTTCGGGGGCTTTTGAATATATTCAATTTTGAGAAGCAAGAGCCGCCAAACGCTTCATCAGGCATTGAATCGTTGCTTTTAGGCTCTTTTTTTTGGTTCATCACGGATTTAAGGGGAATGAAACCTAACAGCAGGTAAAGAAATAAACTTA
>CAVJDU010000028.1:0-27798 GCA_963648385.1 uncultured Coriobacteriaceae bacterium | reverse complement strand
GACCTATATGGGTCTGGGGCTGGACGGGTATCGGCAGGCCATTTTGTACCTGAAAGACTATCTGACGAAATAGCAAAGCGCACGCCGAACCAAGTCCAAACGAAACAGCGTTCCTTCCAGAGCGGAGGGAACGCTTTTTTTGGACCCGGTAAAAAAAGAAGTGCAGTGACAAGGAAAAGTACTTGACAGACGCTGTGATTTATGGTAAAAATAGAACATGCGTTCGAGATAAACGCAAAAAACAAAGAACGGTGTTTACCGTTCTTTGCATTGGTGGAGGAGGATGGATTCGAACCATCGAAGTCGAAGACAACAGATTTACAGTCTGCCCCCTTTGGCCACTCGGGAACTCCTCCGTATTGAATTGGAGCTGGTGGACGGACTCGAACCCCCGACCTGCTGATTACAAATCAGCTGCTCTACCAACTGAGCTACACCAGCGTCTCAACGCTCGTATACTATACCACAACCGGACGGTTTTGTCAACAGTTTTTTTGAATTTTTATTTTTTATATCGAAATGGGATTTTAATGAATAGTAAACTCTTTGCTTTGATATTGAAACAGAATTTTAAAAGCGGCATAGTCGCTGTATAGATAACCGCTGATTCAATCAATGGTTACCTAAATACTGCAAAAAATCGGAAGCCGAATCAACGACTTCCGATTTCTTTAATTTAGTGTTTATTTAACGCTGTCAACAAGATCGATGAACTCCGAGATTACTTTTGAGGCGGTGTTCTTGCCCCAAGAGATAAGACACCATGTGTCGGTGTCAAACTCGTCGTTTTTCTCGCTGTACTGTACTCCTGCCATTACGAAGTTGTTGTCCGGCTCAATATAGCCGATGGCATCGTTCATAAGGTCAAATACAATGATGTTTTCGCCGTACATTTCACGAAGCGACGGATAATCAAAGCCCTTCAGTGCGTCGCCGCCAATGAGAAGCTCGCCGTAGGTTTCGCCCGGGCAAAGCTCAACAAGAAGCGAATCGCCAAGCTCCATGTAGCCCGCCTCCGTAACGGTGTAATACTTGCCGCTTGTATTGTCATAGAGGAAGAAATAATCCGTGATACCCGTTTTGCCGACGATATCCATGAGTACATTGGAAACCTCGATGATATACTGCTTGTGAGCGATATTGAGCATCGGAGCGACCTCGCTCTCGTTGACGGATTCCCAATCCTTGTACCATGATGTATAGCCCTCGATTGAGCCGTATTCAGCCTCTCCGAGGAAATCGCCGAGAGCATAGTTCATGGTCTTGCATTCCGCCTCGCTCTTTGTGAGTCCGAGAATGATATAGCCCATTTCATGACCGTATCTGACAGTTTCCTCATATCTCGTAAGGTCGAGTCCGTCGTCGGACACGCCTCGCTGATAGGTGATAGTACCTATGCAGCCCTGGATATAGATGAAGTTATAGCCTGCCTTGTTGACGACTTCCTCAATGTAAGGAACAAAGTCGGCAGAGATAACCGTGTGACCGTAACCGGAGTTCTCCGGGTGTGCGCTGAATGTTGCAATAACCGTGCCCTTTTCGTTCTTGTCGTCGGGAGTGAACATCAGGCGGTAAAGGTTGCCGTCAAAGACATACGGAGCGGTTCTGTCACGAAGATAATTGTCTGCAATATCCTTCTTTGCAAGGGTAAGCGTGCCGCCGGTCATGTCGGAATAAGCCGACTTGATTGTTGCCGAACACTGATCGATTATCTTGTTGAGGAATGTGCGGTTAACGCCGCTCTTGATCGGAGCAAGGCCGAGATTTGAAAGGAAAAGGTTGCTCAGAACATTCGAGACGGTGTTGTCCCAAACGCCCTGGAGGTCGATGCCGCTGTGGGTATGAGTAACGGAAACATTGACGCTGACGATATTATTTTCAGCGGCGAAATCCGAAACAGCTTCACGGATAAGACGAACATCCGCATTTGCGATGCCGATTGCGTCAAGTACGCAGAAAGCAACATTTCCTCTGCCTGTGCCGTCATTGAGAATGATCGTGCGAACCCAGAGTCCGTCAAAGGTTTCGGTCGTTGTGGCCATAAGACCGTAGCCGCCCATGGTGTACGGCGTTGTGCCGAAATCGTCGGGAAGGATCGATGCCTGAGCGTAGCCGAGATGCCACTTTGCGCCTGCCGCCGGAGCGTCAAGGAACTCCGACATACCCTTGTAGAAGTTGCCGTAGCTGTCGAGGTCAAAATCTGCATAATCATGAAGCACGGAGGTTTTCGGAATAACAAGTCCGAGAGCCTTGCCGATAATGTTGATAAGTACATTGCTCAGCAGATTTATTGCCTTTGCAAGCAACTTCATGAAAACCGTTTTGATATTTGTCGAAGCGAGCGAGCCGAAAGCATCGCCGACTTTGTCGAGCGTGTCGTTCGAGCTGCTGTTGACCACCTGAACCTGATTGCCGTTTGCGGCGGCCTCGGCGAGGTACTCCTCAAGAGTCACATTTGACTCGGCAACGATCGGAGTTTCTTCGTTCTTTGCGAATGCCGTTACGCCGATCGGAATAATCAGGCAAATGCAAAGAGCAACCGAGAGAACCGACAAAAGAATTTTTTTCATAACTTATGTCTCCTTTCGGAAAATGATATTTTTCCTATGATATCTAATTATATCATAAAAGCTCAAATTTTACAAATAAAACAATCGGCTCTTTTTTTATTCAAATTGACGAAAGTATACCGCCTAATTCGATTGACTTTTGCGCTCGACAAGAATATAATATAATTCAGCTTTGGAGCAATACCGCACAATCAAGGTGCGTGAATTGATTTATTATTGTATACAGTCAATCGGAGGTTTTGATATATGGATTTTTCAGGCAAGAAGGTTCTCGTTGTCGGACTTGCACGAAGCGGCATGGCGGCAATCAAGGTACTTAAAAAGCTCGGCGCAGAGGTCACTCTCTCGGAGAGCAAGAAAAAAGATGACATAAAGGAAATTGATTTTCTTAACGAAAATAATGTCGAAATCGTCGGACAGGAAATGGCGGTTTTTGAGCGTGATTTTGATCTTGTGGTCAAAAATCCCGGCGTTCCGTACAGAAGTCCGATGATGGAAAAGCTTCATGAACGCAAGATACCTGTAATCACGGAAATCGAGCTTGCTTATCAGGTTGCGAAGCCTCAACACTATATCGCAATAACCGGTACGAACGGCAAAACAACAACCTCCACTCTTACATATGAAATTCTTCGCCGTGCTTTTCCGGGCAAGGCGCACCTTTGCGGCAATATCGGTATTCCGCTTTGCGAGATCGTTATGGAAAACGGACTTATGGAGGAGGGCGGACATTACATTGCTCTCGAAATTTCAAACTTCCAGCTTGTAAATATTGATAAATTTCGTCCCGAGATTGCAACGATAATCAACCTCACTCCCGACCACATTGATTTTATGGGCGGTTTGGATAATTACTATAAGTCCAAGACCGAGGTTTACAGAAATATGACGGATGATGATGTTTTTCTGCTCAATGCCGATGACCCTGTCGTTAAGGAGTACACTGACCGCTATCCCGTGAAGTGCGTTAAAGAAAACTTCAGTACGGACAGCGAAAATGCCGACTGCATTGCCAAGGACGGCTACATCGAAATAAAGGGCGAAAAAATTATTCCGCTCGACGCAATTAAAATTGTCGGTAAGCACAATTTGCAGAATGTTATGATCGCCGTTTCCGCAGCTAAGGCTGTCGGTATTTCAAACGATATTATTTTTGATGCCGTTTCTTCCTTCAAGGGCGTTGAGCATCGAATTGAGTTTGTCCGTGAAATTGACGGCGTTAAGTATTATAACGATTCCAAGGGAACGAACACCGACGCAACAATAACCGCTCTCAAGGCATTTGACTGCGGCGTAATTCTCCTTGTCGGCGGATTTGAAAAGGGCTTGCCGATGGACGAGATGAAGAAGTACCTCGGCTGTGTCAAAAAGATTATCGGTTTCGGTGCCTGCGGCGCAAGGCTTGTGCATGACCTTGTCGGCGAGGATGGAATTATCGTAACAACGCTTGATGAAGCAGTTGCCGAGGCAAATAATATTGCCGAAAGCGGCGATACGGTTCTCCTTTCGCCAACCACAAGTTCGTTTGATCAGTACACCTGCTTTGAGGAGCGTGGCGACCACTTTAAGAAGATTGTAAATGCGATTTAACCCGAAAGGAAAAATATGACAGAAAAAGAGAAATGCATCGGCGTTTTTGACTCCGGAATCGGCGGCTTGACCGTCGTCAAAAGCATAGTCGAAACCATGCCGAACGAAAATATAATCTACTTCGGCGACACGGCTCATGTTCCTTACGGAACACGCTCAAAGGAACAGATAATCGAGTATGTGCTCGGCGATGTGAAGTTTCTCAGCCGATTCAACATCAAAGCGATAGTGATTGCCTGCAACACGGCTGACTCGGCGGCGAGGGATAAAATCGAGGAAAAATACAGTGACATTCCCGTTTACGGCGTTGTTGCTCCCGCTTCAAAAAAAGCGGCAGAGCTGTCTAAAAACAAAAAAATCGGCGTGATTGCAACAAATGCCACGGTCAACAGCGGCGCATACGAAAAGACGATACATCGCTTTGACGAAAGCGTACAGGTGATAAGCCTTGCGTGTCCGCTCCTCGTTCCGCTCGTTGAGGAGGGTCGTTTCAAAAAAGGAGATCAGGTTATTGAGGAGGTTCTGCGAGAATACCTCACTCCGCTCAAGGAGCAGGGCATTGACACTCTCGTTCTCGGCTGCACCCACTATCCGTTGCTTTACGATATTATCACCGAGATAATGGGCGACGGAGTTACGGTTATCAGCTCATCGATTGCGGCGGCGGAGGAGCTGAAGAAAGGGCTCAGCGAAAGAGATATCCTCAGCGATTCAAAAACAAGCGAACGAAAATATTTTGTCAGCGACAACGCAGAGGATTTTGAAAAGCACGCCCTGATATTTATGGGTAACTCTCTCGGCGGCACGGTCGAACAGGTTGATATTGAAGAATAAAAGCAATACTGAACAAAAAATCGCAGACTAACGGAAACTGCTCCGAAAATCTGCGATTTATTTTTTTTTGTCAAGCCTAAAATGTAATCGGTTGAGGTATTATAAAGCTTCGCCAACGCAATCAGCACATCGGTCGGCAGGTCACGGTAACCGTTTTCGTATCGGCTGTATTGAGGCTGTTTCATTCCGAGATAATCGGAAACAAATTTTTGCGTATAATCGTAATCCTCTCTCAAATCTTTTACTCTGCGATAATATGACAAAAAATTTCGCTCCTTATAACCAAATAGTTATTCGACAGACTGAATGTTTATTTTATTTAACCAACTCACTGACATAATCGGCATAGATTTTTCCGATAACCTCTGCGCCGCGGTCGTAGGTCGGGTGAACGCCGTCGGCAGAAATCTTATGCCAATCCTCATGGCATATATGCGATGCAAGCAGTCCGTCAAGCGGAATGAAAACGTCGGCATGCTCACGGGCAAGCTTCCTTGTGATCTGAATTTTCGGGTCGAGATCTTCACGGAAATAGAGCTTATCCTCGGCGGGAAGCAGGAACTGCTCCATCATAACGATTTTCGCATTCGTTTTTGTCTTGATTGCATCAAGAACCGTGCGATATCTCTTTTCAAACTCGGCATGGTCAAGCCAATCTCTCGTGTCGGCACTGTGCCATGTGTCGTTGACGCCGATGAGAATCGAAACGATATCCGGCTGAATGTCAATAAAATCCGATTGCAATCTGTTGACAAGATTAAGCGTCTGATCTCCGCTTATTCCGAGATCAATGAATTCAAAATCAACTGTCGGAAATTTTTTCCGTAAAAATTTTGCTGCATATTTCGGGTATCCGCAGCCGAGGTCGTGCAAATTTTTACGGTCACGATCTGCGTCCGTAATGCTGTCACCCTGAAATAAAATTTTCATATAAAATCCTCCGTCTTTATGGCTTTTATTTCATCAAAATATCTGCTTGCGCAAACGGAAATCAAAACATTTTTTTCGCCGAGACACGAAAAATTTTTTTCGAATTTTTCAAAAAATTCTTCATAATTTCCGAAAGAAAATTCGCCGAGATCTGCGATTGATTTTCCCTCGCATTTTATTACGCTTTCCTTGAGCGTCCATATTCTTGTAAATGCTTTTGCTTTGTCGGGCGAAGCGTTTATTTTTTTGTTCTCGTTCTCATCAAAAAATCTTTTTGCAACCTTTTGGTTAAAGTCGCCGATTTCCTGCACATCAATTCCGATGGGCGCAGTGTCGATGGCAACTGCTGCCCCCTCGGCGCAATGGCTGATGTTGAAAAATATTTCGTCGTTTTTCAAAAACGGCTTTCCGTTCTCGCCGATAACGATCTCAGAATTTTCAATCCCGTTTTCTTTCAGCGCAAGCCTTAATAAAAGATAAGCGATAACGCAGTTATCACGGTCGTTTTTTCTTTTAAGTCTGTTGAATTTTTCCAGTCGATTTTTCGGAAGAAATTTCAAAAATTTTTCGCTCGAAAAATTCTCGTAATCGTTAAAAAAATAAATCATTTTCAATCAAAAAAGTCCGGCTTTTACGCCGTTGGCATTGTGCTCGTCAATCGTGGCGGCATAGTAGAAGTGTTCGCCGCTTTCGTCGGTGAGGAAGAAAACATAGTCCGTATCGTTGGGGTGGAGCGCAGCGTTTATCGCTTTAAGTCCGGGGTTGCAGATCGGTCCTGCCGGCAAACCGGAGCAATAATATGTGCTGTAAAGCTCCATGTATTTTTTCACTTCGTCATTCTGATTTTCAAGCGCAACTCCGTCCTGATACGAGAGCGTGTCCTTGAGCGTTTGCGTGATGTAAAATGTTGTGACATCGCTTTCAAGCTTAGGGAAAGACGCAGGATCTTTCAATCGGTTGTGAAAGACTGACGAAACATTGGCGCACTCGTCAATATCGGCATCGCATTCCTTTTGAATTATTGAAGCAAGCGTCAGCATCTGATCCATCGTGTAGCCGAGCGTTTGCGCTCTTTGCTTCATTTCGTCGGTGATTTTGGAATTGTAGTTTTCAATAAATTTGTCAACGATCGACTGAGCGTCCGATTCAAGATAAAACTCGTATGTGTCGGGGAAAATATATCCCTCCAAGAGGAAAACTCTGTCGTCTGCGTTGTCGATATCAATCCCCGCAACCGGTTTGTTGCAGGCCTCAAGAAAAGCCTGAGCCGAGCAAACATTGGACTGCTCAAGCCGTTGCGATATCTGAATGATCGTATATCCCTCCGGGAAAGTGATCGTTACGGTGTTGTCGGGCAGAGTCGTTTTGCTTTTGGTTGTCAAAAACGGAATGCCTTCGCCGATATTGCACGCCGTAAGTGAGACGATAATCATTAAGCAAAGCAGTGCCGTTCCGATTTTTTTGTATAATTTCATTTTGCATACCTCGTTTGTGCGGTATTGATTTTCTATATCATACATCTTTTTTGTTTTTGTGTCAATAAATATGAGCTTTTTGCAAATATTATTGTGGGAGGTGATTTTAAATGGACAAGAAAGAACGCAAAAAGAAGAAGCTGAAGCTTTCGCCGCTGGTTCAGTCAATCGTAAGCGACTGGGAGGCGGGCAGCGATACCGATGTTCTCGGCAGCTACACGGGCAATTCAACGGAAACCGTTAAGCCACAGCAGGACGCCGACGACCTGTAATTGACAAAACTTTATATAATATGGTATAATAAAAACGCTCTCTGCGGCACATGAAGTTCTTTCCTGCGCCGCAGTTAGTGTTTAAAAAGCACAATCACCGCTACATATTGATACCTGCAAAAATTATTGTCATTTTACAATATAATAAGTAAAATTTGCTTGACAATACGGGTATGCTGTGATAAAATGATTGTACCTCTTTAAGGAGGGTTCTTTTTTTGTGCCCTCTTTTAGGAACTTACAGGGTGTAGGTTCCCGTATGAGGGAGGCTTAAAATCCCGGGAAAACCGGTTAAATGGAGGTGCCGAAATGAGAGTTAAGGTTACACTCGCTTGCACAGAATGTAAGCAGCGCAATTACGACACAATGAAAAACAAGAAGAATACACCCGACAGGTTGGAGATGAACAAGTATTGCAGATTCTGCAAGAAGCATACTCTCCACAAAGAAACGAAGTAAGCCGGAAGGAGAACTGTTATGGCAAAGAAAGAGAGTTCCGAAGCTGCAAAGAAAATCGCAAAGGCTGAAAAAGAAAAGACTTCAAAGAAGCCGAATAATAAGCCCAATGTTTTCGCGCGTATGGGCAAGGCCATAAAGAATTTCTTCAAGAACAGCAAGGGCGATCTCAAGAAGATCACATGGCCCGACGCAAAGGAAGTCCTTAAGGGTACGGTCGTTACGATCGTTTGCATAGCAATCGTCGGCGTGCTCGTATTCCTTGTTGACCTCGGACTGACTAAGGGCATCAGCGGACTTCGTACTGTCGCCGAGAACCGTACCACTACAACTGTTGCCGAGACTACAACGGCTTCCGAGACGGAAACCACAACGGCAGGAATCAGCATTGTAAGTGACGATACAACAGCGGCTCAATAATTTCAGCGAGACGGAGGAACGGCAATGTCAAATGATGCCAGATGGTATGTTGTTCATACCTACTCGGGCTACGAAAACAAAGTAGCCACAAACGTTTTGAAAGCTGCCGAAAACCGCAAAATGCAGGATGAGATCTTTGAGGTCAAAATTCCTACCGAAACCGTCGTCGAGGTTCGTGAGGACGGTAAAACCCGTGAGGTTGAGCGCAAGATCTTCCCGGGTTATGTTATGGTTAAAATTGCAACTTTCCTTGATGAAAACGATATGCCGAAAATCAGCGACGAAGCATGGCTCGTTATTCGCAACACAAGAGGTGCGACCGGCTTCGTAGGTCCCGAGGGCAAGCCGATTCCCCTGACTGAGGAGGAGGTTTACAGACTCGGCGTTGAAAAGAAGGTCGTTGAAGTCAAGTATGAGGTTGGCGATATGGTCAACATCACCGATGAAATCTTTGAAGGCTTCACCGGTAAGGTAGAGGAAATTGACCTTGACAACAATAAGGTTAAGGTTACGGTTTCCGCATTGTTCGGTAAGGAGACGCTGGTTGAGCTTGAGCTTGATCAGGTTGAACCGATTTCCGACTGATGAAAAGATAATTAAGCTCACAGGGCTTGATTTATATGTCCCTCACGGGGCATGGAGCTTCGGCTTCGTTGTGGGAGGAGCAAAAATTTCAACTAAATTGCTCCGATGAACCACATTATTTTGGAGGTGCAAGAAATGGCTCAGAAGGTAGTAGGCTTTATTAAGCTTCAGATCCCTGCCGGCAAAGCAACACCGGCTCCGCCCGTTGGTCCGGCACTCGGACAGCACGGCGTTAACATTATGGCATTCACAAAAGAATTCAACGAGCGTACAAAGAACGATGTCGGACTTATAATCCCCGTTGTTATCACGGTTTATGCAGACCGTACTTTTACTTTCGTTACAAAGACACCGCCCGCAGCAGTTCTTATCAAGAAGGCTTGCGGAATCGAGAGCGGTTCAGGTGTGCCTAACAAGACAAAGGTTGCCACAATCACAAGTGAGCAGGTTAGAAAAATCGCTGAACAGAAGATGCCTGACTTGAATGCAGCAACGATCGAAACAGCAATGTCAATGATCGCCGGTACTGCACGCAGCATGGGCGTTACTGTTGTAGACTAATGCTCCCGCGTGGGAGGTAAAATCCGATTTAACCACTATAATGGGAGGAATATCTTATGAAACACGGTAAGAAATATTTAGAGAGCGCAAAGCTCGTCGACAGAGCTTCGCTTTATGATCCGGCAGATGCTCTTGACCTCGCAGTCAAGACCTCTTCCGCTAAGTTTGATGAAACTGTTGAGGTTCATGTTCGCCTCGGTGTTGACTCTCGTCATGCCGACCAGCAGGTTCGCGGTGCTGTCGTTCTTCCGAACGGTACAGGCAAGAAGGTAAGAGTTGCTGTTTTCGCTAAGGGCGACGCAGCTGACGCAGCCGTTGCGGCAGGCGCAGAAATCGTCGGCGCTGAGGATCTTGTTGCTAAGATTCAGGGCGAAGGCTTCCTCGATTTCGATGTTGCTATCGCAGCACCCAACATGATGGGTCTTGTCGGTCGTCTCGGTAAGGTTCTCGGTCCTCGTGGCCTTATGCCGTCGCCGAAGGCGGGTACGGTTACTCCGGATGTTGCCAAGGCTGTTGAAGAAGCTAAGGCAGGTAAGATCGAGTACCGTCTTGACAAAACAAACATCATTCACTGCCCGATCGGTAAGGTTTCGTTCGGCGTTGAGAAGCTCCAGGAGAACTACAAGACTCTCCTTGACGCTATCAACAAGGCAAAGCCGGCTGCATCAAAGGGTCAGTACATCAGAAGCTGCGTTGTTGCAACAACAATGGGTCCCGGTGTGCGCATCAACCCGGCAAAGGCAGTTATTGCTGAATAATTCAAACAAAATAAAAAGGTTGGGCATTATGTCTGACCTTTTTTGTTTTACGGGAGCGAAAGAAATGAATAAGACTAAATCAGCTATTCTGTCTTCTGTTCAATATATTATAATTTTTGTCGGCTTCGTTCTGTCGTATATGTTCACTTATCCGCAGTATGATGTGCTCCTTTTCACAAGGGACTTCAAGGGCGATATTCGCAGTGTGCTGAGCGAGGCGGTTTATTACGGCAACGGAAGATTTCTCGGGAATGTGCTCGGGTTTTATTTGTCGCATCATTTTACGGCGGCTTTTTTTGTAACGGCTTTTTTCCTGACGCTGATAGTTTTCCTGAGCAACAAGCTGTTCTTTGAGGGAAACGAAAAAACGATATTTCCGATCGCCGTGACGGTTGCGTTCCCCGCCGTCGGCTTGATCCGTGAGGTTTACTGTATGATTGCGGCTTTTTGCAACTATGCCGTTCCGCTCGTTTTTGCACTGATGTCGGCAATTTTTATAAAAAAACTTAAATCAAACGGTTCTCGTCTTTTTTATATTCCGCTTGCTTTTTCTGCTGTCGGCGTTTGCCTTTTTAGCGAAAACACGACTGTTGTTGTGCTCTGTGCATCGTTTTTGCTCGTTGCCGTTGATTTTATAAACGACAAAAAAGTATCGACACCGAGCATAGTGAATTTGGCTTATTCGGCTGTCGGCGCATTGATAATGTATCTTATTCCGAGACTTACCGATACCGAGGAAAAGCTGGATTATTACAGGGGATATGTTGATAAGAATTCGTTGATTTCTAATATGATCTCGACTTTGAGAAGTTTTGCACTTCTTGCAAATCAGTATGCGCCGGTTTATCTGATAATTTCTGCCGCTGTGATTTATGTGCTTTACAGATATTGCCGAACAGGAAAATTCATAAAGCTAATTTTGACCGCAATTTTCGTAACTCTTCCGACAGCCTGCGTTTTTGCGTTGATTTTTGCGCAAAAAGCAAACGAGCTGGCAGCGGTGTATTTGCCGCTCGAGGCAGTTTATTTGGTTGCAGTCTTGATTGTCTCGATTCTTTCAAAGCGCAGAAATTTGATCGTATCCGTCGTCGTGACCGTTATATTGCTCGGCAGTGCGGTAGCTCCGATGACTGTCGTTAACCATAGGGGTGACCGAACCTTTTTCACAACATTCGCAATTCTTTTCTGCTATGCCCTGTACTTGGTTAAAGAAATCGGCATAGGCGAAAAAATCAGACGAGCTGTCTGTGCTGTCTCTGCCGCTGCTTTTGCCGTCGGTTGCTGCATTTTGCTGGTGATGACGGCTCAGAATTTTGATTGCTATGCGTACAGAGCCGACTATCTCGCACAAAAAAGTGTGACAAGCAGCAGCGCAGATGTTCCGTATCTTGCGCACGGACGCCTTGCGCAGGAAACGGCACTCGGCCAGATCGACCCGTGCCTTTTCGGTAGCAGCGTTTGCATGAGCTTCAATGTTGCGTCAGCCGACGAATGGGAGATGTCCGATGAATATGAAAAGCTTGCAAATCTGTCACCCGTCTCCGCCGTAAAATACGGGTTGGCTCATTGGAAATTCAAGGATGCGACCTATCCGCTGAAGCTTCATGAAAAATATTCGCAGAATAAATAATTAAGACGATGCTGTACACCCCGATTGTACGGTATTGCTTTGAAATAATTTTCGTATTAACTCTTGAAAAATTAACGGAATCAATATAAAATAATTCCATGGAAATTGTTGAGATTCGGCGATTACCGAGGGAAATACGCTTGGAGTTGATTATTTGAAGGATTTGAAAAGATATCTTAAAATGGCTGCGCCGTATAAGGGTGCGCTTATATTGACCGTGCTTTCGATGATCGGTGTGTCGGCGGTCAGCCTTGTTACGCCGGAAATGGTGCGCAAGCTTACTCAAACGCTGACGGACGGAACGGCAACCAAGGAAAAGGTAGTGACCTATGCCGTTATACTTTTGGCTGCATATATTGTCAAGGCTTTTCTTTCCTTTGTTTCAAAATACAAGGCTCATGTTGCGGCATGGAATTTTGTCGGTGATTTGATGCTCAAGGTGTACGGCAAGCTTCAGTCGCTTTCGATGAGATATTTCAGCGACAAGCAAACGGGCGAAATAATGAGCCGCGTTATAAACGATTCCCGCAATATGGAAACTCTCATTGCCCATGCGTTGCCGGATCTGCTTTCAAACATTCTCATTGTCATAATGGTTGCGATAATGATTTTTATGATAAACCCGATCCTTGCCGCCATCTCGTTGATCCCTATTCCGTTTATTCTTTTTGTCAGTACGAAATTTTCGGGCAAGGTTCATTCGTTGTTCAGGCGCAATCAGGAGGTTCTGGCTCAGGTCAACGGCAAGGTGCAGGATAACATTTCCGGAATTCGTGAGATTCAGTCGTTCGGCAGGGAAGACGAGGAATACGAAAGCCTTAAAGAATATTGCAAATATTACAGCTATGTCAATATCCGTGCGAATTTTGTCGGCGCAATTTTTCACCCGTCGCTTGAGTTCCTGACCTCGGTCGGTTCGGTTCTTGTTATGGGAATCGGCGGAACGCTTGCAATGAGAGATGTACTTTCAATTTCCGATGTTGTCGGATTTTTCATGTATCTTTCGCTCTTTTATTCTCCGATCGCCGTGCTTTCAAGAATAGTTGAGGATATGCAGAATGCTTTCGCCGGCGGACGCAGAGTTCTTGAGGTACTCGATATGGATCCGGAGGTAAAGGACAGCGAAAATGCTGTGGATATCGGCAGAGCAAGGGGCGAAATGGAGTTTGACCGTGTTTCGTTTTATTATAATGAAAATGAGCCGGTGCTCAAGGATATTTCATTCAAGGTTGAGTCGGGTAAAATGATTGCCCTTGTCGGCGCAACCGGAGTCGGCAAGTCAACGATCGTTTCGCTTATGGAAAGGTTTTATGATCCCGTCAAAGGCTCTGTCCGCCTTGACGGCAGGGATATCAGGGATATAACGCTCAAGTCGCTCAGGGAAAATATTTCAATGGTATTGCAGGATGTTTTTCTTTTTAACGGTTCAATTTATGACAATATCGCTTTCGGAAATCCCTCGGCAACCCGTGAGGAAATTATAAAAGCGGCGCAAGCGGCGAGCGTAAACGAGTTTGTTGACAAGATGCCGAACGGATATGAAACGATCATCGGCGAGAGGGGAGTCCGTCTCTCCGGCGGACAGAAGCAGCGAATCGCCATTGCAAGGGCGGTGCTCAAAAATTCACCGGTGCTTATTCTTGATGAGGCAACTTCATCGGTCGATAATGAGACGGAAGCGTTGATTCAGCAGGCGATAGATGAGCTTTCTAAGAGTCGCACGGTCGTTGTTATTGCCCATAGGCTTTCAACGGTCATGAAGGCTGATAATATAATCGTCCTTGAGGACGGCAGGATCGCCGAGCAGGGCAAACACGATGAGCTTTTAAAGCTCGGTGGAATTTATGCCAAGCTTTGCAATGTAAAGAACAAGGTGATCACCGAATAATAAACCGGACATGAAAGGAGAATTATCATGATAGTAACAACAACAGACAAGCTGGATTTTTACGGCGAAATTCCCTATGCAAAGGATATTAAGACCTTTATTGAGAATTTCAAAAAGACGGATATGAAGACAGGTAGATACGATATTCACGGCGATGATCTTTTTGCTGCCGTCAGTCGCTATGATACCGAGCCGAGAGAGCAGAGAAAATTTGAAAGCCACCGAAAATACATAGACATTCAAGTTGTCCTTGACGGCAGCGAGGAAATGGATTGGGCACCGATCGACTCGCTTGATATGACCGATAACGGATTTGAAAGGGGAGGCGATATCGCATTTTACGAGGGCGAGGCTCTTTCGACGGTTACGCTCGGCGGAGATCATTGCGCAGTGCTTTTCCCGGAGGACGGACATCGACCGAATGTTATGCACGAAAAAATCGGAAATGTTCTCAAAATTGTATTTAAGGTAACACCGCACAATTGAGGCGCACGCCTTGCATGAATATATTTCCGTCATGCTGAATAAAAATTCCTTGACTTGCGACAGCAAGCCTGCAAAAAAATTTTTACAACCTGACGAAAAAATCAAAAAATAATTACATTTATGAATAAATATTCGCCGTTTGCTTGACATATTCAGTCTAAAGTGGTATATTATCCGTGTCATAAAGACAGAGGAGGATAAATTTATGAAAAAGATTACAGCTATTGTAATGTCATTGGTGCTTCTTGCAAGTGTTGCGATGCTTGCAGGTTGCGGAAAGAAAGAGGATGTTAAGGCAGCAAGGGTTATCGGCGTTGACCTTACTCAGGAAGAGTATGCATTCGGCGTTGACAAGGCGCAGCCGGAACTTCTCGAAAAAACAAACGCTTTTATCGACAAGATAATGAGCGACGGTACATTTGATGAGATTTGCAACCGTTACTTTGGCGACGGTGAACCCGTACTGGTTAAGTCCGCAACAAGGGATTCCTCCAAGGATCAGCTTGTTGTTGCAACAAACGCCGGATTCGAACCGTTTGAGTACACGGTAGGCGATTCATACGCAGGTATTGATATGGAAATCGCTCAGCTTCTTGCTAAGGAGCTTGGCAAAGAGCTTGTTATTGACAACATGGATTTCGACGCCGTTTGCCTTACCGTCGGTCAGCACAAGTGCGATATTGCAATGGCAGGCCTTACCGTTAAGCCGGACAGAGAAGCCTCGGTTACATTCTCAAAGACATACTACACGGCGTCGCAGAAGATTATCGTTAAGGGCGACGACACAACATTTGACGAGTGCAAGACAGCCGATGAGATTCTCAAAAAGCTCCAGAGCTTTGACAGCTCGGTAAGCATAGGTTACCAGAACGGTACAACCGGCGGTATGTATATCAACAACGAGAGCGACTATGCTTCAAACGATCTCAAGGTTACCGGCAAGGGCTACAAGAACGGTTCTCTTGCGGTTCAGGATCTTATCAACGGAAATATCAACTATGTTATTATCGACTCTGCTCCGGCAGATTGTATCGTTAAATCAATTAACGAGGTTGCATAATTAAAGTGGAATAAAGCAAAACCCCACTGAGCAAGTGGGGTATTTGTTCTCTAAAGAGGATTTTTATGGGTAATTTTGATATCAAAATCGAAAAGTTTCTGAAAGCCTTTATTGACAATGGCGGATATCACAATGTTCTCACAGGCTTGAAGAATACAATGGAAATCGCAATAATCGGTTTGCTTATCGGTATTGTGATAGGTACGCTGATTGCGACCGTTCGCGTCCTTCCGAAATATCGTGTGCTTCCGAGAGTGCTTGACAAGATATGCTCGTTTTATGTTGCGATTTTCAGAGGAACGCCGATGGTGGTTCAGCTTCTTGTTTTTTATTATGTTCTCATGCCGCTGATGGGTTTGAGAATCGACGGATTGCATGTCGCAATTATTGTTTTTGGTCTGAACAGCGGCGCATATGTTTCAGAAATAATGCGTGGAGGTATTCTGTCGGTCGATCCCGGTCAGCTTGAGGGCGGACGCTCGGTCGGCATGAGCTATGGAACGACGATGCTAATGATTGTTATTCCGCAGGCTATCAAGAATATTCTCCCGACTCTCGGCAACGAGTTCATTACGCTCGTCAAGGAAACCTCAATAGTCTCCTTCGTCGGAGCAATGGATTTATATAAGGTGTTTAACGATATAGGAACAAACAACTACGAGTTTATGGTGCCGTATCTTGTGATGGCGGTCATTTATATTGTAATTGTTTGCCTGATCACGCTTGGCATTAGGTTTATGGAAAGGAGGCTGAGAAAGAGTGATAGACGTAGATAAGCTGAACAAAAGCTTCGGCAACCATCATGTTCTCAAGGATATTTCCATAAAAATTGATAAGGGCGAGCGTGTTGTTATCATCGGTCCGTCCGGTTCGGGAAAATCTACCTTTCTCCGCTGCCTTAACTGTATGGAGGATCCGACATCCGGCAAGATTATCTTTGAAGGAGTTAATATTGCGGATCTCAGCGTAAATATCAATACTTACAGAGAGAGAATCGGAATGGTTTTCCAGCATTTCAATCTTTTTAATAACAAGACGGTGCTCGAAAACATCATGCTTTCTCCGATCCTTGTTGAAAAGAAAAAGGCAAAGAAAGCCAAGAGAGATAATTTTCTCAATAAGCTCGGCATGAAGAATCATCCGTATACCGAGAATATTCCTAGTTTGAAGGACATCAAGCTTCAGAAAAAGGAAGAGGCTATGCAACTTCTGAAGAGGATTGGTCTTGAGGAAAAGGCAGACGCTTATCCGTCAACGCTTTCCGGCGGACAAAAGCAGAGAATAGCCATTATCCGCTCGCTTGCAATGCATCCCGAGGTTATTCTCTTTGACGAACCGACCTCTGCGCTTGACCCCGAAATGGTAGGCGAGGTTTTGGAGCTTATGAAAGACCTTGCAAAAGAGGGAATGACGATGGTCGTTGTTACTCATGAAATGGGCTTTGCCAAGGAGGCGGCAACGAGAGTTATCTTCATGGATGACGGAAGAATGGTGGAGGAAAACACTCCGGCGGAATTCTTCTCAAATCCCAAAACCGATCGCTGCAAGGAATTCCTCTCCAAGGTTCTCGTATAAAAGTACAAAACAAAAGCTGCCGAATCGTTAGCTCGAAACGGCAGCTTTTTTACGCAATCATTTATTTAAACTACGGTTGCTTAGGCATTATTCATCGGCAACCTTGTATTGATCCATCTCACTCTTGATAGCTTCAAGGGCTTTCAGGTCATATTTTTTGATGCCGAATTTTTCAATGAAGGTTTCATAGGGAATACTGTCAACATATGTATCGGTATATTTAACGGGGTGATTTTTAACCTTGATGATAATGTTTATTGCGAGGCAGAGCACGAACGCAACAAGCACAAGATAAATACCAACCTTAACCGAGCCGTCGATAAGTCCGCTGAAAACCGTTTCAATGCTTGCAAGGAACTTTTTGTAGGTGATAAGCGAAGCGACGGCGGAAACAATACCGACCGAGGCAAGCGTTATGTTCCTTGAAAAACCGTGCGGCGAACTTGAAAGGAAGCTGAAAATCAATTCAAGCAAAGCGCAAAGAAGAGAAATAACAATCGTTACGGCAGAAACGGCAAGGAAGATGAAGCTTGTTTTAAGCAAGGGTGACTCGGCAAGAACAAGAATTCCGTCAAAATCAAGAGCCGAAACCGAGTTGTAAATTTCAAGAGCGTTAAGCGTTGTGGTTTTGTCAAAATACGGACCGACTGCATGGAAGGTGGCAAGCGGAACAAAGAACATTCCGACAGCCAAAACCAGAAGAACAAGCCTGACTATTGCAAACGGTGTGCCGAACAATGCGTCCTTGGCACGGTCAACCTTCTTCTGCGTCTTGGCGTGCTCAAGCTCGGCGTTGATAGCGTCAACCTCAAGCCTTTCTTCAATTTCATAGTAAAGAAGATTAACGCCGCAACCGGGACAGGTTGGCTTAATATCTGTAAGTTTAAGTTTTCTTCCGCATTTAGGGCAAAAGGACATCAAAATTCCTCCATTTCAGTAATCGCTTTAGCGTATAGGATATTCTAACACATATTTATCACAAAATCAAGAAGCTTTTTCTACAAATTGTCTAATTTTGCGGTATAGCCTTATATAAAAGCTCCGTCAACGCCGAGAGTTTGACCGGTAATAAACGAGGATTTCTCATCGGCGAGAAACAGTATTGCTCTTGCAACATCTTCGGGAGTGCCGATTCTGCCGACGGGAGTTTCCTCCTTGAGGGCTTCAATCGTTTCTTTGTCAAATCCGCTGTTCATCGGCGTGTCAATAACTCCGGGGGCAACGGCATTTACGGTGATACCTGACGGGGCGACCTCCCTTGCCAGAGCCTTTGTGAGCCCGATCACGGCGGCTTTTGACGCAGAGTAATGAACCTCGCACGATGCGCCGGTAATGCCCCACATGGACGATACATTGATGATTCTGCCCTGCTTCTTGTGAATCATATCCGGGAGCGCAAGCTGACAGCAGTTAAAAACGCTTCTCACATTGCAATTAAACATACGGTCATAGTCCTCGTCCGTAATATCGGTAAAAAGTTTGATTTGTGCAACGCCGGCGTTGTTAACAAGTACATCAACAGAGCCGAATTCCTTTTTTGTCTCGGCGAAAAGGCGTTCGGCTTCGTTTCTTTTGGAAACATCTGCCTGAATTATGACAGAATTGCCGCCGCCGAGCCTTATCGTGCGACAAGTCTCAGCGGCTTCGTTTTCACTTGTATTATAATTTATGATAACATTGTATCCCTCAGCGGCAAAGAGCTTGGCGGTTTGCGCACCGATACCCCTCGCAGAGCCTGTTATGAGTACATTTCTCATGATTTCTTTGTCGTTGTGTCTGATGTGCCGCCCATCTGCGAAAGCAGAGCCGTCATATCGTTATAGCCATTGGTGGAGAAGATGCTGTCGTCAACGGTCGCAGTGAATGACTGAATCTCCATGATTGTAACCTCGTCGCCGTTAATGTTTTCAACACGCTTCCAGTTATTGTTCTTGTCAAAATAATATTTTATCGTTGAGCCGTCGTCCTTTTTGTATTCCTCGCAGGTATATTCGCTGCCGCTTACGGTAACCTTGGTCGAGCTAACATAGGTTTCCTCGGAGCTTGCGATGCCGGACATGATGCCGTCCATGCTTTCGATTCCGACCTCATCGGTCGTGGTCTTGAAGTATCCCTTGAGAGCGGGAATAATGACATAAACATCGTTGTTATCCATGATTACTCTGAGCTGTGAACCTTTCATTGTCAGCTCATAGGCAAATTTATTGCCGCTGTATGCGCAGGTGACCGGAGTGTCCTCGCCGGAGGCAGCCTTAACGGTCATCTTTAATGTGAATTTACCCGTCTTTGCAACCTTGGCTATAACATCATCACGCAGAGATGTCTTTTTGATTGTTTCGCCCTTGTCGATCAGGTCTTTCTTGTCCGAAGAAAGATCCTTTTCGTCAACATTCGTGAAGCCCGACATTGCGCTTTCGGCTTGAGAAGCCAATTCCGAAGTGTCTGCGGTGGTTGTTTCCTTATTGTTATTGTTCTTGGCAGCCTTTTTGTCAACCTTCGATTTTTCCTCCTCGGAAAGAACCGATGTTACCTCATTACCGTCCTTGTCGGTGACCTCAACATAAGCCGAACCGTTTTCGTCAACCTTTGTTTCTTCTTCGGTAACATTCTTTTTGCCGCACGAAGCGAACGAGAATGCTATCAAAAGAGCCGAAAGAATTATACATAAACCTTTTTTCATGACTTGTTACCTCCATAATTATAGGAAAAAGCCGCCGAAAACGATATTTTCCCTTGATATAAGCATACAACATTTTGCGGAATAATTCAAGTGAATTATTTGTTAATTCTTTTTGAAAAAATCATGGCAATACCTCATACCCCAATTTTGCGGTATTGTCTTATAAATCGAATTTTGCGGCGAATTTAGGGAACAGCGGTTTAAGGTTAACGCATTTGTCAAACAGCTTGTCGAACCAACCGATAATGAAGCCGTTGAGAGCGGTAAGAACGAGCGTTCCGATGCCTATTCCGACGAATCTGCGGAACAGGGTCAAAGTCAGCACACACGAAACGGCAAGGCATGAAAAGTCAAATGCGATTTTGAATTTTGTTCTGTCTTTGTTGAAATGTGCGCTTATTCCTTTAACAAAAAAGTCATAAACCTGAGGGTAAAGATAGGTTTTGTAAAAGAGCATAACGGAAAAAGAGGTTAAAAGCATACCGCCGACAAAAAGAAGAATTCTTACCGGCATCGCCATTGAACCGGGTGCGGTGACATCGGGATTGAAAAGCGGAACGAATTTTCGCCAAAGGTCAAGCACTGCGCCGTAAATCAAACAGGTGGCGAACGAAACGAAGTAAATTGGCTTGATCTTTTTCATGAGAATACAGAAAACAACAAAAAGTACGCTTTGCACAAGGTACTCTCCCTGACCGAAAGTGATGACACCGAGCTTTTGACTGATTATGTACGCAGGCGCAACGATCATTGAAACGCCGAAATTTGCCGCACTGAGCATAGCGACGGCGAGAGAGAGCAGAATTACCGCCGCAGCATAGACAAATTCGCCGTGAAGTGGAATTTTTTTGGACATATATAACCCCTCCGAGTTTAGCTGTTGCAATAACCGACTTGATCAGCGGTTACATTGATTTATTATACCACAAAACAAGTATAATGCAACAAAAGACTGCCGCACTTAGGCGACAGTCCGCAAGGCAGGTATTGCCTTAATTTTATTCGCAGATGTAGATTTCCTTTGCATATCCGTCCGAATTTTTCGGGATACGGAATGTCGGCATTTCATATGGCATGAGCTCAAAGCGGAAGCCCGTGTCAAGTCGATCGCACATGATATAAGCCGATTGCTCCTTGCCGCTTGTTTCTGCAACACGGATAACGGTATCGCCGCTGCCGTCCTCGGCGAGTTTGACCTCGGTTAACGCAACGCTGTCACCGCTGAGCTTGAAATCGTTCTCGGCGGTAGATAAACCGTTCATTATGCCGTCAACGATTTTTCTTGCGGTATCGCAGTCGCCGTTAAAATAGGCGATCCATGCTTCTTTTATGCCAATTGTTTCATCCTTGCCACCGATTGTCGCATATTTTTCCGCATCGACGAGCGCTTTTTCAAGGCCCTCCGGATTTATGCTTGTGCTCTGGAGCGAAACAACCTCAAGGTCAAGCTGAGCGTTGAAAAAATTATCCGCCAGATCCTCGTATGAGATGAAATCCTCTGCCGAGATATCGCCGTCGTCAAGGTCGTTCACATCAACGGTGTCGCCCGTCATAACAAGAGTTCTGAAATTGTCTGCGCCGTGAAGCCATTTGCTTTCTGTTTCGCTTTTGAGAACAACGGCGTCAAAAAGCGAAGAATAGACTATCTGCGGCAGCATGTTATTATAAAGCTTTTGACCGTGAAAAACACGGTATTTTTTGCCGAATTTATCAAGGAAATATCTCACGGAATAAAGACAGCTTTTGATGAGCGCAATTTCCGAAAGCTCATCGTTTCCGCACCATGTGCCGGCATAAGGAAACCAGCGGCCTTTTTTTATTTGATCGGAAATTTCGGCGAAAAGCACGGGGTCGATCGCTTCAAGCTGCGAGAGCTGATGTGCGTTTAGTCCGTTTACTTTAAGATTAGGGAAAGACTCAAGCTTTTGCAATGCGTCCTTAATGGCCTCAATGCCGAATTCGTTTAATATTGCGATTTTGCTCATGACTGTCCCTCCTCGTCGATAAATCCGTAATATCTGCCGATCCAATAGGCATAGGTGTAAATATAGCAGCTTTCAATGCAGGTACCCTTGTTTTTGCCGCCGAACAGGTCGAATGGATTTCGGTCGTATTTTGAAACGAACCTTTCGTCCGGCATGATCAGAGCCGAAGCTTCGAGCTCTATTTTTTCATCGTAATTTCTGCCAAGCTTTGCGGCAACATCATGGCGAGCTAAATTGACGGTAGCAAGCAGACGGTTCGGCTCAAAGTGATCAAACCATCTTGCGTCTTTTTCAAAATCAATTTCAGCGTCGGGAACTCCGAGCTTGTACATAAAATCATAGCCCGGCGTATGCTCGCGAAGAATCAGCCCGCTCCATGATTTAAAAGCGGCACGGTATTTTTCAAGAAGCTTCTCGTCTGTTTCAAGTGTGCAGAGCATCCAGTATGCCATGAGAGCGAGCATATTGTCGCCATACATCAGATCCTCCTCGGGGCTGACTCTTTCTCTCATTGCGCCCTGGTAGAAGCGGTCGTAATGCTTTGCGCCGAGATCGGCATAGCCCTCTGAAATAAGCTTGTCATAGGTTTCCTGCCAGATTCCCTTTTCGCCGGTTATATACATTGTTATTTTGAGGTACATGAGCATCTCCGAGGAATTCAGAGGAGCGTCAACATAGCCGATAGGGTCGTTGTCGAAATAACGCTTGCTCCATTTTGCCCAGGTGGTAGGCTTGCCCGAGGATTCGCAGAATTCAAAGCCGTGGTCAATTATATGCTTCGCCGTCCTCTTGCAGGCGTCCTTGATGATTTCATCAAGCTCCGGGTCATCTTCGCCGAGGAAATCATGAGCGATCTTCATCTGAAGAAAATGTCCGGTGACCTCATCGCTTGAGGTGTCCGCTTTGTAGAATATATCGTCGTCCGTATATCCGAGGTCACGGTAGAGCGCCGCAAGCCTGTCCGGAATGGGATAATCGCAAGGCGATTCTTCATTAACTCTGCCTTGTTTTTTTGACTCCGTTGTTTCCATGCAGTATGCTGTTTTTCCGTTTCTTTGGTAGAAAATGCCGTCGTCGGGAAGAGGCTCGTCCGAGACATGATACGAACGGGCAATGAATCCCTCGGGTCTGCCGTGGATATACATCAAAAGCAAACATGCCTCGCAACCCTTTGTTGCATTCTTTCTTGCTTCAATGACTCTCGGATGATCCTTGCCGAGCTTGTTCTTGAGTGTTGCATAGCGGTGCATTTCGCCGATTGCATAGCCCGAAGTGAAAAGTCCGTCATTGTCGCAGGCGGCATAAGGGTAGCGTGATTCGTAATTTCTGGATTCCCTGAGGTCACGCTGACTTACCATTCCACGGCGCATGACATACTTGTTAGTCTCGTCAAGAAGAATTTCGGCTTTTTCCTCCGCCGTGAGCATGATCATTTCAATATGTGCAACCTGATCCGAGCAAAGTGCCCAAAGATCCGTTCCGTCGGCAAGCATTGCGTCAACGGCATGGTGCGGAAGGTGACGGTAAGCGCTGAAATACATGATTTTGTCCTCAATGCTCTCGCCGTTCGGGTCATAGCGGGTTATGCCTGTTTTGCCGCCGTACCACATTACCGAATTGTCGCCCTCGGCCGAGCAGGTGTATTCGCTCTTTGCCGATGGAAGGGGGTAGGGAAAGTCCGAAAGGTCGGGAGTCTCACTCGCTGCGCTAAAAAGTGCGGCGGGAATCCGAGGATCGTTCTTTTCCAAAAATGTGATCTTTCTCGTTAAATGTTTTCTTAAAATGTATGGTGTCATAAAAGTCTCCTGTCATAAATAATTTCTGAGGGAATTTTTATATGCTTTGCCCTTGAAAACGGATTTCAGCTCTTGTTCTGCACAAACATTGATTTAACCAAACTGTGCTTTACAAATGCTGTGTAAAAAATTTATTTGATCGGGAATGTTATTTCACCGGACTGAATTTTTGCAAAAAGGTCTGTGAGGATTCTGTAAATGCATCTTGCGGTCAGCTTAATTGTGCGCACAATTCTGTCTGCAAGAGGTTCTTTCTGCTGCTCGTTAAGCTCAATTGCAGGAGCAACATAATCCGTTGTTGCAACCTCCATTTCGCAAATCATTACATTGTGATCCGTGATAACGCCGTGACCGTCACGGTTATTGTAGTCCTCATAGCGGAAGTCGGTCGGAGTAAGCTCAACATTGCTGCTGCTGCGGTAAACAACACGCTCAACGGAATCCCAGCGACCCCAATAGTTACCGCCGAATTTTGCTTCGTATTCAGCGTTTTGCTCGTCCGTGAGTCGATCCGTGAAATAAACGCCGTCGTTGCAATATTCTGACCATGCGTCCTTAAATCCGCCGTTTTCGATCATTACGGGATAGAATTCTGCCGAGATGTCACAGTGCGTTGCAACATTCATGTCGCCGGTGATAATGACCGGCATATCCTCGGAATTTTCATTTATGTATGCCTTAAGCTGCTCAAGCTGAGCCTTCTTCGCCATACAGTCGGCATATGAACCGTTTGCGTCAAGGTGGGCGTTGTAAATATCGACAAGGACGCCGTTGAAATCTATGGTGCATTTAAGGAAGCCCTTCGGAGTAAGACCGTCGTTTGCGGCGTCAAGAATTCCATTATAAGTCTCCCATTCAACACGCTCGATGTTGTAGATAGGATATTTGGAAAAGATGTTCAGACCGTCGCCGGCAGGTACTCCGCCGCTTGTGTATGTCTGATACGGATAGTTTGTCATCTGCTTTGCGAGGATTGCATGGTATTGGAAATCCTCCTGAACGCAGATAATGTCAATACCGCTGTTGTTGAGCATTTCGCCCATGATTTTCTGAGTCTTGGGAACAACCTTACCGTCCTTATCAAAATTTGAGGGAATGGGAAGTCCCGCAACATTTGAAGAAATAACCGTAAGCTTGTCCGATGTGTCATCTTCCGCAAAAGCTACTGTTCCGACGCCGAGCATAAGAGCGAGAACGAGTAGGGAAGAAATGATAATTTTGATATACTTTTTCATAACACACTGCCTCCATTATAAAGATAATATAATTATACTAATTTAATTGAAAACAGTCAATATTTTTTTGCTTTGCATCAAAAGAAATGGTAAGAAACAATATTGTGTTGATGTTGACTTTTAATTAAATTATTGATAAAATAAATTCAATTAATATATGGTGGTATTGAATATGGAAAATAGAGATTTTAAACTTAAGGATTTGCAAAATGCGGAATACTACATGCTTTACAAGCTTGATGAAATATGCAAATCGATTGGCATAGATTTAATTTTGGGCTATGGAACATTGCTGGGAGCAATCAGGCACGACGGATTTATCCCATGGGATGATGATATTGATGTCATTGTCAGTGACAAAGATTTCAAAAAATTAAAAAGACATTTTAAAAAGCACAATAACAACATTGATGGTTTGTTTTTTGCCTACTATACAACCGATCATGAAACTATTCATTTTTTGCCGAGAATAAGGCTGGACGGTACATATGTTGACGAGTATGCGACGGATGAGCTTAATATTAACAAGGGTCTTTGGATCGATATTTTTGTTTTCTGTGATTGTGCAGGAAACGATAAGCTTTTTGAACTTCAAAAGAAGTTGCTTGGCTGTATTTTTATGATTCATGAAAAGTACTTGAATAGGTATAAGAGAAGGCATAATATAGAATTTTCAAACACACGGATTTATGACATATCCGAGAAGTTGCCTGAATTTTTGAGAATTAAATTGATTTCATTATTAAGGTTTGTCATATGCAGACTTGGAAGCAAAAACGATAAGGCTTTTGGTATTTGTAGTATGAATACAAAATAGCAATACCGAGGAAATATATTGAAGAGCTTGATGAACATATATTCGGAACAAGAGTTTTTAAAATTCCGAAAGACTATGATTCATATTTAAGGTTTTATTACGGAGATGACTATATGACGCCACTGGAGAAACGCTCTCATTTTCCATTGGAGACAGTGGTCTACCCAACTGAAATAGCAGATAAAGTTAACAGCTTTTTTGCCGATGAGTTAGAAAAAGCAGAAAATTAAGGCAACACCGCACAATTGAGGCGCACGCTTTACTTTAATATGTTTCCGTCATGCTGCATAAAAAATTTCTTAACTTGCACCAGCAAGCCCTCAATTTTTTACAACCTGACGAAAAGCCTTACAGCGCAATCCGCACACCGAAATTGTGCAGTATTGCCTTAAATTTAGGATTGCAAACTACAATTAATAGGTTAGATGGGAACTAAATTATTATGTCGGATTATATTGAAAGAGCAAACAGCGTTGTGCCGTCAAAGGCGCAGCTGGATTTTATGAACACGGAATTCATGGCATTTATTCATTTCGGAATGAACACATTTTGCAACACGGAGTGGGGCACGGGTCGTGAACCCGAAAAATATTTCAAGCCTGCTGATTTTTCCGCAAGGCAGTGGGTCGGTACGGTCAAAGCCGCAAGAATGAGAGGGCTTGTGCTTACTTGCAAGTATTCCGACGGATTCTGCCTTTGGCCGAGCAAGTTTACCGAGCACAGCGTAAAAAATTCGCCGTGGAAAGACGGCGAGGGCGATCTTGTAAAAGAGCTTGCGGACGAATGTGCCGCCGAGGGGATAAAGTTCGGAATTTATCTCTCTCCTTATGATATGCATGAGCCGACATTCGGCACGGAGAAGTACAATGATTTTTTTGTGAATCAGCTGACGGAGCTTTGCACGAATTACGGGGATATTTTCTGCGTATGGTTTGAGCGTGACAACAGCGGCAAACAAAATTATGCCTGGCAGAGATATTACGATACGATTCGCAAATATCAGCCGAATGCGATGATATGCAACTGCGGTCCGGATATTCGCTGGTGCGGCAACCATGTCGGCATCGGCAGATTGAGCGAATGGAGCGTTGTACCGAAAGAATTGATAAACAATGCGCCGTCAAAAAAGCTTGTTGAACCGGATCTTGGTAGCCGAAGCAAAATCAAAAGAGCTAAAGAGCTTGTCTGGTTCCCGTCGATTACCGATATTTCGCTCAGACCGGGTTGGTTTTTCCATGAGACGGAGAATTTTGATGTCAAGGCACTTTCTAAGGCACTTGAGGTTTATTTCAGATCGGTCGGCAACAACGGTTCGTTGATATTAAATATTTCACCGTCGCATACCGGAAAGATTGATAAGGTCGATGTTGAACATCTCGTCACTCTCGGCGCTCAACTCGGAATTGAATTCAAGGAAAATTACGCAGAAAACGGAAAATTTGAGGACGAAGGTCATAGCGACGACCTTCATTCTTCGAGATTTATCAATTCGGGCAAGTCATATTTTAAGAGTGCGCCGAAAGTTCGCAAGAGCGTCATCACCCTTGACATGGGCGAGATCAAAAGTATAAACAAGGTTGTGCTTACCGAGAATATAGAAACGGGTCAGCAAATCGAAAAATTCAAGCTCTACTATTTTTTTGATAAAAAATGGCGCAAACTTTACAGCGGCACGACGATCGGCAGAAAGAAAATTTGCCTCCTGCCGACAATGGATGCAAGACGACTGAAACTGGTTATTGAAAAAACAAGAGATTTTGCCACGATTGCGAAATTCGAGGTGTATTAAGACAATATATCTCCAATTGAATCGCACTCCTTGCTTGAATCCCTTTGCACAAAAGAGCTATCAGACTTTCAAAAATCCGATAGCTCTTTATTACTTTTATTCGATAACGCAAATTTGTTGCCACAGAGCAATTCAATGCAGCAAAATTCTACACTTTTGGATTTCTTTAAGTGCCATGGATTATTCCCACTCTTTTCCGAGATTATCATTTGTCCTATAGGCGGCATTACATCATTGAATAAGCCTTTTAAGTCCTCAACGGCATCGGCTCTTAACCAAGTTTTCATTCCCGGTTTCCACACCAAGCTATTCGGCTTAAATTGTCCTGCAATCACCATCTGTTTTAATATGTTATCATATTTGCAATCGTACGAGCATCAACCTTGTCTGTTTTTGTTTTACGCAG